>CAZDCZ010000010.1:0-45512 GCA_964504155.1 uncultured Bacteroidales bacterium | reverse complement strand
TACCTCTACAGTAATGCGTATGACCACATTGTGGACACACAAATCCATTTCCCCATGTATATAATAATAAGAAACTATACCACCTAATAATTGAAAAGTATACCACCCAAAAATAATTATTAACAATCTTTGAGATTTAATTTCAAAGTTCGAACTTTCCTTAAATTGGCGATTTATTGTTGCCAATATTTGACGATTTACTTTTGCGAAAATTTGACGATTGCAAATTACTGCTTACAAACGGTTCGCAAATATATTTCAGAACACGAGTCTGAAATAAAATGATATAGAAAATTATTTAGAACAAGGCTTATCCTTTAAGCCACAGTACAAATCCTACAATTGCCGTAAGTCTGTATTAACACATGATATAGAAGAAATAAACTCTTGTTTGAAAAAGAATAAAATGCTTATCCGTTAAATTCCCCAAGCTGATTTTTACAACAGATGATTTTCTTTGTTTGCCCCTTACCCTAAAGGGAGCAAAGAAAATCAATTACTCCCTTTAGGGTAAGGGGCAGATTAATTGATTTTCTGTCTGTTATAGTCCGCTTGGGGAATTTAACGGATAAGCTAAAGCATAAAGAAAAAATAAACAATGGTATGCGAAAACAGATAATGAAAAAAATTGACATTTTCAATTACCTGCAAGAGAAAAGTTACTTGATAAGCTATTCTACTGTTTGTAATTATATCCGTAATACAGAAAAGCAAGGCAAAGAAAGTTTTATAAAACAATTATCATCCGGGTAAGATATGTGAGTTTGATTGGTGGGAAGTAAAAATCTATATTGACAGGAAATTACAGACATTGAACATGGCTGTATTTACATCGGCATATAGTAATTCTAGTTTTTTATAATTTTTTTAGCGCCTATTCGTTAAGGCACATGCTTTATAACCGCGTGTTTAGCTTGCGTTTTTTATTTTTTTTTCAATATATTTAGAGCTCATTATTCTAAGTACTCCCATATAATCTAACTTAAATTCAACCAAGTCTCCTACCTTATATTTCTTTTTATTTTCGTCAAGGTCAATTACAATCATATCGGAACTTGCACCGGCTAATTTTAAGCTTTTGTCAACTAATTCAAGATGGTCTTTTCCTACGTCAAGAAGACCTAAGTCAATAATTGCTCGGTATGATGTTTCTCCAATATTAGTTTGATCAAATTCAAAACTTTCACCTTCAACATTTGTCCCAAATTCGCCCGTAGGAACAATGGGTTTTTCTATTAATTCTATTATTTCAGAATACAGACTAAATACATCAGAGTGCATTTTTTTTAATTTTATATTATTATAAACATCAGTTCCAAGAAATAATGTTTCGCCTACTCTAAAATGATTAATTCCTTTTGGTAAAAGGTTTTGAAAAATTAAAGGTATTGTTACAGAAGAACCACCGGAAACATATGGAATTTGCTTGTTAAATTTTGCTTCGATTAGCTGTTCATATAAACTTAATTGTATTAATTTGTCCTGATTTGGTAAAATACCATATAAACAAGATAAGTTCGCACCAATTCCAACAACTCTAATATTTTCTAATTTAAAAATACTTTCATAAAAATCTATGAAGTCTTCGCCTAATACTCCTTCTCGAAGTTCACCAAGCTCAATCATTATTATAATTTTATGAGTTTTATTTTGTTTTTTTGCTTCTTTCGATAAAAGTTTAATAGTTTCAATTTCTGTATTCATACTAATATCTGCGTATTTAACAACACTTGATATTGATCGTTTTGCAGGAGGTTTAATATAAATAGTTTCAATTTTAGGATTGAGTGATTTAATTTCTTTCAAGTTTGACACACGAGAGTCGCATATTTGATCTATGTCAAATTTCAATAGTTCTGTTAAATATATTTTATTTCCACTTAACAATTTTGACACAATAGACCATTCTATCCCATTCTTTTTAAAAATAGTATTAAGATAGTCGAAATTTGATTTTAGTTTTTTAACATCTAATGTTATAAAAGCCATTATTTTATGTTTTTTAAATTATTATTCGTTTAATATTTTTTGGCAAATGAGCTAATACTTCATAATTAAGTTTATCGCTAATATTACTAAAAGCTGATACTTTAATTTCTAAATCGTATTGCTTGCCAATTATTACTACTTCGTCGCCAATTTTAATGTCTGGAATACCGGAGATATCTACCATAAACATATTCATATTCACGAGGCCAATTACAACACATCGTTGTCCGTGAATAAGCACTCTTCCTTTATTGCTTAACGAACGATTATATCCTTCTGAATATCCAATAGGTATAAGTGCTACTTTGATATCAGATTGTGCAAGGAAAGACATTCCATAACCGATGAATTCCCCTGTTTTTACATCTTTTATTGACATTATTACACTTTTCCACTCCAAGATTCTTTGTAATAGATCTGTTTTATTCTTTTTGTTTTGGATATAATGTATAAAAGTTTCTGAGCTTGGCCAAAAACCATATTGCATTATACCAATTCTTACTAAATCCATTCTTGTTTCAGGATATACAAATGAAGCGGCCGAATTTGCTATATGTCTATATTTGGCGACAATACCTTTTTCGTTAAGAATAAGCAACATTTTTTTGTATCTCTTTATTTGATCTTTTATCCTTTTGTAATTCGAAATGCTTTCAGCACCTGCAAGATGAGTACAAAAACCTTCTACAATAAAATTTTGTGGATTTTTATTAATAATATCCGACAATATTAATAATTCGTTCAAATTTAAGCCCGATCTATTCATACCTGTTTCTACTTCAATATGAATTTTTGCTTTAATTTTAAGTTTCTGTGAATAATGTAAGGCTTTTTGCAATCGATTGATATTGAACACAAAAAATTCAAATCCCTTTTTAATAGCATCTTCTATATTTATATCAGCAATCCAGCCCATTATCATTATAGATGCCGGAGTTGACAGGCATTTTTGAACTCTTGCAGCTTCATTATAATCAAAAACCGAAAAATGATCTATTCCTTCATTTTCAAAAAGGGGAACAATTTGTTCTATGCCATGTCCATAGGCATTAGCTTTAACAACAGATGATATTCTTACATTTTTCCCAAGTTTCTTTCTTAAAAAATTTATGTTGTTTTTTACAGCTTCTTTATTCAAAGTTAATATTGAAGAGTTATTCATTATTATAAGTTTAGTTTTGCATAAATATCATAAAACATATTAATACCTGTTTCAATAATATCATCAGGGAAATCAAATTCCGGATTATGTAGTGCCGGTTGATTTACCCCAGAACCTAAACCAAAGAAGCCTGTTTTGTATTTTTCTGAATAGTATCCAAAATCTTCTGACCATTTAAATGGTTTTTTAAGATATTCAATTTTATAATTATTTTTTTTTGATACTTGTTCTATCAACGAAATGCATTTATCGTTATTAACAGTAGCAGGAAAAATTTCATTATAGCGTATATTGTAATCTAATTTTTCTTTTTTGCAAATGTTTTTTATTATCAGTTCTGATTTTTGGGTTAACAGTTCCATATCCTTATTTTCAAAAGCTCTGAGTGTTATTCCCATTTCAGCTCTACCTGCAGAAGTGCCGAAAGATATTTCACCCATTCTAACATAAATAAAGCTTAGTAAACTAAGGTCTTTAAATTGCTTTTTATCTATTAATAAATTATTTAATTTACTAATAATTGAAGAAATTGCTATTGCCGGATTTATTCCATTTTCGGGTTCTGCTGCATGAGATGTCTTTCCTTGTAACTCAATTGTCATACCTTTAGAAGCGGCTGCAAAGCTTCCCTTTTTCAATATAATTTTATGTTTTTCTATCCCCGGGATATTATGTAATGCAAAAATATAATCGGTTTTAATGTTTTTAAATGCAGAGCTTTCAACAATATCTTTTGCTCCCTGTTCAATTTCCTCGGCAGGTTGGAAAAGTAAAACTACTTTTCCTTTTTTTGGACGATTTTCTGCAATTTTTTGTGCAAGACCACAAATAATAGCCATGTGTCCGTCATGTCCACACGAATGAGCTATTCCCTTATTTACAGAACTATATGGTAAATCAGAAGTCTCTATTATTGGCAGAGCATCAAGTTCAGCTCTAAACATCAATGTTTCTCCGGTTTTTTTACTGCAGAAAACAAATGCTTTTCCTGTTTTACTTAGTGTAATAATTTCATCAGGCTTTAATGTTTTCATAAAACAAGAAATGTTTTCTGAAGTTTTATATTCATTATTAGAAACTTCCGGGTTTTGATGTAATTTATGTCTTAATAAAATTACATCTTTTTTTATAACCATAATTCTTGTGATTTATTACATTTTAGAAAATATAAAACCTAACTAAGCATTGTGAACATATAAATTTAAATATAAAATTGTAAATAATATGCATATGTATGCTTTTATTTATTTAATCGCATTTCAATATACTTACTGCTAAATCCAACTTTCTCATATAAAAATCTAGCTGGATTTTCTGGCTCAACATGTAATGCTATACTTCCTTTTGCCAAATCGATGGTTTTTTTCATTAACATTTTCCCGATTCCTTTACCTCTATGATTTTTGTGAGTAGCAATATAGACTAAAATATTTTCCGGAATATAATCTTTCATTCCGGTTTGATTAACTACTACTATACCCGATATTTCATTTTCTAAATATGAGACTAAAATAAAGCCACCAAAAGAAGTTGTTTCTTTCAATGCATAATTAACCGCTTTTTCTATGTCTGATTTTGGGTCTCCATATTCTTGCAAGTTGTCAAATAAGAAGTCAATTAAGCCTTCTTTTTCTTTTGAATTAGGTTTGTTCTTTGTGTTAAATACTTTTGTTTGAATCATAAATAACTTTCTATTTTAATTAATAAATCCTATTCATTATAATTTTTTTTTTTGAGATATGCAAACCTTTTTCCTAAATTCCCACTAACGTCAAAATTAATTGTTGATTATTAGTTGTTTGTAAATTCTGTAATTTTTCATTTTTTCTCCTTTCTTTTGCTTATTTTTCTCGACCTTAGCTAAAATATTCAACGGAATTTTTTAGTAGGGGGATTGAGTCTAACGTCAAATTTTTGTTCCATAGCTGTTGTTTCTTTCCAAGGAATAGCAATTTGATTTTTTATACCAAATTAAAACCTAAAAAGTGTAAACTATGTTCCTTTAACTTTGTAAACTATCTCCCTATATCGTACCTAATTCTTTTATTTTATTCTTTTTAAATAAGCATATTATTGAAAAATGAGGATATCTAATAATATGAATAAAAATAAATTCAAGTATTGAAAGATTTAATGACGATAAAAAACTTTTATCGCCTTTTTGAGTTTAATCAATATGTTTCAGTTAGCTAAAAGAAAATGAATAATTATTTTTGGTGTGTTTTAAAAGTAAAAAATCGTTGAGCTATATAACTATATACAGTAACAATTATTGTTGTGAAAATTTTTGAAACAGTAGCCCATATTTCTAAATATTCTACAAAGAATTTTAGTAAGATATAATTTAATAATATAGAACCGCTAACAGTTAATATATATCGGCTTAGTTGTACTCTTCCTTTTAATATAGAACTAGAAAAAGTAATATATTTAGCAAATAAGAATCCTGTAGTAAAAGTTATTGGAAAAACAAATATAAATGCTGCAATATGTGGACTGATTGCAATAAAGCCTAAATCGAGAATTTGTTTATCGAAAACATAATTATAAAACACGAAGTACAAAAAAATATCGAGAGTCATATTTAAACCACCGGTAGCTCCATAACGGAAAGTTTCTATTGGAATAATGTTTTTGAATGGAGTATAAAACCAGTTAATTGTGGAGTTAATTATATTTCTAATTTGTGTAAATAATATCATTTGATTTGTTTGATAAATTGAATTAATATACAAAGATATTTTTTTTGTAAACTTTTAATCATTTTTTTTTGAATTTTAGAAATATTTTAATATTTGGTGTTTATTATTTCTTTATTATCAGAAGTGTTCCATTCGGGTTGTATATTTGAGTGATGTATATTAAACTTACTTAAAATTGTTTCTATTTCGCTAATAATATTGTCGAATTTTGATATCTGTATATCATTAAGTAAATCTATATGAGCTTCAAATATTATTTCGTTTTCGGTAAGTTGCCAGATATGTATATGATGAATGTTTTTAATATTTTCTATATTGTTTATTTTTTCTACTATTTTATTGATATCAATATTTTCGGGAGTAAATTCCATGAAAATTTTTAACGACGATTTAAAAATCCCCCAACTATTGTATACTAAATATATGGCAATAATAATTGTTAATACACTATCGAACCAAAACCAATTCAAATATTTAATAACAAAACCACCAATTAGTACAGCAATTGAAGTAAGCATATCGGTAAAAAGGTGCAAATAGGCCGATTTTATATTCATGCTATGTTTTGCATCCTTTTTTATTAAAAGAACGCTTAATCCGTTTAAAAAAATGCTTAATGCTGCAAGATATATTACAATATCTGCATTGATTTCGGGCGAAGAAAATAAGTTTTTTATTGCCTCAACAAATAGAATTATTGCAATAATAATTAAAGTAAACGAATTAATAAATGCTGCAAATATCTCGGCTCTTTTGTATCCGAATGTTTGTTTCGAAGTAGATTTTCTTTTCGATAGTTTATTTGCAATATAGCTGATAGAAAGTGATAAAACATCGCTAAAATTATGACTTGCATCAGAAAGTAAAGCTATACTTCCCGAAATTATTCCTCCAATTGCTTGGGCAATTGTAATGGCAATATTTAAGATAATTGTTATACCAAGGTTTTTGTCAGTTGCGTGTTGGTGATTATGATTATGTGTCATTAGATATAGAATTATTTATTCTCAATTGTTCAACAAAATACAATATAATTTTAAAGAATTAATTATAAGTTGTGTTCAATAAAGTAATTTGACATTAAAGAACTAAATCCTTTTATGCAAATTTATTGTTTATTTCAAAACTTAAGTTGGTTATCATTAAAAATTTATCAACAATAATTATTGAGGCTTATATCTATTATTCCATCGGGAAGCATATTGTCGGGGATATAGTTTCGTTGTAAATAATTTTTGTATCGTTGGCATTCCGCCCAATTTCCTCGGCAGTATAAATCAACCCAGTCTTTTATTATTTTCCCACTTTGGTAATAATCTATAATGGGGCATTCGGAGTAATATTTGCATTTATTTATTAGTATGTTAATTTTCTTGTAATTTTTTTCTAATAAAGAATATTTCGATTTATTATGTACAACCATTGCCGGATGGCGTAAAGGGAGAATTTGCATATTCTTACTGATTAGTAATTTGCCAAATAATTTAGGAAATTCGTGTCGGTTAGGAATCGGCAAATCAAATTGTTTAAGTATGTATTTAGTAACATGATATCCTAAAGGAATTAATATTTTTGGTTTTACTATCTGAATTTCTTTTGCTAAATAGTTGTAATAACAAATATCTAATTCCTCTGCTCGAGGTTTACGGCAGTTTGGCAAGTAGCATTTAATAATATTCGATATATAAACATCTTTTCTCGAAATTGTAAGTTCATTAAACAATTTGTCGAATATTTTTCCCGAAGGACCAATTAGCATTTTGTTTTCTTTATCTTCTATGTGTCCTGGAGCTTGAGCTATAAAAAATATCTTTGCATTTAAATTACCTTCGCCTTTAACGGCATTAGTTCGTGTTGTCGATAAACAACATTTCTTGCAGGTGATAAGAGAGTTATTAATATTGTTTATTTCTAATTTATCCATTTGAGTAATAATAAAAGTAAAAATTAAGACTTTATTATTATTTTTAAAAGTAATATTTTATATTTTTATATAATATTAAATTTATTGATATGATATCGAAGATAGTAGATTTTTTTAAAACTGAGCTGTGGCGGATGCAATCGTCGGATATGCCTAAATTTAAAGCCATTGCTTTACGACAAATAAAAATTCTTGTTTTGTCTTTTCGTGGGTTAAAAGAAGATAAAGTAAGTATGCAGGCTTCTGCTCTTACTTTTTATTCTTTATTGTCGGTAGTTCCTGTTGTAGCAATGGTTTTCGGAATTGCTAAAGGTTTTGGATTTGAAAATTATGTTAAACAACAGTTAATAATTAGTTTGGGAGACAAACAGGAAGTTCTAGATTGGGTATTAAAATTTGCAAATTCGTTTTTAGATAATACTAAAGGAGGTTTTATTGCCGGAATAGGTTTAGTAATATTATTTTGGTCGGTAATGAAAGTTTTTGGGAATATAGAACTTTCTTTTAATGCAATTTGGCAAATTCGTAGACCTAGAGTCTGGTTTCGAAAATTTAGCGATTATTTATCTATGATATTAATTGCTCCGATATTAATAATATTATCGAGTAGTGCTACGGTATTTATTACAACAAGTGTAACTCAAATAACTCAAAAAGTAGAGCTGTTGGGTATGGTAAGTCCTTTTATATTTTTTCTGGTAAAATTAATTCCTTATGTTCTTATTTGGTTATTGTTAACTGTTATATATGTAGTAATGCCAAACACAAAGGTTAATTTTAAGTCGGCTTTGGTTGGAGGAATAATTGCCGGAACAATTTTTGTAATTGTTCAGTGGTTATACATACATTTTCAAATAGGGGTATCGCGTTATAATGCTATCTATGGAAGCTTTGCTGTGTTCCCATTATTTATTGTGTGGATGCAAATTAGTTGGTTAATAGTTTTGTTTGGTGCAGAAATTTCGTATTCGAATCAGAATGTAGAAAAATACGAGTTCGAATACGATATTATAAATATTAGTAATTATAACTATAGAATAGTAACATTATTATTAATGAGTTTGATTGTAAAGAACTTTTCGGATAATGGTATTCCTTTATCGGCAAGTCAGATTAGTAAAAAACTAGGAATTCCGTTACGACTTGTAAGAAAAATTATTTACGAGTTATTAGAATGCAGAATATTGTCGGAGATAAATATAAACAACAGTAAAATGAAACAATATCAACCCGCATTAGATATTCATAATATTACAATCTCGTATATATTAACAGCTCTCGACCATAATGGAAGCGATTTTGTTTACGCTGCTGATTCAAAAGAACAAGAAAAGATAAAAATTATTTTTGATAATTTTTATCAAAAAATTGAAAATGAAAACGGCTCTACTTTATTATTGAACTTGTAAGACAAAATAATAAAAAGCTTATATCTTTGCAAAAAAAGATTTGGATAAGATAGATAGTTTAGCAATAGAAAAAGGAGAGAAGTTACCTTTGGTTGAAGAGTTTTATTCTGTTCAGGGAGAAGGCTATCATACAGGTAAAGCAGCATATTTTATACGTATTGGTGGTTGCGATATTGGATGTAGTTGGTGCGATTCGAAAATAACATGGAATCCGGAATATCATCCTTTAGTACCTATTGAAGATATTGTAAATAATGCACTAAACACAAAGGCTAGAGCAGTTGTTGTTACAGGTGGCGAACCTAGTTTATATAATTTGGCGCCATTAACTTCGAAACTAAAAGAAAACGGTATCGAAATATTTCTCGAAACAGCAGGAACAAATCATTTAACAGGTGAGTGGGACTGGATTTGTTTATCGCCGAAAAAACAAAGTCCACCCGTTAGTGAGATATATAATGCTGCCGACGAGTTGAAAGTAATAATATTTAGCGACGACGATTTCGAATGGGCAGAAGAAGCCGCTAAGCATGTTGGTAAAAGATGTAAATTGTATCTTCAGTCGGAATGGAGCATGTATAAAAATAATATTAGCAAGATTGTTGATTATGTAAAAGAGAATCCGAAATGGAATATATCTTTACAAGCCCATAAATTTATGAATATTCCATAATAAAAGACAAAGCTCAGGAAAAAGAATTCAGATAACACTGATAAAAAGGCTAATACAAAAATAACGATAAAGAAGCATTTCTTATTTTATAGGAATCACTATATAGAAATTATAATTTTTTGTTAAATTGCAGAAAATCTGTTAATTATGAGACATTATAGTATAAAAAAGGTTTTATCTACATTATTAATATTAATATTTTCGTTTTCTATTTCTTTTGCACAACGCCGCTTGCACTCCGATTCAAAAAGAGCAATAAAATATTATAACGAGGGTTTAAAACATTATAATTTATTTGAATTTCCGCTTGCTATCGAAGCAATGAATAAATCTATAAAAATTGACAAGAATTTTATAGATGCATATTTGATGTTGGCAGAAATTTATATGGATAATGGGAATAATAAAAAAGCACTGAGAACATATAATAAATGCATAGAAATCGATCCGGACTATTTCCATGGAATATATTATAATATAGGCGATTTGAATTTGAGTTTTGCCCAATATACAGAAGCAAAAATATCTTTCGAAAAATTATTATCGTATAAAAGTATATCTCCCGATTTTAGATATAAAACTAAGAAGAAAATAGAATCTTGTAATTTTGCTATAGAGGCAATGAAAAATCCGGTTCCATTTAATCCAATAAAGCTCGACAGTACTGTTAATTCAAAGTGCGACGAGTATTGGCCTGTGCTTACTGCCGATGAAGATGTATTGGTTTTTACACGTTTGGTAGATAAAAATCCTAAACAAGCAAATACTAAAATTCCTAATAAAAATACTCTAGCCTATAAAAATTTTGTTCAAGAAGATTTGTACATAAGTTATAAAGATAATGGCACTTGGTCTCTTGCAGAGAATATTGGGAATATATTAAACTCTGAAAAAAACGAGGGAGCTCAAACTATTTCTGTCGATGGTAGAGTAATATATTACACAGCTTGTAGTCGAGACGATGGAAAAGGAAGTTGCGATATTTATCGATGCAATAAGAAGAATAAAAAATGGCTTGACCCGGTAAATATTGGTTCACCTGTAAATTCAAGCAAATGGGAGGCTCAACCATCAATCTCGTCCGATGGGAAAACATTATATTTTGTTAGTAACCGCTCGGGAGGTAAAGGGAAAAAAGATATTTGGATGTCGGAGAAATTGCCAAATAAAAAATGGGGTAAACCACGTAATCTGGGCGATATCATTAATACAAAAGGAAATGAGATTTCTCCATTTATTCATCCCGATAATAAAACACTATATTTTACTTCCGATGGATTATTGGGGATGGGTGGTTACGATATTTTTAAAACAGAAAGAAAAAATGATGGTTCATGGGCAACTCCTGTAAATATAGGATATCCTATAAATACACAGTTCGACGAAACCGGATTGATAGTAAATGCAAAGGGCGAAAGAGCATTTTTCTCTTCAGATAGAAATTTTGGTACTGGATTAGATATTTACGAATTTGAACTCTATAAAGAAGCTCGACCTCAGCAGGTCTCGTATTTAAAGGGAAAAGTTTTTGATAAAGAGACTCTAAGAAATTTAAAAGCTAAATTTGAACTTATAAATTTAGAAAATGGTAAAGTTGTTATGCAAGCTGAATCTGATTCCCAAAATGGAGAGTTTTTAGTTTGTATTCCTATCGATAACGATTATGCATTAAATATTTCGAAAGAAGGATATTTGTTTTATTCCGATAATTTTTCCTTAAAAGGAATTCATGAGATATCAAAACCATTTTTTAAAGATATTCCTTTGCAGAAAATTAAGGCAGGGAAAAGAATTATTTTGCAAAATGTATTCTATACCAGCAATTCGTATGAGCTCGATAATAGGTCGATTGCAGAACTTAATACAGTAATTGATTTTATGAACAGTAATCCGGGCTTAATTATCGAGATATCTGGTTATACCGATAATGTTGGAGAGAAAGATTATAATATTCAACTATCGGAGAGAAGAGCCGAATCGGTTAATAATTATCTTTCTGGTAATGGTGTAGATAGTAATAGATTGCAGTATAAAGGATATGGCGAGAATAAACCTATTACTACAAATAATACCGAAGAAGGTAGAGCTCAAAACAGAAGAACAGAATTAAAAGTTATTGCTAATAATTATAAATGATGTATTTATTTAAAGATATATCAAATCAATTTAATCTTTAATTAATTTAGATATTCTTTCTATTTGTTTTTGTTTATTAACTTCTCGCAGACTTTTTGCTGTATTTGTAAAATAATGATGAGATGAAATAAATTTTATTTGTAATTTATTCCAATCATTCATCGATTTAATTTTGTTTTGTTCGTGAAGTTCTTTATAAAGGGTATTCGAAACAGGAATAAAATCGCTTCTTCCAAGATAATCTAAATCAGAATCGCATATTATTTTTTCGAGTAAAGTATTAGGTTTAGGGGGTAATTTTGTGGCCATAATAATTTTGCCGATATTCTCTATTTGTTCATTAGAATAATTATATTTTGGAAGATATTCTTGAGCTAATTTTGTTCCATAATATTCGTGTTCGTCGTAGTTAATAATATGTCCGGCATCGTGAAATAAAGCAGCAGTTTTTAGTAATAATATCGATTCATCATCAACACCTTCGCCATAACCAATTAATTCGGCTTGATTAATAACATCAATAGAATGCTTAACATTATGATAATATAAATAACTGGGAAGCTCTTTTTCTAAACGGTCGAGAATAATCTCTTGTAAATCGGTAAATTGTCGTAAGAGATATTTATTAATAAATATTTTATTTGGTTTGTTTCCTATTTTTCTGTTTATAGAATATGCCGGTTTAATTCTCTTCAAGAAATACATTTCCATATTTCCTTTATATTTTACAGGAATTTCTCCATTATATTCGCAATTAAAATATTGTTTTACAAGCTCGTAGGTCATTATAGAAATGTTAATCATTCCTGTTTCGCTTGCCGATGCCATTCTGGTTGCAATATGAACAGTATCTCCTTTTAAATCATACGATATTTTCTTTTTCCCATGCGCAGTTGCAGTAACCTGCCCGGTATGAATTCCGAGTTTTAAATCCCAGAATTTCTTGTCTTGCGCTTCGTATTCTTTTTTAAGTGTATTCAAATATTCTTGCATTTCCAGAGCAGCAAGAACTACATCAATTGGATTTGTAATATTTTTTTTAGGAACTCCTCCGGCACACATATATGCATCGCCAATTGTTCTAATTTTTTGTATATTATATTTTTTAGTTATGGCATCGAATTGAAAAAAAATCTTATCTAACTCATCAATAATATCATTAGATTTCGATTGTTTAGCAATTTTTTTAAAGCCGCTTATGTCGGCATATAACACAGTAGCCATGGTAAAGCGTTTAATCTGTGTTTTTACGCTTTTTTTTATTCCTTTAGGTATTAGATTTGATGGAAGTGAAGATATTATTTCTTCAAAATAGATATTTTTCTGTAATATGTCTTTATTCTTTTCTTGTAGTTCTTTAATTTGAGACGAAAGTTTTTTATTTTCTCTGATTAAGTTAGCTATCCTAAAAACCAAATTTTGTTCTTGTTCTTTTTCCATACATAAAATTTGAAATATATCGACATAAGATTTTTTAGTTCATCTAAATATATAACTTTTAAAGTTGAAATTTATTATTTTGAACTAAAAAATATATAGAAAAAAAATGGCACAATGTTTCTATGTGGCTAAATCATTATTATATAAGATATTTTATTGTTTTATAATTTTCGTACAGAAAGAATTCTCAGAGCTTATTACTCTTATAATATAAATCCCATTTTTACAATTATTGTTAAATTCTGATTTTGAAGGCCATGTGATATGATAAGTGCTTTCTTTTTTATCAATAAAATTGAAATCTTTTATCGATTGCCCTTTAATATTGTAAATAGTTACAAAAATACCTGATGGTTTTTCGAGATTAATACTAATATCTATTTTCTCGGAGAATGGATTTGGATATGTATCTATATTAATATTACTGCTAATATCATTAAATCCCAGCGTTGAACTTACAGATAATTTTACGGGTATAGTATATATTTTTCCAAAATCATCGTTTATAATAATGTTACATTCGTATGTTCCATAATCGAGATTATTTGAATCAAAAAATATTACAACATTCTCTTTAATATCATTTTCAATATTACCAGATGTTTTATTTAGCGTAATCCATGAATTGCTAATAGAATTTTCAATTTCAATGTCATACTCAATATCTATATCTCCAGTTTTTTCAATAAACAATGTGTCTGAAGCATTAGTGTTTTTATTTAATTTCATAGTAATTGAGTCTTGTTCAATAACTAATCCTAACTCCTCCTTAACATTCAAAAATACTGGAATAAAGCTTGTATCGGTAGTAAGTTTATTAATAATTTGAATATTGCAATTATATTCCGAAATACTAAGATTATTAGCATCAAAAATAAATTTAACAGAATCTGTTTCTCTATTTTCAATTAAACCATCCGAAATATCAGTACTTAGCCAATTATTATCATTTAAAATACTAATATTATAATTTATATCAATATTCCCTGTTTTTGATATTCCTAACATTATAGAATCTTTTGAATATCTATATATATCATGTTTTATAGTATCGTAATTAAATTCTAAAACTGCAGGATTAATAACATTTAATGCAATTGGAATTATTGTAGTGTTAGAATTTAGGTTATTAGTAATAAATAATTTATTTGTATAATTACCAATATCTAATTCTTTAGGATTAAAAAACAGTTCAATTTCTGATGAATCATTTGGAGAAATATTCCCGGATAAGGATGAAAGTTTAATCCAATTTGTATCATCAGGATTATTAAAAGAAATTTCATAACTTAACTCTTGGGTAAAAATATTACTAAGCTCAATAATTGATGAATCGCACAAATTATTAGGTATATTTATACTAACAGATTCGGGACTAACAGATAAAACATTAGGTTCTTGTACATTTAATAATACTGGAATAGTTGTTGTTTGCTTACTATCATCAGTAATAATAATATTACATGAATATTGTTGAGCTATTAATCCATCTGCATTTAATGTAACACAAATTGTTTCGGTATTATCTATTAAGCTACCACTATTATTATCTATACTTATCCATGTATTAACTTCAAAGTTTTCAACTTCGGCATTATAACTTATTGTTCCTGTGCCAATATTGCTAAGTTCAATATTACATGTAGTACTAGAATCTTCTAATACTGTTTTTAATATTTCATCTTCCGAGATATTCAGCTCAGGATGATAACTAGCAATAACTGTAACAGGTATAATTGTGTCGGACTTAGAACCATTATGCGAAATAATAATATTACAATTATATGTATTTTCAGAATCATCGGTATTAATTGTAGCAACAATATTATCGCTATCGTTAAAATCTAAACTTCCACTTGAATTATCTAAAGATATCCATGTATTTGAAGCTGCATTTTCAACTGCAATATTATAATTTAATGTTGTACCTCCAATATTTGAAATATTAATTGTTTCCTGATGAGTATCGTCAACATCCATTTCAATATCAATAGTATCGGGAGTAAAATCTAATTTAGCAGGAATTTTTAAAATTTTTGGGAATGTTATATAATCAATCCATGCACAATCGCTGCCATTATCTACTCCACTGTCTTTTATATATTCCCATTTAAAAGTGTGGTTTCCTGTTGTAACAGAATAACTTTCTTTACCCCAATTAATTGTTCCACTCCAACTGCCTTTCTCTACATCGTCGATATAAAATTTTAGATAATCGTAAGATACTTCTGATGAAACTTTTTTATAAAATTCTATTTTCCCAGCTTGTTCTATTTGCAATTCTACCTCTAAAACCGATATTTGATTATCGGAAATGTTTCCAGAAACAGCAGAATAAACACCTTCATATTTTTCCGAACTTGTTATTGTCCAGTTTTTATTTCCCGAATGTTGCCAATCGTAATTTGCAAAATTATTTGTCTCAAAATCTTCTATATCAGCAATGTATAATTCAAAATTGAATTCGTTATTAGTCTCAGTAACAGAAATATCTTGCACTATCGATGCATAATTACTAAGCGAAACTCTAATACTATAATTATCTTCCATAATATTGCTAATAGTATATTCTCCGTTACTATTAGTATATACAGCGTCGACAGGACAGTTTTGCAACTCTACTTTTACATTCTCTAAGGGATTTCCGCTTTCGCCATCAATAATAATACCTGTAATATTGGTAGTACTAGCTTGGGTAAGTACAAAGTTTTTTGTTACTGTATATCCATTTGCTATACTTACATTATTAATTGTTTGTGGTATGTAACCATAAGCACTTGCTGTAATATCATAGGTTCCTTCGTCTATCATTCTATGATAATCGCCTACATCTGCATCTGTAAATACCATAGAACTATCTATATCGGCATCGTGATCAGAGATTTCTATTTTTGCATATAATGGTTCATCAGATGAATTTTTTACAGTTCCTCGAAAACCATATAAACTTTCTTCTATAAGAGCTAACATTGCTTCTTTATTATAATCCCAGTGGTTAGGCAATTCAGTACTTGAGAGCATTTTTGCTTCTGATAATTCAAGAGTTATTTCTCTACAATTTTTAAAGTAATTCATATAGTCTTGTCGTCCACCAGTAATAAGGTACCAATCAGAACCATTGATTATTCCGCTTGAACTTATTCCGGTGAAATATCCGGAAGGACTGTTTGCAATAGCTAAATTGGCATATACTAAAGATGCGTATTGAAACCAACTATCGTCTACATGTCGTCTATTCCATGTATCCCACGGATAATTCATTACTTCGGCACCACTATGCGAATTACACGAGAGAGAAAAATTATGGGTATCAGCAAAATTCATCATCATTTGTGTCTCTGCTTGGTAAGCATAACTATCGGGGTGAGGTCCATCATCCGGATCGGGATAATTTCTGTTAAGATCTACTCCATTAGCATTCGAGCGTGTAGCAGAGTTTACTGTATTATCTCCTCCAGAATATGTTCCATCGGGATTTGATAGTGGATTAATCCATAATTCTGTATTATTAATTATATTTTGAACTTGTGTGTTGTTATCGTAATTATCTAGTAAATAATCAATTAAACGAAGAAACATAATATAATCAACTATTTCGTCGCCATGCATTTGTCCGGTATAGAATACTTCAGGTTCGTCTTCCTGAATATCAATATTATCCGATATTTTAGCAACAAGTACTTCTCTTCCATTTTCAGTGAAACCTATTGTGTCTATTCTACATATATCGGGGTGGTCAATTCCAAATTGACGCATCATTTCGGTATAAACCTCATGAGTAGGATATTTGTCCCAATTACTCATTTCCGATACTGTTGTTGCCATTGTTACTTTTGCCGACTTTTCGCTTGGCGTTGGTAGAATAATAAACGAATAATTACTTTGTTTAAATTTTTCTAATTGTTTATTATTAACATATGCTGTTACAATATTATCATCTATAGCATCAATCGATACCATTCTGGTAATTTTCTCCAATTCATCGCGACTAGATATGTTAAATTTAATTATATGTTCAATTTTTTCTTGCGAATATGCAAATTGAAAATATAGTAAAAATGTAAAAAATAGCAATAAATGTTTTTTCATAATAAATTAATAATATTAAAAATTTGCACAATGTAATATTTATAATACTAAAACTAAAATATTATTACACGTATATTTATTTTCGAAAATTTCTAAATCTATATAATAAGAGTTTATAATAAATATTATTTTTTAAGAAATATAAAATTAACAATAAAATAAATTATAAATTAGGGTTTAAAACTCGTCCAGAAAAAAGAATACTTCCTGTTTTATTATCTTTAATTATAAAAATAAAAGGGTGATCTATCTTTACCTTAACTGTTTCGAATGTAGCAGATGTTTTTCTCATAGTAACAGCGGTAGCAGCTGCAGCTTCTGTTCCTTTTTCGTTTACTTCTATAAAAGCTTTATGAATAACCTTGTCAATGAATAAATCTTTGTTGCCTGTCATGCCCGAAAAATCGGCTCCACTTCCAAAAGCATTTGGCATACCCATTTTGCTTAATTGTTCAGATAATTCAAACTCCGATGTAAATTTGAATTTGGGTAATGATAACTGAATTTTTTTATACTCAAATTTCTCTGTGTATTCGTTTAGTTTTTTCTCGTTTATAGCTTTTTCAACATCCATTATGCCGTATCGCTTTTTTGGTAAAATTATCATCATCGAAGCAATATTATTCTTATATGGAATTTCAACAATACGAGATAATTTGTCTTCGTAATATTTTCCTGTTATAAGTTTATTCATGTATGTTGCTGTAGTTTCACATTTCGAAAAAATATAAAATATCTCTTCTGTATTGTTTTCTTTTTCGAAAGGAGATTTCCAAGCCCCATTAAAATATATGGCATTAACTAAAACAAGTCTGGTTGAATTATCGAGAGTTTTCTTTTTTATTAGGTCTTTAATTTTATTGTTTGTTTCTTTTTCTACCCAATTATTAATCTTTATTCTCGATTGTTCGATATTGCCATTAAAATCGGTAAATTGTATCCCGGCATTATAATATTTTTTATTTATTTCAATAAAATTGTCAAGAAAATGATAGTCTTGTTGAGCCCATAGCGAATTAGCAATATTAATTTTCACATCTTTATTCTCAGAGATAATATTTTTTTGTAATGTGCTAAAATTATTATTGTGTACATTAAAATCCTTATCAAAATAAAGGGTATTACTCATTTCTTCGAGAGTATTATTCTTAGCTCCGGTATATGTCATTGCTAAAGCAGTAGAAATGCTAAATGGAGAATATATTATATTTACCGGATTAGTTTTAATTTCGGTATATAATTCGAAAGAGAATTTATTATTATTATTTACTGTATTTTGTAATTCTTGTGAAAATACTTGACCAATTATCGTAAAAGATATAATGACGATAAATATTTTTTTTCTTGTCTTTCTCATAATTTTGAATATTTAATGTTGATTATCGTAAATTAGTTAGAAAAATTCGTATAACTAATAACCAAAGTTAATATTTTTACAAGATATTTAATAATAATATATTTTGAATATAATTATTATTTTAAAATTAGTTATTTATTATGCACGATATTGAGCCGTTTTATAAGTGGAGAGAATTATATATATCATCTAATGATATTAACTCGCCATATTTTGGTAAAGAAAATAGCGAACTTTATTTTACCGATACAATTTATGAGTATTATATTCATCCTCAGTGGGATAGTTTTGGTTCAGAGACACTATATCTAAAAATAATTTATGCTAATTATAATTTGGCTTACGCAATAATAGAATTTATTGGAGAGTGGAACGATTTGTTATATAACGATATAATGAACCTTAAAAGAAATATTATTGAAGTATTATTAGCAAAAGGAATTAATAAATTTATACTTATTGGCGAAAATGTTTTGAATTTTCATTCATCAGATGATTTATATTACGAAGAATGGTTCGACGAGGTAGAAGATGGTTGGATTGTTGGAATTAATTTTAGAAAACATGTAATACAAGAATTTTCAAATGAAAATATCGATTACTACATAGTTTTTGGAGGCGTATTCGATAATTTTATTTGGCGAACTAAAAAGCCTGATAAAATATTTGTTGAAATTAATAGTTTGCTTGCAAAAAGGTTAAATGCTTAAGATATTATTGATAATTGAATTTAAAATTTGTAGGTAATAGAAATTAGATATCTCAATTATGTTACGATTTAATTTAATATTATTAGCTGCACTAACCCGTAGTATCACAAAATAATCAAGATGTAATTTCTGCTACCGGAAATCATTTCGAAAATTCTAATTTAAAAATTGATTATACTGTAGGGGAAACAGTAATAAGTACAATCTCGAACGATAATATTATTTTAACCCAAGGATTTCATCAACCAAAATATGAAATTACTTCAATTAAAAAATCAGAATATTTAAATATAAAATTCAAATTATTTCCAAATCCAACCAGCGATGTTTTAAATATTGCTATAGAAAATGCCGACAATCAAGATTTATTTATCGAACTTTACGATATAAGTGGAACACTTTTATTAAAGAAAAGAATTATTAATTCTACTCAAAATATTGATATGAAAAATTATTCTTCATCAATATATATTCTCCATATTTTTAATAAGAACGGAGTTGAATTAGGTTCATATAAAATTTTAAAAAGATAATTAGCTTAAGTATAAATTCTGCTTAAACTTTGTTCAATTAACCTTTATTCCTATATTTGTTGTTTCCGTTAATGCAATAATAAACTTAAATCTTATATGTTTATCTTTTAATTAATACATATAATAAATAGTTTAATGCATGAATTTATAAATGTGAAATACATGATCTCTTTCGATTTAATAGTTGTATTTGTTGTAATACTATTTATTTTAATCTCTTTATATAAGGAGTTATTAGGGACATCATTTACCTTTGTTGTTGCTGTTGTTGTACTTGGTTTTTTTGGAATTCTTACTCCTAAAGAAATTTTGGGTGGATTCGCTAACGAACAGATTGCTGTAATAATATTGTTATTATTGTTAGGAGATATAATCCGACAAACGAGAGTTATTGAAATATTATTCGATAGAATATTTAGGTCGGCTAAAAGTTACAGGGGATTTTTAAGTCGAATGATGTTAATTATTGCTGGTTTTTCTGCATTTTTAAATAATACTCCTCTTGTTGCTGTAATGATGCCATACGTAAATAATTGGTGTAAGAAGAAAGGTATTTCTCCTTCGAAATTTCTTCTTCCATTATCGTACGCTGCTATTTTAGGTGGTTGTGCTACATTAATAGGAACATCTACTAACCTAATAGTTAGTGGAATGGTTATCGATCAAAAGATAATTCCTAATCTAGCTCCACTAAATATTTTCGATTTTGCTTGGGTAGGTGTTCCTATGATAGTAATAGGCTTCTTTTATCTTTTGTTTTTTGGAGAAAAATTATTGCCAGAGAGAACAGATTTAATAACTGAGTTTTCTAAACACACACGCGAATATTTGGTAGAAGCTCAGATAAGAAAAAATTCTAAATTGGTTGGAAAAACTATTGAAGAAGCAGATTTGAGAAATCTTAAAGGATTGTTTTTAGTTGAAATTATTCGTAAGTCGTTTAAAATATCCGCAGTATCGCCCGATGTAATTTTACAGCAGGATGATATTCTAATATTTGCAGGTGCTACCGAAACAATTGCCGATATGATAAATTCCGATTCTGGATTAACTTTGCCATCGATAGGGATGATGTCGAAAAAACGAAAAACAGAAGTTGTTGAAATTGTAATCTCGCATAATTCAACAATGACAGGAAAAACAATTAAGGAAATAAGATTTAGAGCAAAGTACGATGCTGCAGTAATTGCAGTACATCGTAATGGAGAGAAAATAAGTGGCAAAATTGGAGAAATAGAACTACATGCAGGCGATGTAATATTATTGTTTTCGGGATCCGATTTTGTTAGTAGATCGAATTATACTCAAGATTTTTATTTTATTTCTAAAATTAGAGATTTTAATAAACTCGAGACATATAAAACTATTACTCTCTTGGGAGGGACAATAATTACAATTGTTCTAGCTGCTTTTAAGATAGTGCCTTTGTTTTTAAGTTTAATTGTTTTGATACTTGTTTTATTAGTTATGAAAATTGCTGATCCTAAAGAATTACATAAAGCAGTTGATTATAATTTGGGACTTATTATCGCATTGTCGTTAGCTTTAGGTACAGCTATGACAAAAACAGGTGCTGCCGAATTGATTGCAAATATTCTAATTTCAGTATTTCTGCCATTCGGAAAAGTTGGAGTCTTATTTGGAATTTATTTGATAACTAGTGTTATGGCTGCATATATTACAAATAAAGCTGCAGTTGCTATTATTTTCCCAATTTCGCTTACTATGGCTTCTAATCTTGGATATAACCCTGTTCCGTTTGTTCTTGTTGTTTCATTTGCTGCTGCGGCAAATTTTATGACACCAATAGGATATCAAACTAACTTAATGGTATATGGTCCGGGAGGATATACTTTTAAAGACTTCTTTAGAGTAGGTTTTCCTCTTACCGTTTTATATATGATTGTTACTGTGTTTATATTAAGTTATATGTATTTATTGTAATTATAATGGAGAAAATAAAAATAAAAAAATTATTAACAGTTATTACTAAGCTTGCTATAGAAGCAGGAGAGGAGATAATGAATATTTATAATTCCAACGATTTTGAAATACAATTAAAAAGCGATAATTCTCCATTAACTATTGCCGATAAAAATGCCCATAATATAATATTTAACGAATTAAGTAAGACAGATTATAATATTCTTAGCGAAGAAGGGAAAAGTGTTTCTTTTGATAAAAGAAAAAAATGGGAATACTATTGGTTGGTCGATCCTTTAGATGGAACAAAAGAATTTATTAAACGAAATGGAGAATTTACTGTAAATATTGCACTTATACATAAAGATACCCCGATTATGGGTGTTGTTTATGCTCCTTTTCTTAAAGATTTATATATCGGAACCTTAGAATATGGCTCATATAAAATAAATAATATAGATCCAACGAATAGTAAAAACGAAATTAGTATTGATAAGCTGATGATTGAAAAGAATTCGTTGCCTTTTGCAAATAAACGAAAAAATTATACTATTGTTGGCAGTAGATCGCATATGAACAAAGATACAGAGCAATTTATAGAAAATTTAAAGAAAATACATGGCGATATTGAGTTTATTTCTAAAGGTAGCTCGTTAAAATTGTGTATGCTTGCCGAAGGGAAGGCAGATATTTATCCGCGTTTTGCACCTACTATGGAATGGGATACAGGAGCAGGACATGTTATAGCTGTCGGTGCAGGATGTATTGTTACACAAAAAGATGCTGTAACACCCTTAATATATAATAAAAAGAATTTGCTAAATCCTTGGTTTATAGTTAAAAGAAAGGATATGTAAATATTTATTATTTATTCGAATCAATTATTCGAATTGAATTTGAGAATAAATAATATTAACTTTTGTATTTAGTATGAAGAAGTATATATACAAGAATTGAAATTATAGTATATCGAACTCAAGTTATTACTTTAAAAGTAGATAAATAGTAAAAAATACGATTATTCCTACAAGTATCCAACGAATAAAACCAGCTCCTTTTTTTATTGCTAATTTAGATCCAATTAATCCTCCGGCAATATTTCCAATAGCCGATATTAAGCCCATCTCGAAATTAACATGATCGCTCAATATAAATACTAATAAGGCAAAAGGACTATATAAAAACACTATCATAACTTTTATTGCATTGGCTTTTACTAAATCATATCCTGCATTTAACACAATTGCCGATAATAGAAAAATACCAACCCCAATATGTATAAACCCGCCATATAAACCAATAGCAAAAAATATTAAAACTTGTAGAAATGTAGTTTTTCTTTCTATTAATTCAAGTTTACCTTTTACCCAATGCTCGGGTTTATAGAAAATAAAAAATAACATAGATATTAATACAAGAGCTAGAATTTTTTCGAAAATATTTTCGTTAATATGTACAGCAATTTGAGCTCCTGCTATTGAGCCGACAATTACAGGTAATGCAAGTTTTAGACCTTTCTTTAAATCTAATTTATTATGTTTTTTAAAATTTAATGTTGCAGCTAAAGTCTGAAGTACCACTCCAATGCGTATTGTACCATTTGCAATATTGGCAGGTAAACCTAACATCATAAATAATGAATAGCTTATTACTGTTCCGCTTCCTGCAATAGTATTAATAAAACCTACAAAAAATCCTGCTGTTATTAACAGTAGGATAATTTCGGGAGAATAGATATCGGCATTCTCCAATAAGCCAATCGATATACTTGCTATCATATGCAAATTGTAAAATACCTGCCGATTTACTCAACAGGTATTTTTATGATTATAGATTAATTATTTGCCGGAATATTGTGTATTACATCAACTAGTAAATTCCAGAATTTTAGATTTGTTTTAATATCGATTCTTTCTTCAGGAGTATGAGCTCCTTTAATTGTTGGTCCAAATGATATCATATCTAAATCGGGATATTTTTCAAGAAATAAGCCACATTCTAAACCTGCATGTATTGCTTTAACCTCAGGAGTAATATTAAACAGTCTTTTATAAGATGCTTCTGTAATATTCATTATTTCGGAATTAGTATTTGGTTTCCAACCCGGGTATCCGTCAGAATGTATTACTTTTGCTCCGGCAAGAGCAAAAGTGCTTTCTACCATATTTGCAATATCGTATTTAGCAGAGTCAATAGAACTCCTCTGACTGGTTGTGATAAATATTGTATTTCCTTTTTGAAATTTTACCGAAGCAAGATTTGTCGATGTTTCAACAAGATTTTCAATCTCGCGACTCATTTCGTACACTCCATTCATACATGCGTATAACGAGTTTAGTAATGAATGTTGAGTATCTTCGTCAATAATATACTTAGGTAATTCTGTTTCTTTAATACTAAGTTCTAATTTGGGTTCTGTAATAGATAATTCAGCCTTAATATCTTTCGAATATTTGTTAAAATAAGCTTTTAGCTTGTCGATATCTGAGTTGTTTACAGTAATTGTAGCAAACGATTCGCGAGGAATAGCATTACGTGCTTTGCCGCCATTTAAATTGCTAATTCTAATATCGAATTCTTTCGATGCATTCCATAAAAATCTATTAATAATTTTAATAGAATTTCCACGACCTTTATCAATTTCGTCGCCCGAATGTCCACCATTCAATCCTGTTATGTCAATTTTATATGCTTTATGATTATTTGGAACTTTTTCTTCTTTGTAAGTAAAAGTAGCTAAAGTGTCGATTCCTCCTGCACATCCTATAAATAGTTCACCTTCGTCTTCAGAGTCGAGGTTAAGTAATATTTTCCCTGTTATAAAATTAGGCTGTAAACCAAATGCTCCTGTAAGACCTGTTTCTTCGTCAACTGTGAATAAGCATTCGATAGGACCGTGTTCTAATTCATTATCGGTTAAAACAGCCATTTGCGCTGCAACTCCAATACCATCATCGGCACCTAAAGTTGTTCCTTGTGCTTTTACCCAATTTCCATCTATTACAGGCTTTATTGCATCTGTATCGAAATTATGATTGGTTCCTTCATTTTTTTCGCATACCATATCAATATGGCTCTGCAATACTATTGTTTTTATATTTTCTTTTCCTTCGGTGGCAGGTGTTTTTATTAGTACATTGCCAATCTCATCTCTTTCGGCTTCAAGGTTATTCTCCTTGGCAAAATCGAGTAAATATTGAATTATTTTACCTTCGTTTTTCGATTGTCGTGGTACTTGACAAATATCTTCAAAATAGCTCCAAACAATCTTGGGCTCTAAATGATTTAATGTTTTCATATTTGTATTTTGTTTATATCTATTAATAGTATATGTTTTTAAAAGAGATGTAAACTTATAAACTAAAGAAATATAAAACAAAGAAAAGCAAAACTTTTTATGTTAAATATTATTAAAATTATTATTTCGAATATGTAATTATTTTCTGCATATGTGTATTGATTTTTTTTGAAATTATTTTATAAATTTAGAAGAATAAAAATGGGCTCTTCATTTAGTGTAAGTGTCCTTCGCCAAGCTCATGGTACAGAGAACCAAGGTTGCGAGTTTGATGTAGTGTTCTTCAACAAGCTCAGGGTACGAGAAACGAAGCTTGCTGAACTTATCGAAACAAGGAAATATGTTGTTAAATTTGTCGAAACAAAAGTCATAAAAACATTGTTGATTAAAAATTATTTATTATAAATTTACGCTTTAAATTATGATAATTAATAATGTATAAAAATAAAATTATGGCTAAAAGAATTATTGTAAAAATGCCCGGTGATGGTATTGGTGGTGTTGTTTTGGAAGAAGCAATACGTGTATTAGAAGCAGCTGGATTTGAAGCTGATTATGTTGAAGGTGATATTGGGTGGGAATTTTGGAAAAAAGAAGGAAATCCTTTACCTCAAAGAACAATTGATTTACTTGCTAAGCATAAAATTGCTTTATTCGGAGCTATTACCTCGAAACCAAAAGATGAAGCTTTTGAAGAACTAGCACCTGAATTAAAAGAAAAAAATCTGGTATATTCAAGTCCTATTGTAGGATTACGCCAGCATTTTAATCTTGATATTTGTGTTCGACCTTGTAAATCGTATATCGGAAATCCATTAAATTTCATTAAACGTGGTAATAACAACAAAATTGTTGAACCTGAGGTTGATGCTGTTATTTTCCGCCAAAATACCGAAGGATTATATGGTGGAGTAGAGTGGACTAATCCTAATGAAAAAGTTTACGAAGGATTAATGACTCATCCTAAGTTTGTTAAGAATTTTGGCAAAACACCAAAAGAAGAACTTTCTATATCGACAAGAATATTTACAAAAAAATCGACAGAGAGAATCCTTCGTGCAGCATTCGAATATGCTAAAGAATATGGATATAAATCGGTTACTCTTTGCGAAAAACCTAATGTTATTCGCGAAACATCGGGAATGATGTATAAGATGGCATTAGAAATGCAGAAAAACGATTATCCAAACATCAGTCTTAGAAACACAAATATTGATGCTCAGATGATGTGGATAACAAAAAATCCTGATAATTACGGTGTAATGGTTGCCGGTAATATGTTTGGCGATATTCTTTCTGATGGATTTGCAGGATTAATTGGTGGTTTAGGTTTTGCATGTTCAGCCCAAATGAGTGCAGATGGTATTGCTGTTTTTGAGCCTACTCATGGTTCTGCACCAAAATATGCCGAATACGATACTTCTATTGTTAATCCAATTGCTATGATAGAGTCGGCTTGTATGATGCTAGATTATATTGAAGAGAAAGAGATATCTAAAAAAGTGAGAAAAGCTATTGCCGAAGTTATTGCAGAAGGTAAAGTTAAAACTTACGATATGATGAAGATGTCGGGTAAACCTGAAGTTCTTGGAAATGGTGCTGCTTCAACTATAGAAATGGCTCAAGCAATTATCGATAAATTAGCATAATACTAATATTACATAAGAGAATGTCGAATGTCGGCATTCTCTTTTTTTTACAAAAAAATAGGAGATTAATGATATGAATAAAAATGTATTAGAATTATGGCCTGAATTGGAGTGGATAAAAGATAACGACTTACGCGAAAAAACTGCTAAAACATGGGAGTTGGCATTAGAAAGAAGTGCTTTAACTGCAAAAGATCTTCAAACAATTCCATTTACATTATTAGTGCCAACTAAAGTAACTTTTATGGCACATAAACGTGCTGTAGTTCATATTGCAAAAGATGCAGGAAATACTTGTAACAAATTTTTCGAATCAGACTTACCTGTTGATATGGATGTTGTAATTGCTGGTGCTATATTAGCCGATGTAGGGAAATTGCTAGAATATGAAATGGTAGATGGTAAAGCTGTTCAGGGAAAATATGGTAAATACTTACGTCATCCATTCTCGGGAGTTTCTTTAGCCGAAGAATGCGGAATCCCTGCCGAAGTTGCTCATATTATTGCTACACATGCCGGAGAAGGCGATATGGTAAAACGTACAACTGAAGCTTACATTGTTCATCATGCCGATTTTATGACATTTTTACCTTTTAAAAATGGATTAAAATTTTAATGTCTTAGTATTATTGTAAGTTAAAACAAAAGTGAGAATAAATTACAAAAAAAGATGTTTGCAAATAGCAAACATCTTTTTTTTATAAATATGACTTGATTTACCAAATAGAAGCTCTTTTTTCTTCCGATTTGTATAATTTATCACCTTCTTTTACATTAAATGCATTGTAAAATTCAGGCATATTAGATAAAGGATTGTTAACTCTGTTAATACCAATAGAGTGAACATCTTCTTTTGTTCTTTGAATTATAGCTTTATCTCGAATGTTTTGAGCCCAAACACGTGCCCACGATAAGAAGAAACGTTGGTTGGGGGTATATCCTTCAACTAATTTATTATTCTCGCCGTTAGCATTTTTAAATGCAGTATAAGCTATATTTAATCCACCAAAATCGGCAATGTTTTCTCCAATAGTTAATTTTCCATCAGCATGTAATGAATCAATTACAATAATATTATCGAACTGATCGATAAGTACTTGAGCTCTATCGTTAAACTTCTTAGAATCTTCTTCTGTCCACCAGTTTTCTAGATTTCCTTCTTTAGTAAATTGTCTTCCTTGGTCGTCGAAACCATGAGTCATTTCATGACCAATTACAGCACCAATAGCACCATAATTAATAGCGTCGTCGCCATCTATATAGAAGAAAGGAGGTTGTAATATCCCTGCAGGGAAACATATTTCGTTTAAAGATGGAGCATAGTATGCGTTTACTGTTTGAGGAGGAAAAAACCACTCTGTTTTATCAACAGGTTTTCCAATTTTTTCTAAATTTTCTAATCTTGAAAAATTTCTACTGTTTAAGATATTTTGAACATATGAATCAGTACTTACTTCAAGATTTGAATAGTCTTTCCATTTATCAGGGTAACCGATTTTTACGTTCATAGCAGAAAGTTTCTCTAAAGCTTTATCTTTAGTTACTTCGCTCATCCATTCTAGATTTTGAAAACGTTGAGCAAGAGCATCTTTAAGATTATTAACTAAAGTTACCATTCTTTCTTTTGCTTCGGCAGGGAAATGTTTTTCTGTAAATTTCTGTCCAATAGCTTCTCCTAATGCTCCGTTAGTAGCACTAAGAACTCTTCTCCATCGTGGACGCATTTGTTCTCTTCCGGATAAGAACTTTCCGTAAAATTCAAAATCTTGATTTACAAAATCAGAACTTAAATAGTTGGCAGTACTATTAATTAAATTCCATTTAAAATATGTTTTCCAAGCGTTTACAGGAATATCTTTTTGCATAGTACTAATTTCCTTAAAGAAATTAACTTGAGCAATATTTATATCGCCGGGATTTTCAAGACCCATATTTTTGAAGTATGCTGTCCAATTGAATTCAGGACTTAATTTTTGTAATTCTTGTAACGACATTTTGTTATATGTCTTATGTGGATCGCGTTGTTCTAATCTAGTCATAGATGCTTTTGCAAGTCTTGTTTCGAGACTCATAATTGTTTGTGCGTCATCTTTTGCTTGATTTTCGTCTACTCCAATAAGATTAAGCATTTTCTCTAAGTGAGAAACATATGCAACACGAAGTTCTTTCGATCTTGTATCGTCTTCGGTATAGTAATCTCTGTCTGACATACCTAATCCGCCTTGACCTAACTGAGCAATAGTCATTTCGCTATTTTTAGCGTCGGCACTACCATAGAAGCCAAATAATGTGCTTATTCCATAATGATGATCATATGCAATATGGTTTTGAACATCTTCTATTGTTTTGATGGCATCTATCTTCTCGAATTCTGCTTTTAAAGGAGTTATTCCTTGTTCTTCGATTTTTATAGTATCCATACCTGTTGCATAGAAATCTCCAATTTTTTGTCCTATGCTTCCTGCTTGATGAGTTTCTTTTGATAAATCAACAATCAAGTTTTTAACTTTTATATTTGTTTCTTTATCGAGTTGATTAAAAGAACCAAATACACTTTCATCAGCAGGTAATGGATTGTCATTAATCCATCCATTATTTGCATAATGATAGAAATCTTCGGCAGGATTAACTGTTTTGTCAATTTGGTTTACATTTAAGGTAACCTTATCTTTTGTGTTTGTACACGAAAAAAATAAGCCAAGTACTGATAATCCCATAAATAGTTTTGAAAGGTTTGTGTTTAAATTCATTATATAAGTTATTTAATTAAAAAAAAAGAACTGTCATATTTAATATCAGACAGTTCTTCTTTTTAATAGTTTAATATATTATTCAAATTGTTTGAATGTGCTTTTTATAATTTCCATTGCTTCTCTAAGTTGCTTTTCATTAATAATTAATGGAGGAGCAAATCGGATAATATGTCCATGAGTTGGTTTGGCTATTAAACCATTTTCTTTCATTGCAACACAAACATCCCAAGCAGTTTTGCCGTTCTTAGGTTTAATAATTACAGCATTAAGTAAACCTTTACCACGTACAAGTTGAATCATTTCAGAATCGATAGAATTAAATTCGTCGCGGAAGATTTTACCCATTTTTTCGGCGTTTTCTGCAAGCTTTTCGTCTTTAATAACATCTAAGGCAGCCATTGCAACTTTACATGCAATAGGGTTTCCTCCAAAAGTAGAACCATGCTCACCTGGTTTAATGCAAAGCATAATATCGTCGTTTGCTAAAACTGCAGATACAGGGAATACTCCACCCGAAATTGCTTTCCCTAGAATTAAGATATCGGGTTTAACATCTTCATAATCGCAAGCTAACATTTTTCCTGTACGAGCAATGCCCGATTGTACTTCGTCGGCAATAAAAAGCACATTGTGTTTTTTACATAGTTCCGATGATTTTTTTAAGTAACCATCGTCAGGAACATAAACACCGGCTTCGCCTTGAATAGGTTCAACTATGAATGCTGCTACATTAGGATCTTGTAGTTCTTTTTCTAATGTTTCAAGATCGTTATAAGGAATTTTAACAAAACCGGGTGTAAACGGGCCAAATCCACTATATGCATCAGGATCTGTTGACATTGAAATAATAGTAATTGTTCTTCCGTGGAAGTTTTCGTTACAACAAATAATTTTGGCTTTATTTTCAGGAATTCCTTTTTTCATGTAACCCCACTTACGAGCAAGTTTTAAAGCTGTTTCGTCGGCCTCGGCACCGGTGTTCATTGGCAATACTTTATCGTAACCAAAATATTTTGTAATATATTCTTCATATTCACCTAAGGTGTTGTTGTAAAAAGCTCTTGATGTTAAAGTTAGCTTTTTAGCTTGTTCTGTCATTGCTTCAACAATTTTAGGATGACAGTGTCCTTGGTTTACTGCTGAGTATGCAGAAAGAAAATCAAAATATTTTTTTCCTTCAACATCCCACACGTATACCCCTTCGCCTTTTTCTAATACTACTGGAAGAGGATGGTAATTATGTGCTCCAAATTTATCTTCCTTATTCATGTAATCTTGACTGTTCATTTTTGTCATATCTTTATAAGTTAAATAGTTATGTTGTTTTTTTTCTTTTAATAATAATTTACAATCATAATAATTTGTTTTGGTTTTTACAACAATTATTTTACATTATTAATATATTGTTTAACATGTAATTTTGGGTATTTAATAAATAACATTTTTTATACATTGTTATGTTGATATATGGATAAAAACAATTAATTTTGCTACGATAAATGTTAATATTGTTGAAATAGTATATAATTATGATTCAAAGAATACAAACAGTTTTTCTATTAATAGCTGCGGTTTTAATGGAAATGATATTTTTCTATCCTTTAGCAAATTTGTTAAGTAGTGAAAGTCAGTTATATGTATATGGCTATAATGGTTTGCGTATTGCAAACGAGCAACACGAATTATGTATTAAGATTATTCCTGTAATAGTTTTATTGTCGGTTATTGTTTTTATTTCTTTTGCTTCTATATTTTTGTATAAAAAAAGGATAATTCAAATGCGAATAAGCTTTTTTAATATGTTGTTGATGCTTGGGTATATGGGTTTGAATTATTATTATATTAACAATTTCTCAAAACAATTAGAAGCAGTAGTTAGTTATAAGATTTTTGCAGTGTTTCCTTTAATTGCTATAATTTTTACTTATCTTGCTATTAGATCTATTGGTAAAGATGAAGCTTTAATTCGCTCTATTGATAGAATTAGATAGATAAAATAAAAGTATTTATAAGACGACAATAATGTTCTGTTGAATTTTCAGATATCAACAGAACATTATTATTTAAAAAAGATTATAAAAGGATGTTCAAAAAAGAACAAATTATTGTTATTCTGAGCGTAGTCGAAGAAGCGAGTGAAACGAGCTCAACGAAGTTAATTTATTAGTTTAAAACTGAGATATTTCGACTACGCTCAATATGACAAATTAAATTGAAACTTCACTTTTTTGAACACCATCTTAGTTCTTTGTTATAATAATTACAAAATTTCTATGTGTTCCAAGTCTGTAATTTTCTCACAATAATGGCATTTTAGTGCAATATTATTTTTCGAAATAGTTTTAAATTTAGTTGTTACCTTTTCTTTATTGGTTATACAATTTGGGTTTCCGCATTTTGCTATTCCAATAATTGTATCAGGAACTTGTACAATTCTTTTTTCGGTAACTTTATAATTATTAATAATGTTAAGTTTTGCTTCTGGAGCAACAAGTGCTATTTTATTAATATCATCATCCTTAAAATATATATTGGAAAGTTTAATAATAGCTTTTTTCCCAAATTTTTTACTTTCGAAGTTAGAGCCAAAGGTTATCTGATTTTCAATTTTATCTAATCGAAGAATATTAATAACTTTAAAAAGAATATTTGCAGGAATATGATCTATTACAGTGCCATTTTTAATAGCACTTACTTGTAATTTTTTGTCGTTTATTTCCATGATTAGCTATTTTTTAAGTCCTAAAATATGAGTAATAATTGCTTGGCGAGTGTAAACACCATTAAGAGCTTGTTTAAAATAATATGCTTTTTCATTTTCATCAACATCAGTATGAATTTCGTTAACTCTTGGTAATGGGTGAAGTACTTTCATGTTAGCTTTTGTATTTTCTAACATTTTGTTTCGAAGTATATACGAGTTTTTAGTTTTTTCATATTCCATAGGATCAGAGAATCTTTCTCTTTGTATTCGTGTCATATAAATAATGTCGGCATGAGAAATTATATTTGAGAAGTCGCTATGTTCGTAATATGTAAGACCTTTTTTATCGAGAAATAATTTATATTCATCTGGTATTTTTAACTCATTGGGCGATATAAAGTTAAATGTTGTATTGAAGTGCGACATTGCCATTAATAGAGAATGTACTGTACGTCCGTATTTTAAATCTCCGACGAAATAAATATTCAAATTTTCAAGTGTCCCTTGAGTTTGCTTTATAGTATATAAATCGAGCAGAGTTTGAGTAGGGTGTTGATTTGAGCCGTCGCCTGCATTTATTACAGGAACAGATGATACCTCGCTAGCGTATCTGGCGCTTCCGTCAACAGGATGTCGCATAATTATCATATCGCTGTAATTGGCAACAGTTTTTATAGTGTCTTTTAGCGATTCCCCCTTAGAAACACTCGAAGATGCTGCATTTGTAAATCCTATGAATTTACCATTAAGTCTGTTAATAGCACTTTCGAAACTTAATCGTGTTCGTGTAGATGGTTCGAAAAAAAGTGTTGCAATTACTTTTTTTGATAATAAATCTTGCACAGGATTTTTTTCAAAATCGGCTGCTAAATCAAGGATCTTATAAATATCCTCTTTCGTAAAATCGTTAATCGATACTAAATGTTTATTTTTCATTGGCTCAAGAAATTTATTTGTGAAATTAATATAATGTTTCTTAAAATTATTTCTAAACAAATTAGTTTAAATGAATTATCGCGTTTCTAAAAACTTTATTTTTGTTGTATTCAATATTTTGAATTTTTCTAAAATATTATCTACTTTGTTAATATTCAATTTTAATGTTACCGAACAAGATAGTTCAAATTTTTGATTTATCATATTAATATTATCTTCTTTTATTAAACGCATAACATCGTTCATATCTGAATATTCAAATTTAATTTCGTAAATATCGTGAAGAGTATTTTTTATTATTGTAGTATTTTTTAGGGCTTCGGATGCAGCAGTTTTATAGGCATTAATTAAGCCTCCAACACCAAGAAGAACCCCGCCAAAATACCGTATTACAATAATTAAAGTATTGGTAAGTTCAAACGAACGTATTTGTCCTAAAATAGGTTTGCCTGCCGAGCTCGAAGGTTCGCCGTCGTCGTTAGCTCTGTATCTTTTTTTATCAGGACCTAAAATATAAGCATAGCAATGATGTCTGGCGTCATGATATTCAATTCTTATCTTTTCTTGATATTGTTTTATTTCTTCTTCTGTTTCTACATGAAAAGCAAAAGCAATAAATTTACTTCCTTTATCTTTAAATTGACCGGTTGATGGCTGTTTTATAGTGTAATATTCTAGTATTCTATTTTCCATAAATTTTTATGTGTTCGATAATATGTAAATGGCTATTATAGAGACAAATATTCCGAATAGATTTATTTTTGATAGTTTTTCTTTAAAAACAATTACTCCAATTAAAACAGATAAAGTAACAATACCAATATTGTTTATTCCAAAAACAATAGAGCCGTCAAAAGTATTTCCAAAATTGTTCTTATAGTTTAATGCTTTAATTATAAAATATAAGGACCCATAATTAGAAATGCCTAAAAGTAATCCCCATAATATTACTTTTAAATTAAATAAATTATTAAAAGAGGTCTTTTTTATAATTTTAATAATTAATCCTGCAAATACGGCTATTGCAAATAGAATAACTGTAAACAGAGTTAAATTACTATCGTCGACATAGTAAAATTGAGCATATTTTACAAGAGAATCTATAAGTCCCATTCCTAAAAATAGAATTATTGGTAGATAAATGTTCCTTGCATCAAAGTCGATTTTTCTTTTTTTGTATATTGTTAAGAATAACGAGATAAGTGCTAAAATTATTCCAAGAATTTTTAAATTACTTAAAATATCGTGTGGGTCGATAAGAATTGAAAAAGCAATAGGGAAAATTACCGACATTTTATTTGATACAGTGGTAATTACTATTCCTACATGTTGCGAAGATTTTGCAATAACAACAAACATTAGAATAAACGAAATTCCAATAAGAATAGAGTAGGGAAACCATGGAGAATTGCATATATAATTTAATTTAAATTGAATATCTGTAAGAATTATTCCTAGTAGTGTTGCAGTAATGTAATTTACTATTATTACATCGAAAGTATTAATTTTAAATTTATATAAAAATTTGAAAATTACATAAATCGATGTGGAAGATAGTATGCTTAAAATTAAAAATATCATATTTACTTATTCTATTGAAAAATAAAAAAAACAGGTTTCAAAAAAAAGAAACCTGCTTTACGAGTCAAATGACTCTATTATTTATTAAAATATTTTTTCTTCGATTTTTGAGTATTTTCCCTATATTCATTAATATAAATATTTCAAATTCGATGCAAATATATATAATATTTTTTTAGTTTTGATAAGAGAAAATAACTATTTATTAACAATTTGCTTGTGTTTATAAACTCTCCTATTTTTTTAAAACCTTAATATATGTATTGTCTGTGTTTTTTTTAAATCCAATTTTTTTTAAGTAGTTTGAATATTTTGTGCTTTCTTTCGATGCGACTATGGTAGTAATTCCATCATCAATAAATTTGTTTTTTAATTTATTATAAATGTATTTTCCATTTTTTAAATCGCGATATTCGGGAATAACGTAATCTAATTTTACTCTTAGTATATTATTGTTTTCTTTGTGTGCTAAAAAAATTCCTGCAATAGCAGAATTCCTGAGAATAAATAAATTAAGAGTGTTTTCTTCGTTATTATATTTAAAATTTGGAAAATGCTTTTTTATATCATTATTGTGAAATTCTAAGAAACGTGATAGGTAATTGCTGTTATTTTCTATTTCTATAGTTTCAAATTTTTCCTTTTTATTATAAATTATAAACAGATAGTATATATCAACAACTACAATAAATCCATTTAAAAATCCTACAGGTAGGGCTCCTATTAGAAAACCATAAATAGAAAAAGTTAGAGCCCCGAACAAGTTTATCCATCTGAATTTTAAAATAGAACTCATTGCCATAGAAATACAGATTATAACTGATGCTGTATAGCCTAGCCATTCTAAAATTGTTGTTTCCATAATAGAGGTATTTAATTATTGGTAATATAAAAAAAATTAGTATGTGAATATAAATACTTTTCTTATATAAAATGTATTTATTATAATATTCTAAATAGTATAATATAAATAAAATGCAAATTTAATCGAAAAAACAGAAGAAAGTAATTCAGATATTAACAAATAAAAAAAACAGACTCGTTTTTTTGCATCTGTTTCTTTTAATAGAATTTATGTTTTGAGTTTTTTCTCAATATCTGATATTTGATTTTTAAATCGTTTATCGGTATCTATAAGATTATTTATGGTTTTGCATGCATGTAATACTGTAGCATGATCTTTCCCCCCAATTTGAGCTCCAATAGATGCTAATGATGATTTAGTTAAAGTTTTTGAAAAATACATTGCAATTTGTCTTGCTTGCACAATTTCTCTTTTTCGTGTTTTCGATTGTAACATATCTGGAGGCATATTGAAATAACCACTCACAACTTTTTGAATAAAGTTAATAGAAATTTCTTTTTGAGTATGTTTTACTAACCTGTTAACCATGTTTTTAACAAGCTCGAGAGTGATTTCTTTTTTATTAAGAGTAGCTTGAGCCAGTAAAGAAATTAATGCACCTTCAAGTTCTCTGATATTAGTTGTAATATTTGAAGCAATATATTCAATAACATTATTTGGAATATCTATACCATCTTGATAAATTTTTTGTTTTAATATTGCCATTCTTGTTTCAAAATCGGGTGTTTGTAAATCGGCAGATAAACCCCATTTGAACCTCGATAATAATCGCTGTTCTAATCCGTGCAATTCAACAGGAGCTTTATCAGAAGTAAGTATTAATTGTTTCCCTGATTGGTGTAAGTGATTAAAAACATGGAAAAATATATCTTGAGTTTTTATTTTTCCTGCAAATTCATGAACATCATCAATAATAAGTAAATCTATCATTTGATAAAAATGCAGAAAATCGTTTTTATTATTATTTCTTACCGATTCAACAAATTGTGTTTGAAATTTATTTGCATTTACATATAATACAGTTTTCTCAGGAAATTTTTCCTTTACTCGAATTCCTATAGCTTGTGCAAGGTGAGTTTTTCCTAAACCTGAATCTCCGTATAAAAATAAAGGATTAAATGCTGTTCCTCCGGGATTCTCGGAAACAGCTTGACCCGCTGAGCGCGCAAGTCGGTTACATTCACCCTCAACAAAATTATTAAAAGAATTATCAGGATTTAGTCTGGGATCAATATGTAATTTCTTTATTCCTGGAATAATAAATGGATTTTTTATAGTATTTTCTTCAGAATTTATTGGTATTGAAACAGGTCTGTTCTTCAAATTTATTTTATTGTTTGTCGGTAGTTTTACAGTATAGGGTTTGGCGTTAGAATAAACACTATTTTCCATTACAACGCTATATTCTAATTTTGCATTAGTGCCTAATTCTAATCTTAATGTTTTTCTTAAGATATCAATATACTGTTCTTCTAAGTATTCATAAAAAAATGGACTAGGAACTTGTATTGTTAAAATATTTTCGCTTAGTTTAATCGGAACGATTGGTTCAAACCACGTTCTATAACTGATTGAAGGTACATTGTCTTTTATTACCTTTAGGCAATTATTCCAAATTTGTTGATGTTTTTTGTTATCCATTTCTATACTAATTCTTTAAAAATTTTACCCATTTATTTTTTGCCTAAACAAAATTGTGAAAAAAAAAATGAAAAAAAAATAGAAAATCTATTGCTTTTTTGAAAAAACATATATGGTTATTTATATCAGTTAATTAAAAATGAAAAAAAAACAAAAAAAAAACAACTTAGTCATAATTAGGTAGTTATCGAAAAGGCTTAATAACATACAGATATAGAATGTGTTATGTATTGTTATTTTAAGTTGATGAGATGACGAAAAAATTTTTTTGACGAAAAAATTGTTTTTTTTAGGTGTGATTTTTCATAAAAATTAACATTAATTCTAAAGACTGTATTTAGAGATGTAAATATCAATATACCAGACAAGTAAATAAAAAAAGCTGAAAATTGTTTTTGTTAAAATTTAATTATCAGCTTTTTAATAATTTTAAAAAAAATTGCTATTTTTCTTTTTTTCCAAATACAGAAAAATGAACATATTTTTGTGGATTTTTGTTTAAATCAATTATTAATTTATCTAAATTGTTTGCAGAATTATCTATATGTTTATACAAAGAATCGTTATTTAGTAATAAGCCAATTGTTCCTTCTCCACTATTTATTTTATGAGTTATAGCCTGAAATTCGATTAAACTTAAATTTGCATTATTTATTATAGATGTAATATTCGATTTTGAAATAGAATCGCTAACACTTGAAAGATTACTGAGTATAGCAGTAATCTGTGCATTATTCTTTTCTAAATTTGATGAGATAGATTCAATATTGCTAAATATTTTTGTTAATTTTTCTTTCTCAGTACTTATAAGAGCATCTATTTCGTTCGAAGCATGGTTTAAATGACTTATTGTATTTTTTATTTCTGTCCTGGTATTAAAATCGAGCATTGAAATAACAGAATCCATTGATTCAATTAGTTTTTCGGTTTTTTCTTTTATTGGAATTATTTGTTTTTCTATCATTGCTTGTATTCCTTCTTCAACTTCTGCGGGTATGGTGTCGTTATTATTATAAAAAACACTTGTGTCTGATAATGCAATTTTTAGAGCTTTAGTACTCATTATATCAGAGCTGTATAGAATAATTTTTGAGTTTAAAGGTATAGAAATATCATTTTCTAACGAAAATTCAACAACAAGTTTTCCTCGTTTTGTTTTATGAAATTCAATTGATTCTACAAGTCCTATTTTATATCCTCCTAAATAAACAGGACTAGTTTCTTTTAACCCTGCGATTTCATCGAAAACAGCATAATAATTACTGTTTTTTACTAGAATATTTTTCCCTTTAAGAAAATTTATTCCCCAAATAAAAACAGCAATAATGATTGTAATAATAATCCCGATTTTGGCTTCTTTTGAAATTTTCATATATAATCTTATTTTTTGTATATAATTTTTAGTGTAATATTAATTGTTAATAATATTTAAGGCTTTTTTTACAGATATAATTGAATCTTTTTGTAATGCAATAATAAAGGCATCGGGAAAGATTGTTAGTAATGAATCTTTTAAATATAATATTTTTTTATATTCGCTTTTCGAACCAATAGTATATTTATAAATATCATTAGATTTATATTCTTCAACATTATTAAGTCCATTAAAATATTTAGAATCTAATGGAATTGGTTTTTTTGACGATGCAATTTGCACCTTAAATAGTACATCATTAATTCTCGACTTATTATTCTCTATTATTACATTGGTGTTTGTTAATTTGTTGTTTGTTGATGTATTTTTTATTGTATTTTTTGATGAAATGTTATTAGTTGAAAAATTACTTTTTGCTTCAATAGAATTTTTATAATTTTTAAATGATCGATAAATAGCTGATGCAATATATTCTTGTCCTTTTTCAGACATGAGATATTTTTCTTCTTTTGGATTTGATAAAAAACCAGCTTCTATTAATACACTAGGCATTGTTGTTTTCCATAATACCCAAAACCCGGCTTGTTTTACACCTCTGTTTTTTCGTTGAGCACGAGTTGTAAATTGATCTTGAATAATTGATGCATATGATAAACTTTGTTCTAGAAAAGTATTTTGTAATAAAGAAAATATAATATACGATTCTGACGAGTTTGGCTCAAAGCCTTCGTATTTTGTAGAATAATCTTTTTCGAATAGTATTGCAGAGTTTTCTTTCTTAGCAACTTCTAAATTTTCATTAGATTTATGCAAACCCATAATAAAGGTTTCTGTACCATATACTTTATGATTTGTTACACCATTCAGATGAATAGAAATAAATAAATCGGCTTTATTTGAATTGGCAATTTCAGCTCTTTTATCTAAAGGAACAAAAATATCTGTTTTCCTAGTATATATTACTTTTACATCAGGGAAATTACTTTCAATATAATCGCCTACTTTAAGTGCCAATTTTAAGGCTATATCTTTTTCCTTGCTATATTTTCCGGATGTTCCATTATCAATTCCTCCATGACCCGGGTCTAATACAATAGTAGAAAGTTTATATTTATTATTATCTTGGGCATTTATTATAGTAGGTATAGTAGTAAATATAAATATTACATAAATAAATATTTGGTATTTTTTTTGTGTTGAAAAAATTGAAATAAAATTCATGGTATTTTTATATAATGTATACAATTTTTAATTAGTTTTGAAGCTCAAAAATCAAACCAGTATTGCACAAAAATAGTATAATAAATTGTATATAAAATTACATAAAATTCTTTTTTTTATTTTTTGCCTCTTGTTTTTTACAAAGGGAGTTATTGGTAATTCATATACTAATAACTATTTTTTGTCTAATATTCAAGAAGTTGCCGTCAATAACACTAATCTAGATTCTATATCGGGAAAAGTGAATAGCGATACTTTAAGTACAAAAAATAGAGAAAACTCACTTATTAACGAAAAGGTGAGTTATTCTGCCGACGATTCGATTATTCTTTCCAGAGATCGCGAGAAAGTATATTTATATAAAAATGCGGTGATTAATTATGGGGATATAAATCTTAAAGCCGATTATATTGAATATAATCAAGCTAGTAATGAGGTATTTGCAAAGGGTTTACCCGATAGTTCCGGGCTTATGATTGGAAATCCAATATTTAAAGAAGGAAGCGAAGAATTTAGTGCAAAAACAATAAAATATAATTTCAAAACAAAGAAAGGTTATATAGAGAATATTGTTACAGAAGATCAACAAGGTTATTTGCATAGTGAGGTTACTAAAAAAATGGAAAACAAAGAGTTTAATATAAAAAATGGAAAATATACTACTTGCGATTTAGAACATCCTCATTTTTATTTATCTATGACAAAGGCAAAAGTAATACCCGGAGATAAAATAGTGTCGGGGTATTCTTATTTAGTAATTGCCGATATTCCTTTAAGAATGGTAGCTATACCTTTTGGGTTTTTCCCAACTCAGCATAAGCAAACATCCGGTATTTTAATGCCAACATATGGCGAAGAAAAAGAAAGAGGTTTTTATTTGCGCGATTTTGGATACTATTTTAGAATTAGCGATTATATGGATTTGTCGGTTTCAGGTGATGTATTTTCTAAAGGGAGTTGGGGAGGTATAGTTAATTATCGATTAAAAAAGAAGTATAAATATTCTAGTAATTTTTCTGCAAAGCTCTATAATAATATTATGGGTGACGAGGGTTTATCTGATTATTCAAAAACTACTGATTTTTCTATAATATGGAATTATACTCAAGATGAAAAAGCAAACCCATCAAGCGAATTCTCTGCTAAAGTAAATTTAAGTTCATCAAGTTACGATAAATTAAATAGCCGGAGTATGACCGACTATACGACAAATACTAAAAGCTCTCGTATTGCTTATTCAAAATCGTGGTTAGGAACTCCGTTTCGTTTTACTGCAAATTTAAAGCATTCGCAAAATAGTAGAAATAAAACTGTCGATTTAACATTACCAAATCTTACTTTTGATATGGATAGGCAATATCCGTTTAGGAAAAAAAATCGCTCAGGTGACATGAAATGGTACGAAGATATTGAGATTAGTTATAAATCGAAAATGGGAAATAGAATTCATACTGTCGATTCTTTGCTTTTTACAGATACTAAATTTAGAGATTTCGAAAATGGTTTTCAACACGAAATACCAGTACGAACTAATATAAAAATATTGAATTACCTTAATATATCTCCTCAAGTAAAATACACAGGTGTTGTATATCCTAATTCTATAAGAAAATCGTGGGATAATACCAGTAGTACTGTTGTAACCGATACTATTAATAAATTAGATTATGCACAAGTAATAACTCCATCTATTTCGTTTTCTTTAAGTCCCCGATTATATGGAATGTATCAATTTAAGGATCCCGATTCTAAAATTGTAGCTGTTCGTCATGTTTTATCTCCATCGGTAAGCCTAAATTTTCGTCCCGATTTAGGAAATATGGTTTCTAAGTATTATGGTGAGTGTCGGGTGTCGGATGACGCAACAGATATTAGAGAATATTCTTATTTTGCCAATGGTATGTATAAATTACCCGCCGTTCCCGGGAGAAGCGGAATAGTTAGTTTTGGTTTAAGTAATAATATTGAAATGAAAGTGCGTACCCCAAACGACACTACATCGAGTGTTAAAAAAATTAAATTGCTCGATAAAATTAATTTTTCCACATCGTATGATTTGTTTGCCGATTCTATGAAATGGCGACCAATAAGCATGAATTCGAGTACTTCATTATTCGAGAAAAAAGTAAATATTAATTTTACAGGAACTATCGACCCATATGCATTAAATAGTATTGGAAATGTTTACAATAAGTTTGTATGGGAAACTCCGGGCAGTAAATGGCCTCGATTTACTCGATTTGATGTTTCGGTTGATTTTAAACTAAACTCAAAAAAAGACTCTGAAAATAAAGGAAATAATTCTGTATCAAAAGAAAATTCCAGAACATTCTACGATAAAAATAGTCGACAATTTGAAGAACAGGCTATGTTTATTGATTATGTCGATTTTGATGTTCCTTGGGATCTTAATGTGCGATATAAACTTACCTATTCGAAACCTAAGTTTGTATCAACAATTAGTCAAACACTATCCTTTTCAGGAAATATAAGTCTTACAAAGAATTGGAAGATTAGTATGCGTTCGAATTACGATTTTGAACAACAACAACTTGCAGCAACATCTATAAATATACATAGAGATTTACATTGTTGGGAAATGAGTTTTGGCTGGGTGCCTGTTGGTGCTCGACAAAGTTATAATTTTAGAATAAATGTAAAATCGGCAATATTACAAGATTTACAACTTACAAAACGAAAATCATGGCGCGATAATTTGTAATATGCCAAAATAAAAATTCAGATCACTCTTTTATCCAATTCTCTATCATTTGTTTCCCATAAGGAGTCATTATCGATTCGGGATGAAATTGTAATCCTGTAATGAGATATTTCTTATGTCGTAATGCCATAATAATATTATCATCATCTACAGCAAGAATTTTCATTTCACTGGGAAAATTTGTTTTTGAAACCGCCCACGAATGATATCTGCCCGAAATAAAATTATTTGGGATGTCCTTAAAAATTATATCTTGCAAAATTATATTTGTGTTTTTCTCAATTCCGTGAACAATCTCTTTTAAATTGAATAATTTTGCCCCAAAATACTCGGCAATAGATTGATGCCCCAAACATATTCCCAGAATAGGTTTTTTGTCTTTATAACTTGTTATTATTTCGTGCATTATTGTTTTTTCTGATGGTAAACCCGGACCCGGAGAAAAAATTATTTTATCACATTGTTCTATTTCTTCAATAATTACCTTGTCATTTCTTTTTACAATACATAAATCGGCATATTGTTCTATGTAATGAACCAAATTGTAAGTAAATGAATCGTAATTGTCGAGAATAAATATTTTCATGTAATTAATAAATAATTTTGTAATTTTGTGTTGTTAATATTATTTGTTGTATAAAAATGTTGTTTAATATTTACGCAAATGTATTAATTAACTATAAATATTAAAATTTTAAATTTATAAATAAATGAAAAGAATTATTTCTACTCTAGATGCCCCTAAGGCTATTGGTCCGTATAGTCAAGCTGTTGAAGTTAAGGGAACTTTGTATATTTCCGGACAATTACCAATAAATCCGAAAACCGGAGAAATGCCTGGCGAAATTGCTGAACAGACCGAACAAGCATTAAAAAATATTGGAGCAATACTAAAAGCTGCAGGATATTCATATACCGATGTTGTTAAATCAACATGTTTGTTAAACGATATGAATAATTTTGCTGCTATGAACGAGGTATATGCAAAATTCTATTCCGAGAATCCTCCATCTAGAGCCGCATACCAAGTAGTAAAATTACCACTTGGAGCAATGATAGAGATTGAAACAATTGCTGTAAAGTAAACAGTAGTATAAAAAAACAAAAAAGGTGTTGGATATTCCAACACCTTTTTTTTATTCATTAAGTATAGTATTATTCACTAATTATCTCGAATGGAATTTCAACTTTAACATCTTTATGAAGTTTAACAGTTGCTTTGTATGTTCCTACTTCTTTAATTAGATTTTCAGCAATAGAAATATTTTTTCTATCAATTTCAAATCCTTTAACTTTTAACGATTCAGATAATTGAATAGTATTAACCGATCCGAAAATTTTACCTGTCGAACTGGTTTTTGTTCCGATAGTAAGACTAACTCCTTCTAATTTTTTAGCTATTTCGAGAGCTTCGTTCTTTATCTTTTCTTCTTTATGTGCTCTTTGTTTAATATTCTCGGCATGAATTTTTTTTGCCGATACTGTAGCAAGAGTAGCATATCCTTTTGGTATTAGGTAATTTCTACCATAACCGTTTTTTACAGTTATAATATCATCTTTTAATCCTAATCCTGACAAATCTTTTTTTAGTATAATTTCCATAGTAAATCCTCCAATTTCTTATTTAAACATATCAGTTACATATGGCAATAAAGCTAAATGACGTGCTCTTTTAATTGCTTTAGAAACTTTTCTTTGGTACTTAAGAGATGTACCGGTAATCCTTCTAGGTAAAATTTTACCTTGCTCGTTAAGAAATTTCTTTAAGAATTCAGGATCTTTATAATCAATATATTTGATTTTGTTTTTCTTGAATCTACAATATTTTTTCTTTTTAACTTCAACTGTCGGTGGAGTTAAATATCTTATTTCTGATTGATTTTGTGCCATTTTAGTTCTCCGATTTTTGTTTTTTCATACTTCTTTTCTTTTCACTATACGCAATAGAATATTTATCCATTCTAAAGGTTAAAAAACGAATAATTTTTTCGTCTCTTCGGTATTGCTTTTCTAATTCTGCAATTAGAGAGCCTTCGGCTTTAAATTCAATCAGGTAATAATATCCTGTAGATTTCTTTTGAATTGGGTAGGCTAATTTTTTTAGTCCCCAATTTTCTTCGTGGACGATTTCTCCGCCCAATTTTTTAATAATGTCTTTAAACTTTTCAACCGTCTCCTTTGTCTGAGCTTCAGACAAAACGGGAGTTGAAATGAAAACGGTTTCATACTGGTTTAACATAATCTTATTTTATTTGTTATAAATTAATTGAGTTTGCAAAATTAAAATATTTTTTTATTAAACAAAACATTTACTAAGAGAATTTTAGGCTGTTTTATTTATTTTTACACTAGCATCCGAAAGTTTTCGGCAAATTAAATAAAATATAACTCTATCACAGCAATACTTCGTTATAAAACTTAGATTATAAAATAAGTTCGTCTTAAAGACAAACTTATCTTGTGTTGGAAGAGTAATTTTACGAGCACCTTCCTTAACTTCATTACACACATAATCCAATGATAGATAGTGATACAAGCAGAATCTGATTTTCTCTGATAAATTTGAAAAAGCAACTGTTGTTTTAGAAATAGTTCGTTTTACAAGTTCTAAAAGCAGATAATTTATTAGTGCTACGTAAATTTGCGATTTTACTGCATTTTCACCGGTTCCCAAAAATGTTTTGGTCAATAATTATCCGGTAATTCTAATTCTTCAATTG
>CAZDCZ010000009.1:0-45825 GCA_964504155.1 uncultured Bacteroidales bacterium | reverse complement strand
AGTTTATAGATAAACTTTGTCCGAATAACAGGTAGTTTGACACAAAAAAGCAAAAAAATGGTAATAAATGTAAATTATGCTTCATATTTTAACGTTTTTGTTAATTTTTAATTTAACGTATTTAGAATCGTATAAAAAATTTAGATTGCAAATTATTTGAATTTTTTTTAAATGCCATTCTAAACGAGTTTAAATTTTATGACTTTTTAGAGTGGACTCAATATTTAAAGTTCTTATTATTTGATTTTTCTTCTTGTAATACCAATTTATTTATGTAATTTTAGTAATTCTACCATAAGATATAACACACTTATGAAAAAACTTCTTGTATTCTATTTTTTAATTGTTGCTCATCTTTCTTTTTCGCAAAATTATGACGAAACAGGAATTCCTTTTATAAGAAACTATACAACAAAAGAATATAATGCAGGACCTCAAAATTGGGATATCGCCCAAGATAACAATGGACTAATGTATTTCGGAAATGGTGATAATGGTTTATTAGAATATGATGGAACGTCTTGGGAAACTATTCCTATTTCTTGTAATTCGGTTGCAAGAAGCATTGGAATAGATTCAACAAATAGAATTTATATAGGTTCGGTAGGAGATTTTGGCTATTTAAAACCTGACAGTTTAGGTGCGTTAATTTATCATTCATTCTTAAAAGAATATCCTCAAATCGACACAAATTTTACTGACATCTGGAATATCTCGGTTACAAAAAACGGAGTATATTTTCTTGCTAGAGACATACTTGTCAGATATCACAAAAACAAAATTCAAACATGGCATCCAAAAATTAACAACTTCTTTTTTTTATATCATGTCGATAATAAATTGTTTGTACACGAGCTAGGCTATGGCTTAATGGAAATGGTAAATAATGAATTAGTATTAATACCAAAGAGCACTATATTTAAAAATGAAAAGATATACGCTATAAGCGAATATGATAAAAACAATTTATTGATTTATACCCGAACAATGGGTTTATATATTTATAATCTAGATTCGAAAACATTTAAAAAATTTCGTACCGAAATAGATAATTTTCTCAATAGAAACAGGTTATATTGTGCACTTACACTAAGCAATAATAATTTTGCAATAGGAACACTTCTTGGTGGAATTGCTATTATCGACAAATCGGGAAAACTAGTACAAAAAATTAATCGATCGAAAGGTTTATTAGATAACGTAATATATTCGATATACGAAGACAAACAAAATTCTTTATGGATAGGACAAAGTAATGGAATCTCGCGAATCGATATTCAATACCCGCTAACAGTTTTTAACAATACTAATTGTTTAAATTCATCGGTATTATCAACAACTAGAATAAACAATAATATTTATATTGCCACTTTTGAGGGTATTTACAAGTTAGTTAATAATAATTTTGCTCAAATAGATGATTTTGGTCAATCCTGGTGTATTGTAGATTATAAACATCCAAAATCGTCGCAATCGACAATACTTATTGGAACAAATACCGGAGTTTACAAATTCGAAAACAATAAAAAGAAACATATTGCTTTACATAGCATTTGTTTTAACATATTCCCTTCTAAATTTTATCCTAATCGTATTTACATACCAACTAGAAAAGGATTAGAATTACTTAAATTTTCGAACGGAGAATTTAATTACATAGGGAAAATTCCAGGCTTCGAGCATTCAATTAAATTTTTCTTTGAAGAAAAAAATGGTAATTTATGGGTATCATCGGGATTTAAAAATATTTCACATATTAGTTTTAAGAATAAAAATATTAATTCTGCAGAAATCACTTCTTATGACAAAAATAGTGGTTTAAAGAATTTAACTGAAATACAAGTTTCTGAATTTAATAATAAAACTATTTTTGCAACAAAAGACGGACTATATTCTTTTAATAAATCGGAAAATAGATTCTTTCGCGAAGAAAAACTATCAGAATTTCTTACAGATAAACATCAACCAATATACATTGCACAAGAAGACCCAAATAAGAATATTTGGATTAGCTCTCTTAACACAAAAGAATATTCTTTAGGCTATTTAAAAAGAATATCTGACAGTACTTATAAATGGAACAACACAGTTTTTAATAGAATTCCGCAAATAAGTATTTATAATATTTATAATGATAAAAATGGAATTACTTGGATAGGTGGAGCAGACGGACTTATTCGCTACGATTTATATGCCGACACTATTAATTACAACAAACCATATAATACATTAATACGAAAAGTTAAAATTAATAATGATTCAATAATTTTTTACGGCACTGCAACAAAAGAGAATAGCACTATTCCAGAAATAAATTACAAAAACAATTCGTTAACTTTTTATTATTCATCAACATTTTACGAAAAGAAAGATGGAATAAAATATCAATACAAACTTGAAGGATACGATAAAAATTGGTCGAAAAATTCTTTACAAACATTTAAGGAATATACTAATTTGCGCTTTGGAGAATACATATTTACTGTAAGAGCAATAAATTCGTTTAAAAATTACAGTACTATTGCTCAATACAGATTTAAGATTTTAAAACCATGGTATCATACAATTATAGCATATATCTCGTACATTCTTTTACTATCACTAATAATCTATTTCTTGATAAAATCATACACTATAAAATTGAAAAAATCAAATAAAAAACTTGAGCAAATAATTATACAACGAACATCTAAGATTAACAAACAAAAAGAAGAATTATTAAATCAATCGAAAACTCTAGAGATATCGAATAAAAAACTTAAGCAATTATCTATTGCAGCAAAAGAAACTGATAATGCCGTAATGATTTTTTCTGATAAAGGGAAAATAGAATGGATAAATGAAGGTTTCACAAGACTTTATGGCTATACTCTGGAAGATTTCTCGGAGGAAAAGTACAAAACCCTTATTTACGAAACTATAATTCCTAAAATTAAACAAAATATAAAAAAATGCATTTCCATTAAAAAAAGCACAATTTACGAAGCCCTGAATATTACAAAGACAAAAACTAAAATATGGACACAAAGAACATTAACTCCAATAATTAATGATGATAATAAAATAACTAAGTTTATTGCAATAGATTCTGACATTACCAGCATCAAAATGGCTGAGATGGAGATTTTACAACAAAAAGACGAGATAGAAGCCCAACATGATTTTTCCAGATTACAAAAAGAGTTTATAGAACAACAAAATACTGAATTAGAAAAACATAGAAATAATTTAGAGAAACTAGTAGAAAAACGTACCAAAGACCTTGAGATAGCAAAAGAAAAAGCTGAAGAATCGGATAAATTAAAAAGTGCTTTTTTAGCAAATATGTCACACGAAATAAGAACCCCGATGAATGCTATTATCGGTTTCTCTAATTTATTAACTGATGAAGATCTCGATACGAATGAGAAAAACGAGCTACATCAACATATAATTCAAAACAGTCACACCCTACTACAATTAATAAATGACATTATTGATATAGCTAAAATAGAAGCCGAACAACTAAAAATCGAGAAACAACAATTTAATATAAAAACGACATTTTCGGATTTATTCAATGTATTTTCAACAAAAATTAAGCAACTAAATAAAGATAATATTAAACTAATAATCGCTAATGATGTTATAAACAAAGATTTAGAACTTTACACTGACCCTTTACGAGTAAAACAAATTTTAACAAACCTTATTGATAATGCCATAAAATTTACCGATAATGGTTTTGTTGAATTTGGTTATAATATTCTTAAAGACAACAACTCTTCATCTATTATTAGATTTTATGTTAAAGATTCGGGTATTGGACTCACAAAAAATCAACAACAAGAAATTTTTAAACGATTTGGTAAAATAGAAATCAATAAGAATAAACTTTATCGTGGTTCCGGCTTAGGTTTAGCTATTTGCAAAAATCTTGTTGAATTACTTGGGGGATCTATTAACTTAAGTTCAGAACCCAATAATGGTTCCACATTTTATTTTACTCTACCTTATTCGAATCAAATTTCAGATAAACAAAATGTAAAAAATATGCTTATTTCAGACAATGCTTATAACTGGAAAAATAAAACAATATTAATTGCCGAAGACGAAAAAAGTAACATTCGGTATCTTGAAATGCTTTTCAAAAAATCACAAGCAAAATTAATTATTGTAGGAAATGGTATTGAGGCAATTAATCAATGTAAAGAAAACAATCCGGATATCATTCTAATGGATATAAAAATGCCAATATTAGATGGTCTTTCAGCTACAAAAGAAATACGAAAATTCAATACAACAATTCCTATAATTGCACAAACTGCTTTTGCAATGGAAAACGATCGAAGAATATGCTTAGCTTCCGGTTGCGACAATTATATTTCTAAACCTATTACTAAAGACAAACTTTTTAGTATCATCTCAATGTATATATAGATATTATTAACTAAAGTTAATAATATCTAGTCCTAAAAAAGCGTGTCAAAACAATATTCTGACACGCTTTTATTTACACAATATTTTTTCTTTTATTTAAGCACAAGATAACTCGTACTCATATAAAGTATTAAAAGAATTATTGTTTACCTTTTTCTCGTTGTATTCTTGAAGTAACTGCATAAAAGTTTCTTTAACAGACATTATTCTCGTTGCCATAAATGCTTTAGATCCGGCAAAAGCAAAACCATCTTTCAAATTTCCTTTTGCAGCATTATTAAGTGCTTCGGCAATACAAAAAGGAGCTTTTCTAAAATCGCATGTCTTAAGACATTTCCATGGACATTTAATTGGTTTTTGAACTCCTGCTTTAATTTTTTTTACAAACTCATTATTTACAACTCTACCAGGCAATCCAACAGGGCTATCGATAATTGTTATATCTTTTTCGGTACTGTTTAAATAAGTTTCTTTAAACTTAATAGAAGCATCGCATTCGTGAGTAGTAACAAATCGAGTCCCCATTTTAACAGCTTTGGCTCCTTTTTGCAATATATTATAAATATCTTCGCCTGTATAAATTCCACCACCTGCAATTACTGGAATTTCTTTAGAAAATTGTTTCTCGAAAACTTTTATTTCAGCTACAGTATCAGAAACAATATTTTCTAATGATTGAGTTACATCTTCAACTTCATCTTTTTTAAATCCAAGATGCCCACCGGCAAGCGGTCCTTCTATTACAATAGCATCGGGCACTTTATTATATTTTTTAGCCCAAAACTGAAACAATGTTTTTGCTGCACGTGCAGACGATACTTTAGGGATAATTTTTGTTTCGGTATTTAACCAAGTCTCTTCAGAGATAGTTGACGGTCGTCTTAATGGTAATCCTGCACCAATAAATATAACATCAATCTTCTCATCAATGGCAACTTTCATCAAATCTTCGTAATCGGTAACAGCCATCATAATGTTTACGCCGAGAATACCTTTTGTTTTTGCACGAGCTTTTCTTATTTCGTTACGTAAACCATCGAGATTTGCTTTACGAAAATTCTTTTTATAATCCGGAATTGTCATTCCTATAGCAACAGCAGATATTACACCAATACCGCCTTCGTTAGCAACAGCGGCTGCTAAATTCGATAATGATATCCCTACTCCCATTCCGCCTTGTATAATAGGCAACTTAACTTTTAGATTTCCAATGTTAAATGCTTTCATAATTTTTGCTTTATTTATATTTCTGAAGCAAAAGTATATCTAAGCTCTATACACTACAAATTTTAGGGCTTACAGCAACATAATAGTTGCAAAAATTAAAGTTTAGGTGTGAAACGTATTTTTTTAGTTGCGAAATTACACTAATAATAGTGTCTTTTTTTTTATTAACTCTCTGAAATGCATAAAATATTTTTTCGAAACTAATATAGGAAAATCTACCTTTTCGAAAAACAACTTATATCCTTGAGAACTTTTAACAATTTTTTTTATATTTTCGATATTTACAATATTTGTTCGATGACATTTTATTATGAAAGTATATTCTTTTAGAGTTTCTTCAATATTTTTTAAAGTACTTCTAATAAGTTTCTTTTTTACAGCATTATTCTCTTTCCAAAAAATTTCGACGTAATTATTTGCCGAACGAACAAATAACAATGAATTTATTTTTATAGTTAAATTATCTTTACTATAATTTGAAACAAAATAAACTTTTTTTTCATCTTCGTTTTTTTTATCATCAAATCTTTTATTTAATTCCTTTGCGGTTTTTAAATACAGTCTTAAAAGATCGGTTCGTTTAAAAGTAATTAGGACAGTAATTGGAATACTGCTAACAGCAACAATTTTAGCTATTAAAATAAAACTTACTTCAAACATTCCAATCATTTGAAAATATGTAAAATATCCTCCCGCTATTGTAAATAAAATCCAAAGATTCCACATTATTTCTTTCCTAACATTCCACTTTTGGGTATTGAATATTTTTTTAAATGCCAATGGAATAAATAATAAATTCAAACTTAATGAAAGAAAAGTTACAATTACTAAACCACTAATCAAATAAATTTTCTCTATACGATTTAAAGCATCAACTTTAAATGGTTGAAAAAAAAGCAAAAACACAAAAATAAAAAAACTAACAAAAAATAATATTTTTACATTTTTCTTTAAATCAACATTAAAAGGGTATGGTCTTTTTAAAAATTTAAACATATTACTTAAAACATTTTTAATACTATTCGAAACTCATTCACAATATCTCAATAAACAATACTTTTACTAGCACTCAAATAATTTCTTTTGTATAAAAATCAATTATATAATTATCAAAAATCACTATTTTTTTTTATAACACAAAGTTTTTACAAAAAAAACTCAATTACACAACAAATACATTTTTATAAGCTCTTAAATTATAATAAATTAAATATCTTTCATCGATAATTGTATTCTCTTTCTTGGAATATCTAAATCAATAATTCTTACTTTAACATGCTGATGAAGACTTACAACTTCGCCGGGGTCGGAGATGTACCTATCTGCCATATTAGAAATATGCACAAGTCCATCTTGTTTAATCCCAATATCTACAAAAGCTCCAAAGTTAGTAATATTAGTAATAATTCCGGGCACTACCATTCCAATTCTAATATCGTCGATAGAATAAATATCATCGGCAAACTCAAACATTTTTATTTTAGTCCGAGGGTCGAGTCCCGGCTTTGCCAACTCTTTCATTATATCGTTAAGAGTAGGCATACCAATTTTCTCGCTAGCATATTGTTCAAGCTTAATTGATTTTCTAATACTTTCGTTCTTTATTAAATCAATAACTTTACAAGAATTATCTTTAGCCATTTTTTCAACAATATGATAACTCTCGGGGTGCACTGCGCTATTATCTAATGGGTTATCTGAATTATCGATTCTAAGAAAACCTCCGCATTGTTGAAAGGCTTTTTCGCCCATACGCTTAATCTTCTTTATTTCTTTGCGATTTTTTAAAGCTCCATTTTCTTTTCTAAAATCAACAATATTCTGGGCTAATTGTGGACCCAATCCTGCAACATATGTTAAAAGATGTTTGCTGGCTGTATTAACATTTACACCTACAAGATTAACACAACTCTCAACAACTTGGTCTAACTTCTCTTTTAATTTAGTTTGATCCACATCGTGTTGATATTGTCCAACACCAATTGCTTTTGGGTCGATCTTTACCAATTCTGCCAATGGGTCAATTAATCTTCTACCAATAGAAACGGCTCCACGTACAGTAACATCATACTGGGGAAACTCTTCTCGAGCCACCTTAGATGCTGAATAAACCGATGCTCCATCTTCGCTAACAACAAATACTTGAATATCTTCTTTGAATTTTAAGTTCCTTACAAAACTTTCTGTTTCTCTACTTGCTGTTCCATTACCAATAGCAATTGCGTCAATTTTATAAGCATCAATCATCGATATTATTTTTTTCGATGCTTGTTTTCTTTCTTCTTGTGGTTTATGTGGATATATATTCTCGTTATATAACAAATTCCCTTGTGCATCGAGACAAACAACTTTACACCCTGAGCGATATCCCGGATCAATAGCCAATACTCTTTTTTGTCCTAATGGCGACGACAACAGTAATTGTCGCATATTATCGGCAAAAACCATAATAGCTTTTTCATCGGCTTTTTCTTTAGATAACGATTTAAATTCTGTCTCCATAGATGGAGAAATTAATCGCTTAAAACTATCGCTAATAGCAATAGTAACTTGTTCGGAAATTCGGCTTTTACCTTTTACAAAAATATTATGCAGGGTATCTAATGCTTTATCTTTTTCTATATCAATACTAAAACGCAAGAATCCTTCTGTTTCACCCCTTCGCATAGCCAAAAACCTATGCGATGGACACGACTTTAATAATTCTGTCCACTCGAAATAATCAGAATACTTTTGGCCTTCTTCTTCTTTTCCTTTTACAAGTTTCGTTGAGATTAGTGCTTCGTTTTTATAAATTCGTCGTATTCTATTTCTTGCCAACTGACTCTCATTAACCCATTCTGCAACAATATCTCTTGCCCCTTGTAGTGCATCTTCAATTGTTTCGACCTCATCAGACAAAAACTCTTCAGCCTTAAACTCAATATCTGTTTCTTGCTGTTTCATTATAATTTTTGCAAGAGGTTCTAATCCCTTTTCTTTTGCTTTTGTACCTCTTGTTTTTCTTTTTTGCTTATATGGAAGATATAAGTCTTCGAGTTCAGTTAAGCTAGTTGCAGCATTTAGTTTTGCGCTTAACTCATCGGTTAATTTCTCTTGCTCGTCAATAGATTTTATAATAGCTTCGCGTCTTTTATCAATCTCTTGTAGTTTAGCTAGTTCTTCTTTTATCTGCATTATTTGAACTTCATCTAAACTACCTGTCATCTCTTTTCTATACCGGCTAATAAACGGAACGGTAGCCCCTTCAGAAATCAGACTTATAGTTCTTTCTACTTGTATTTTACTAATTGATAATAATTTTGCGATATTATCTATATATAACTGTTTCATTCGAGTAAATGTTTTTTAGCTTATGTGTTTTTTCTATTAATTACAACATATACATTGCATAATTAAGATTTTAACATTTAGTATGTTTGCGATAAATAACAACAATTATTTACGATTTGTATTTTTCCTTTTTTTACTATAATATTTTTTCTTTTTGTATCCCGAATTTCTGTTTTTCTTCATCGGGTTATATTCAGGAGCATCACCAAATTGATGTGGCAATATTGCTTTATGTATAGGGTCTCCTAAGAGATTTTCTATTTCTAAGAATCTCGATTGTTCTTTTTCGTTAATAAATGTTATAGCAACACCATCGGCTTTAGCTCGTGCAGTACGGCCTATTCTGTGAATATAATCTTCGCCATCGTTAGGCACATCGTAATTTATTACCATATCGATATTCTCTATATCGATACCACGAGAAACAATATCAGTAGCAACTAAAACATTAATTTTATGACTTTTAAAATCGTTAAGAACTCGCTCTCTTTCTTTTTGTTCGAGATCTGATTGAATATTATCGACAGATAAATTTGATTTTTTCAGTTCGCTACTTAATAACTTAGTATTACTTTTTGTAGAACAAAATACTATTACACTCTGTACATCTTTTCCTATTAATAAATATTTTGCTAAGTCGAGTTTTTGATTATCGTAAACGACATAAGCAATTTGCAAAATTCTTTCGGCAGGTTTCGAGATAGCAATATTTATCTCTTTTGGATTATTTAATACTTTACGAGCTAATTCTCTTATTTTAGTGGGCATAGTAGCAGCAAACATCAAATTTTGTTTTTTTTCGGGCAGGTACGATTTTATTTTAATAATATCTTCGTAAAAACCCATATCAAGCATCCTATCAGCTTCGTCGAGCACAAAAAAATCAAGTTTTTCTATTTTTACATAGCCCAAATTAAGGTGCGCAAGTAATCTACCGGGAGTACTAATAACCACGTTTGCACCTTCTGTTAGCGCCTGTTTTTCTACAGCAAATGAAGAACCATCGCCGCCACCATATACAGCTATTGAACTTACCGATGTAAAATAAGCAAATCCTTGCATTTGCTGATCTATCTGAATAGCAAGTTCCCTAGTTGGAACAATTATTAAAGCACAAATATCTTTTTGCTTTTTCGATAATATAATTTTATGAATTATAGGAAATAGGAAAGCTGCTGTTTTTCCGGTACCTGTTTGAGCCGAACCAATTATATCATTTCCAGCTAATATTATGGGTATTGCTTTCTCTTGAATTGGTGTTGCTTCATCAAAACCAATAGCATCAATACCTTCTTCTAAATCAGAATCGAAACAAAACTCTTTAAATTTCAATATTTTTCTTTTTAATTATAATATAAATTTGTTGTTATAAATAATAACAACATCACTCTGTAAAGATATAAAAATTACTTTGCTATTAAATACAATCAATATCTGATTAATTAAAAAATAACAAGGCTTTTATCAATAAAGATAAAAGCCTTGTTAACATTAATCCTAAAATTTAATCAATCTATATTATTTATTTTTATACAACAAACCATATTGAAATAAGTAAGTACAAATAATGTGCCACAGAACCAGCTACAATTCCACCTATAGTGTGCGATAATAATGCATTTGATGTTAGGCGTCGGAATTTTAAAGTATCTAACATAGCAGTATGAGTACTTAAATAACCACTCCAGCACATTCCCATTGCAGTAAAAACAGCTATTTCGTTTCCGGTAATTATTCCTTTTGCAATAAATGCTTTTACTAAGGATAAAGCAGCTCCAACAGCTCCAAGAGAAGTAATTGGGAAAGCAACCAATTCAGGATTTTTAAATCCGAATAAAGCATCAAAAAACCAATGAAAAAAGCCAGCAATCTTAGGCAGTACAGGAACTCCTTCGTATGCCAATCCCTGATATCCTATTAAAGAATCCTTAGGACCAAAAGTAATAATCATTACTATTGTACTTATTATAAGTACTCCGGGAATTATTTGCAGACCTAAATCGACACCTGATTTACCTCCATCGAGAATAGAATTTAAAACTCGTAAAAAAATCCCACCTTCAGTTTTAAAAGATATATTTGATTTATCTCCAACTAAATCCCGGACTTCTTCTTCTTTCGTTATTTTATTCTTAATAAAAAATTGCATTAAACGTGTAGAAACTATGGCTCCAATAATGGCAGCGACAAAACCAATTATTGCAGGTTTAAAAAATCCTAAACCCGACATAAACGTTAAAACAATTAATCCCATTCCGAAAGCAGTACCAAAATTTGTTAACGAAATAAGTTCATACTTTTTAAAATAGCGACTAAAATTTTTATCGTTTGCTAAACTAATTATTGCAGGATTATCTGAGAAGAATGTCATTAAAGCAGCTAAAGATGCTACACCGGGCAGATTAAATAATGGTCGCATTAATGGAGCTAGAATTTTTTCTAATAAACGCACAACACCAAATTCTATCATTAATTTGCCCAGAGCTCCTGAAATTACTGTAATACCCATAATAAAAAACACTGTATTCATAAGTAAATCCCATGCAGTATTCATTATTGTATTTAACATGTTTGTTACGCCCATCTTATGCCCTAGGAAACCAAAAAAACTAAAAAATATTATTAAAAAAATAAATGCCTCGTATCTTCTATTTCGAAGAAAATCGGTATTTTTTATTTTACTTATCGATTTGTTCATAGTTTCACCTTTAGTAATTCGTTAAATTATGGCTGACAAAACTATTCTAAAATTTATTTTTACCACACACAAATAAGATGAAATAAAACAACAGAACAAATGTTATTAAGCAATAAATTGTTTGCTATTTATTTTTTCTACACTAGTTGTTTTTATTATAGAATCACACTAATTTCCATTAACTAAAAATGGCTGTTATAAATAACAGCCATTTTTATCTCTTAAAATATATTCTTTTTAAACTATTCCTGAAAATCCCATAAAAGCCATAGCAAGAATTCCGGCAACAATAAATGCAATAGGAACACCTTTCATAGGTTTTGGGATACTTGATAATTCTAGTTGTTCTCGAATTCCGGCAAAAGTAACTAAGGCTAAACCAAATCCAATAGCATTAGACATAGCAAATACAACACTACCTAATAAATCATAGTCGTGTTGAACAGCAAGAATAGCTACCCCTAGAACAGCACAATTAGTAGTAATTAGAGGTAAAAATATACCTAATGCCTGATACATAGGAGGACTTACTTTTTTCAGAATAATCTCCACTAATTGAACTAAGGCAGCAATAACAAGAATAAACGATATTGTCTGCATAAAAGCTATCCCTAAAGGAATAAGTATAAAATGTTGTACTAAATAAGTAACAAGAGTTGCAATAACCATTACAAAAGTAACAGCTCCGGCCATTCCAATAGAAGTTTCTACTTTACTTGATACACCAATAAAAGGACAAATACCAAGAAATTGCGATAAAACAATATTATTAACAAATATTGCCGATATTATAATAATTACGTATTCCATAATATATCAATTAAGCATTTTTTTTGTTTATTTTATTGATAAGAACAATGAGATATCCTAGCACAAAAAATGCTCCAGGTGCTAAAACAAATACTAATATTCCATCTCCTTGTTTATACATAGTCTCAGGATTAATTATTTTTGCAATTCCTTCAGCTATTTTCCATCCGAATATAGCTCCACCACCAAGAATTTCTCGAATACTACCTAAAATAGTTAAAGCCATAGCAAATCCTAATCCCATTCCTAATCCATCGATAATCGAAGAAATTGCATTATTTTTTGAAGCAAAAGCCTCGGCTCTTCCCAAAACAATACAATTCACAACAATAAGTGGAATAAATAAACCTAACTGTTCGTATAATGATGGCAAATATGCTTGCATCGATAATTCAACAACTGTAACAAATGAAGCAATAATTACAATAAAAGACGGGATACGAACTTTGTCGGGAATAACATTTTTTACTAATGAAATAACAAGATTAGACATTACCAAAACAAAAGTTGTAGCAAGCCCCATTCCTAAACCATTAATTGCAGATGTGGATACTCCTAATGTAGGACATAATCCAAGAAATAACACAAATACAGGATTTTCTTTAAAGAAACCTTTCGTTAAATTTTTTATTTGATTCATTTTTTACCTCCTTTCATATATGTATCATAAGCACGTTTTACTGCATCGCAAAAAGCTCTTGAGCTAATTGTTGAAGCTGTAATTGCTTGTACATCTCCACCGTCTTTTGTAACACTTATTTGAAAATTCTCCGGATTTTTTCCATTAAATTGAACACTAAAATCAGATTTTGATTTTTGCATTTTATCTCCTAATCCAGGGGTTTCTTTATGTTCTAATACAACTATATTATTTATTGTACCATCTGGCAATAATCCTATCATTAATTTTATATTACCGCCAAATCCTTTATTAGTAAAAGTACTAATTGCAGTACCAACTAACTGTCCATCTTTTTTGGCCGGATAAAATCTTAATGAATCACCATCTACTCCAATACTATACATTTCTTCGATAGGATTATTATTGAATTCGGGAACAACATTAACGATTGCACTATTTTTCTTTTTCATCTTACTTACTGCAATTGGATTTTTTGTCAGTTCATAAACAAATCCAAGAATAGCAGACGATACCAATGTTACAAGTAATAACGTTAGTACCATATTAATAAAACTCGATTCTGTTTTAGCCATTGCTTATCTCCTCTCCAAAACGTTTTGGTTTAATATATGTATTAATTAACGGCACAAAAGCATTCATTATTAATATTGCAAATGACACACCTTCGGGATAAGCACCAAACACCCTAATAAGAACTGTAATAACACCAATTCCTATACCATAAATCCACATTCCTTTAATAGACATTGGCGATGTAACATAATCGGTAGCCATAAATATTGCTCCTAACATTACGCCTCCGGTAATTAAATGAAATAATGGATTCATATAATGTTCTGGATTTACATACCATAATATTCCTGTAAAAACAGTAATAGTCACAAATATTGAAACCGGAATATGCCAAGTAATAACTTTTCTTATTAAGAGATATACAAATCCTATTAATAATGCTATTGCGGAAATTTCTCCCATAGAGCCCCCCATATGACCATAGAACATTTCCATGTGCGAAGGGATATTTGGCAACAAATCGGATACATTAGCTCCACTTTTCAATCCTTCTTTTACTATTCCTAATGGTGTAGCTCCTGTTAAAGCATCAACTGTTTTGAATCCGTTTGGCGTAGGCCAACTAGTCATCTGAACAGGGAAAGATATTAATAAAAATACTCGTCCTACTAATGCAGGGTTAAAAGGATTACTTCCTAATCCTCCGAAAGACATTTTTCCAATACCAATAGCAACAAGACTACCTAATATTATCATCCAGATAGGCAAACTTGTAGGCACATTGTAAGCTAGCAATAAGCCGGTTACAATTGCAGAACCATCGGTAATAGATATTTGCTGTTTCTTTAATAGATATTTTTGAATTAAAAATTCAAAAGCTAAACATGATATTATTGCAACTAATGTTGTTTCAATTGCACCCCAACCAAAGAAATATATTGAAAAACCTAAGGCAGGTAATAATGCAATTACAACATCAAACATTAATCGCTTAATATTTGTATCCCCATATACATGAGGAGATGCTGAAATTGTTAAAATTTTACTCATTATTTTTTCTCGTTCTAATGATTTGACTTACTCTTGATTTTCCTAATCTAATATAATCTAATAGAGGAATTCCTGCCGGACAAGCATAGCTACAAGAACCACACTCCATACAATCCATTACTGAATTATTTTCCAACTTTTCGTTCAACTCTAATTTTGTCAGTTTAGTTAAAAGGTATGGTTCTAATCCCATAGGACAAACCGACACACATTTAGCACATCTAATACAATCTTGTTCCTTAGCTCTTTTTGTTTCGCTATCGCGAACAATAAGAATTCCGGAAGTACCTTTTACAACAGGAATATCGATTGAATTAAGAGCTTTTCCCATCATTGGTCCGCCACTAATTACTTTCCCTGTATCTTCAGGCAAGCCTCCGGCAGCATTTATTAGTTCAGAAACAGGAGTTCCTATTCTAACTAAGAAATTTGATGGATTTTTAACTGATTTCCCTGTAACAGTAACTACTCTTTCGAATAAAGGTTTGTTCTTTTGAACTGCTTCATAAACAGCAAGAGCAGTACCAACATTATGTACAACTACTCCAACATTTAATGGCAAAGTACCTGAAGGCACTTCTCTGTTTATTAAAGCTTTTATTAATTGTTTCTCACCACCTTGAGGATATTTTACTTTTAGGGGATGAATCTCTATACCTTTATAGTTCTTAACAAGACTGTTAAGATGACTAATAGCGTCGGGTTTATTATTTTCAATACCTATTAATGCTTTTTCTACTTCAAGAGCTTTCATTAAAATCTGAACTCCAACAAGCATCTCTTCAGCTTTCTCGAGCATTACCCTATGGTCTGATGTAAGATATGGCTCACATTCGACACCATTAATAATTAACACGTCAACTTTTTTCCCTTCGGGAACAGATAATTTAACATGAGATGGGAAAGTTGCTCCACCAAGACCAACAATACCCGATTCCATAATTTTATCACGAATTTCTTTAGCAGAAAATGGGATCTCTTTTTTCAAGATATCACTAGTATCAATATCTTCTTTCCAAATATCGTCTTCAACATTAATAATTACTGCAGTTTTTTTATATCCCGAAGTATCCATCACATTATCAATTTTTACAACTGTTCCTGATACTGATGAATGAATATTTGCTGATACAAAACCGCCACTTTTAGCAATTATATCGCCTACTTTTACTTTGTCGTTTTTACTAACAACAACATTAGCAGGGGCTCCAATATGTTGTACAATTGGTATTGATACGGTTTTTGGAAGTGACAGTTTTTCTATAGCTTTTCCCGAAGATAATTTACCTTCAGGGGGATGCACACCGCCTTTTGCAAATGTTTTTAACACTTTTATACCTCCTATTTTGTTAATATATAATTTTATTTTTTCTCTTCAACTTCTTTATTTTCTTCCTTTTTTCTCTTTGGAGGAAAATTTATTTCATGTATTGCTCCTGTAGGGCAAACTTCAACACATTTTCTACAGAGTTTACATTTTTCCGAATCGATAAATGCTAAGAAATTCTCAACTGTAATAGCATCGAAAGCACATACTTGAACACATTTTTTACATCCTATACATGCAACGTCGCATGCTTTTTTTGCCACACCACCTTTATCTTTGTTTACACAAGATACAAATATTTTCCTGTCCTTTTTATTTTTCTTTCGTAATTCGATAATATCTTTCGGGCATGCTTCAACACAAGCACCACATGCAGTACATTTATCATCAATTACATAAGGAAGTTGCGTTTTTTCATCCATAAATATTGCATCAAAATCGCAAGCATCAACACAATCGCCCATACCTAAACATCCAAATTGGCATCCTGTTTCTCCCGAATAAAGGTTGGCTGCACTAACACACGAAGAAGCTCCATCGTATTCATTAATTCGCTTCCTATGTTCCGGAGAACCAGCACATCTAACTACAGCAACCAAAGGGTCTTTAGCTTCTACTGTTTTTCCTAAAATACCGGCAACAGCAGCCATTGTATCGTTACCACCAACAGGGCAATACATAGAAGAAATATCATCGGCTTTTACTAGAGCTTCAGCAAAATTTCTACACCCGGGATATCCACAACCACCACAATTAGCAGCCGGCAATGCTTCTTCTACCTCATCGATTCGAGGATCTTCAAAAACTTTAAATTTTTGAGCAACAAAATATAGAATAACAGCAGATGTTACTCCTATTGCACTCAACGATAAAATTGTATATAAAACTGTTAAGCTCATATTTAATAATTTTTACTATTTAATAATTGAGAATGTAAATATTTTACGTATTTTATTTCTTAGAATATATAAACCAAAATAATACGGAACCAATACCGCTAAAGATAATAAACCCGAAATACCTTCGTTTTCGAATATGCTTGTTGTTATTATTAATGTTCCTAAAACAAGAATAAATGGTAATACATAACCATAAAACAATGCTTTAAAACCAAGAGATTGCTTTAAGGCAACCTTAACTTTATCGCCTACATTGTACTCTTCTGAAGTATTTGATACTTCAATAATTTTTTCTTCTAAATCAGAAGCTGAACACACTCCTTTAAGTTGACATGACGCACATCCTGCCATAGCTATTATTCTAACATTAACCGTATTAGAATCAATAGAATCAATTATTCCATCATGTTCAATTGATTTTATTTTCGACATATAATAATATAATTACAAATAATTCACAAATATATTTATGTTAATACATAATTTTATCGTATTCTTATTTTAATAATTAACATTCTTCTTATTTATTCTAAATCTAAATAAAGAAATTACAATTCTTTTGATGTCAATTTGTATTTCAAATTTTCATAATTTGCTAATCTAACTTTTATTTTCCCAACAATAATAGGACTCTCTACCCATACAGGAATTCTATTTTCATCATCGGTAACCCATATTTCTAAATCTTCGCCACCTTTAAATACCGAACCGGCAACTAAAGAACCAGTAAATTTCAAACAATCAAATTTTCCTATTCCTCTTACTTTCTTTTTTTCTTTCCCATGATATCTGATATATACATTGGTTACTTCATTATCGAGCAAAATAACAAATGGTATTTTTTCTTTTTTTTCTATCTGAGAGAAATCAATATTTCTTATATAGTAAATGATTGAAATAACATCGAGGGTTTTATCAGGTATCTTTAAAGTATCGTGTTTTAATGGTTTTTTTCTTTTTTTTACTGTTGAATAAGCAACATTATTCTCTTCATCGAATTTGTAAGTAATATCTTTCAAATATCCATCTTCGTCAACATCGCGGTGATAAAATACGGGCAACAAAGAACTTGTATCTATCCATGTTTCATACACATCGCGCACTTGAAAGAACCAATCGTAAAAAGGAAAAGTTTTTCCTGCTCCTTTAATATGATATGTTTTCTTATTACATATTTCTTTCTCTGAAATGCTAAAATCTACAATTCCTACATCTGTCCATACAAAAAACCAATTATACGTTAATGTATAAGTTAATCTTTCTCCCGATTTAAAGGCTATTTCCTTAAATTGTCTGTCTATCGATTGAGCATATATATCGAAAAAGAACATAACGAAAACAAAAATTAAAATTATTTTTTTTTTCATATTTTCTAGCTTATTTTACTAAAATCTATTTCTTTATTTTTTATTTTTCTAATTTGATTGGCTAAGGTAATATTTATCTCTTTATCTAACAATGGATCGTCAATAAGTATTTCTTCAACAATATTACGAGCATATTGTAAAATTTGTCCATCTTTAGCTAAGTTAGCTAATTTAAAATCAAAAGCTATGCCACTTTGTTGAGTTCCTTCAATATCTCCGGGTCCGCGTAATTTAAGATCTTCATCGGCAATTTCGAAACCATCGCTTGATGTAGTCATTATTTCTATTCTTTTTCGAGCATCGTTTGACAGCTTATATGATGTCATTAAAATACAAAATGATTGTTCTGCCCCACGCCCAACTCTACCTCTAAGTTGATGTAATTGCGACAAGCCAAATCTTTCGGCACTTTCAATTATCATTACTGAGGCATTTGGCACATCAACACCAACTTCAATAACTGTTGTAGCTATCATTATATTAGTTATTCCCTTAACAAACAATTTCATGGCAGCATCTTTTTCTTTAGGTTTCATTCTACCATGAACAATGCTTACAGCATATTTTGGAGCAGGAAAATCTCGAGTAATACTCTCATATCCATCTTCAAGATCTTTATAATCCATTTTTTCCGATTCTTTAATTAGAGGAAACACAACATACACTTGCCGCCCCATTTCTATTTGCTTACGCATAAATGCCTGTACTCGTAATCGCTTAGAATCGAAAGAATGTATTGTTTTTACTGGTTTCCTTCCGGGAGGCAATTCATCAATAATCGATACTTCAAGATCTCCATAAATTGTCATTGCCAGAGTTCTTGGAATTGGAGTAGCTGTCATTACCAACATGTGTGGAGGATTAATATTTTTCTTCCACAATTTTGCTCTTTGGGCAACTCCGAAACGATGCTGCTCGTCGATAACAACGAAACCAAGATTCTTAAATTTCACTTTATCTTCGATAAGGGCATGCGTTCCGATTAATAATTGTAATGAGCCATTTAATAAATTTTTGTGAATTTCATTTCTTTCAGCCGTTTTAGTAGCTCCTGTAAGTAATTTGTAATTTATTTCTAAGCCATTCAAAAATTTCGTTATAGTTTCTAAATGCTGACCTGCGAGAATTGCAGTTGGAGCCATTACACAGGCTTGAAAACCATTATCGATAGCAATAAGAATCCCCATTAATGCTACTAATGTTTTTCCGCTCCCAACATCTCCTTGTAATAATCGATTCATTTGTTTTCCTGAACCAAGATCTTTTCGAATTTCTTTAATTACTTTTTTTTGAGCATTAGTTAATTCAAATGGCAAATTCTTATTATAAAAATAATTGAAATTTTTGCCGACTTTTGAAAATACAAATCCATTTAGTTTACTTGATAATATATTCTTTCGTTGTAGAATATTTAATTGTATGTAAAACAATTCATCGAACTTTATCCGAAAAGTGGCCTGTTTTAACAAGTCTGGATTCTGAGGGAAATGGATATTTAAAAGTGCTTGATTTAAAGAGATTAATTTATATTTCTTTAAAATATAATCGGGTAATGTCTCAGGAATTTTGTCTTGTAAAACTATTAATAAGTTATTTAGAAATTTTGAAATAGTCTTAGAACTAATATAGTTATTTTTTAGTTTCTCGCTCGTATTGTAAAATGCCTGTAAGGCTGTATTAATAATATTTTCGTTTTTATTACTATCTTCGATTTCAGGATGAACAATATTTATATTATTATTAAATTGACTAGGTTTCCCGAAAACAATATATTGTTTATTTAATTCCAAGCTTTTTTGAATATAGCTAACTCCTTTAAACCAGACCAATTCTATTCTACCCGAATCATCGGAAAAACGTGCGACTAATCGTTTTTTATACTTTTGTCCAACTAATTCAAAGTGTGTAATTTTTCCTTTAATTTGTACATACGAGAGATTAGCATTTAACTCAGAAATTTTATATATTTTTGAACGATCGATATATTTATATGGGAAATAATAAAGCAAATCTTCGAAAGTTGAAATATTTAATTCTTTCAATAATAAGTCTGCTCGCTTTGGACCTACACCTGTAAGATATTTTATTTCTTTTGCTAATAGTTCGCTCATTATTTTACATCACTTTAAGTATAAAAATTTTTTATTCAAAAATATAAATTATTAATTAAACTCAAAATTTGAACTAAACAATAAAAATCACAATTTTAATTATTAATTTCTAAATAAATATTGTTTTTAGCTTTTTGTATTTAAAATTGTTATAATATAAAACAAAAGCGCATGAAAATTAACTTCAGATATATTTATAAATATTTTATTTACAAACTATTATCGTCGCACAAATATGGCTATGGTATTCATTCCCCATTTATGTTCGATTTAATTAAAAAGGTTTTTAATTCGAACTCGAATAAAGAAGAATACATAAAAATAAAGAAAATTAGAAAATCGTTATTAAAAAATAACACAAAACTTACATTAAGAGAATTTGGTGCAGGATCACAAGTTACAAATTCAAATATACGTTCAATATCTTACATGACACGTATATCGTCGATACCTATAAAATATGGAATTTTACTTTCTCAAATTATAAATTATTATAATTGCGAATCGGCAATTGAATTAGGTACTTCGATTGGGATAAGCAGTTTTTTTATTGCTAATGCCAATAATAAAATATTTCTTGACACAATAGAAGCTGAAAAAAAGAAACTAGATATAGCAAAGAACAATGCCATTAAACTAAACTTTAACAATATAAATTTTCATTGTGGAATATTTTTAGAAGAATTACCTAAGATTTTAGAATCGAAAAATACTGTGGACATGGTGTTTTTTGATGGAGACCATAATGGAGCCCGAACTTACGAATATTTCAATCTTTGTTTGAATAAAATCAACAACAATAGTATCTTTATTTTCGACGATATTCATTGGTCGAAAGATATGGAAATAGCTTGGGAAAAAATTATAAAAAATAATAAAGTCAGAGTTAGTATTGATATTTTTAGAATGGGCATAATATTCTTTAAAACAGAACTAACAAAGCAAAATTTTACTATCAGGTATTAGTATAATTTAAAATTAAAATATATTTAATTGATTTTTTATTACTTGAAAAACATACTAAATTCTATTTTTAGGAAAAAATTAAATATTCAATAAAAAAACATATTGTTTTATATTATATTATAATTAAATTCGTTTCATTATTCAAATAACACAATTATAATGGAAAATATTATAAGGTTTACCGATATAATAAAAAATTATTATGTAGGAACAGAAACTGTAAGAGCCGTAAGATCAATATCTATAGACATTAACAAAAATGAATATGTTGCCATAATGGGTCCTTCCGGTTCGGGGAAATCAACAATGATGAATATTATAGGGTGTTTAGATACACCTACAAAAGGGCAATATATACTTAATAATAAAGATGTAAGTCAGCTAAACGATGATGAGCTTGCGGGAATACGTAACGAAGAGATTGGTTTTGTTTTTCAAACATTCAATCTTTTGCCTAGATATTCTGCTTTAGAGAATGTTGCCTTACCCTTAATTTATGCAGGATATAAAAAAGAAGAAAGACTAGCAAAAGCAAAAGAAACATTAATTAGTGTAGGTTTAGAAGATAGAATAACACATAAGCCTAACGAACTTTCGGGAGGTCAACGTCAAAGAGTTGCTGTTGCCAGAGCTTTAGTTAATTCTCCTTCGATAATACTTGCTGACGAACCTACAGGGAATCTCGACTCAAAAACATCGGCAGATATTTTACATCTATTCGACAATATTCATAAACAAGGGAATACTATTATTCTTGTAACTCACGAAGAAGATATAGCAATGCATGCTCACAGAATTATTCGATTAAAAGACGGAGAAATAGAATCTGATGAACTAAATAAAAATCTATTATCTAACTAGAATATCTTATACAAAGAAAGCTTTTAAAATAATATATTCATAATGAAAATATATACTAAAACCGGAGATACCGGAAGCACATCGTTAATTGGTGGAAAAAGAGTTACTAAATATCACGACAGAATAGAAGCTTACGGCACTATTGATGAGCTAAATGCATATATAGGTTTAATTCGCGATCAGAAACTCGATAAGAATACTTTCAATACTCTTATAGATATTCAAAATAAATTAATGATTTGTGGAACAATGCTAGCTACTGAACAAGCTAATAAAAAAACAGGAAATATTATTATTAATACTACTGACATTATTTATTTAGAAAATAAGATTGATGAGATAGATAATTCTTTACCTCAATTAAAAAAATTTATTTTACCGGGAGGACACACAACAGTATCGTATTGTCATATTGCCAGAACGATATGCAGAAGAGCAGAAAGAATAACAATAAAAGTTTCAGAAAAATTCGACATTGATAATATTATTATTAAATATCTAAATAGATTATCGGATTACCTATTTGTTTTATCGAGAAAATTTTCTGTAGATTTAAAATCAAATGAAATTGAATGGGATTATTAATAAAATTTTATAAATATTTTTTTTAACACATTCATCTCATATCAGACAATCTAACAAATTAATAAAAAATTGGTTCATCATTGTTTATAAGATTTCGCAAAATAAATTTTGTTTTTTAAATTTATTTTTATATTTGCAGAATTTTAGAACATGAATTAAATATTAAACAGACAACTATGTATTGGACTCTAGAATTAGCTTCAAAATTAGAAGATGCACCTTGGCCGGCAACAAAAGAAGAATTAATTGATTTTGGTATTCGCTCCGGGGCTCCTTTAGAAGTAATTGAAAATCTGCAGGAGATAGAAGATGAAGGAGACGTTTATGAAAGCATTGAAGATATTTGGCCGGATTATCCGAGTAAAGACGATTTCTTTTTTAACGAAGATGAATATTAATAATATAAAAAAAGGGTTTTTAATAAACCCTTTTTTATTTTTCCCATTTAAATATATCATATTTATTTTGGGGTCGGTTATTAATTAACCATTTAAAACCTTTAAGCTTAGTTTCCTCTAAATCTCCTAATGGGAACAATGTACCATCAGGCTTCTGAAGCATTACTATACGAACAATTTGCTTATCTTTTAAATACAATATTAATCTACTACTCTCTGATTTATTTATTCCAACAATCTTATTTTTGTCTTTAGTATAATATATTGTTTGTCCATTTCCGCTAACATTAACTTTATATATCTGATTATCACGAACATAAACTGTCATTTTCTTCCCTTTAATCTGATTATATCTAGCAGTATCTTCCTGAGATATTATATATGGAGAACCATTTAACTCAATATAATCAACTTTTGAATCATTAGTAAATATTTGCATAGTATCTGCCGTAACTTGATTTTCTCCTGACCAAACAACAGGATTATTATACAAAATAATTACCGAATCTTCCTGTGTAAATACTAATGAATCGCATACACTTTGAATATCATTTTTATAAATCTTTACTTTATTATAAGCTCTAATAACTTTATTAATATTTAACGAATCGTAATCGGAACAAATAGTATCGGCATGCATAAATACAGAATCGGTTACATTCGTTACACTAATAAGTATAGCACTATCGGTAATAAAAAAACTCTCAGGTTCTTTTACATATTTAGCATAATTTCCTTTTAAAGTAATATTTTGCGTCGTATCTATTAATTCAACATTAACAAAAGCTTTCCCTAAGCCATTATTTTTATCGTAATATAAACTATCACCCTTTAATATTTTTCCTTTATTTTTATAAAACGCATTTTTGTTAAACTGAAATTTTTTTTCGTTGGTATTATACCAGCCATTTTCGCAATATAAATAATCATCGTTATTTGTAATATCTGTTGGGCCTAAAAAATAAGAAATTTCGGTTTTTGTATTATATTTTAGAGTATCTGTTTCTACCTTATAATCGGGAGTAATAAGCACAACGCTATCTTTAAAAAAGAACAAATCTTTTTTCGAATAATAATAACCAAGATTGCTTTCCATGGTATTACTATCGTTTAGAATTTCTCCTCCATTAAAGTAATATACAATATTTGTTTGCGAATTAAAATTAAGAGAATCTGTAGCAAGAGTAATTTGATTGTCGTTTAAAGTAACATTATTTCTAACTTTCCCTTGATAAGTATTTCCATTATATTCTAAATAATCTCCATACATATGAAGGCTATCGTCTTGATTAACATGGACATTACTATAAGCATAAATAGTATTTTCGCCACCAAATATATAAGCACTATCGCAATACATTTGGGTATTATTATGTTCGAAAATAACATTACCAAGAAACCTTCTTACATTGGCTCCAATTTTCTCACTGAACTCTAAGGAATTAGAGTTTAATATCTTTATTTTTTCTGTTTTTTGAGCATTTACAAATCCTGAAATAAATATTAACAAGAAAAACAAAAGTATTCTATTTGGGTTTAATGCTTTCATTGGGATAATTAACATTCTAGAGACAAAAAATATATCATTAATAAGCACTAATAAAATGTAATATTCTCAAATTAAATAATGCAATAAAATCTGACGAAATTTAATTTCGTCAGATTTTTACTTATTTATAAGAAATCTTGTTTATTATTTAATCCAGCCTTCATCTTCAAAATTGCATTTTTTAAACGAGTCGTCTATATGGATATATGTTTTTCCCTGTTTATCGTCTATCCATTTTTTAATTACTTCTTGTTTCTTTGTATTAAGAACCATTTGTTCTATTAATTCAAAATCGGTTTTTATAGAGGCTCTATGAGCTTTTATTTTCGATTTTATTCTAACAATTTTAAAAACCACTTTTCCTTTTTTATCAACGGCTTCGAAAGGTTCAGAGATTACTCCCACTTTCATATCTTTAATAACAGAGTACTCTTCACGAGGGAGTTCTTCGAGTTGAAATTTTGTAGATGAATTCTTTGGATTAACCATTATACCTTCGTTTAATCTTGATTGCTCATCTTCTGAAAACTTAAATGCTGCCATTTTAAAATCAAGGCTATCGAGTCGAAGAAGAGTAGCTACACTATCGAGTTTTGCTTTAACTGTTTTTCGTTGAGCAATACTTACATCGGGAATAATTAATATATGTCGCACATTAACTTGTTCTCCTTCACGAGCAATAAGTTTAATAATATGTAAACCATACGAGGACTCAACAATACGAGAGACCTGATCCTTTTTAAGGCTAAAAGCCGCTCGAGCAAAAGCAGGGTCTAATTCTTCTTTAGTTCTGAATCCCAATTCTCCACCTTTTCTTGCTGTTCCGGGATCTTCTGAATACAAAATAGCTAGGGTAGAAAATCTTTCTCCATTTAATATACGCTCGCGTAATTCCAGTAATTTTTTTCTAGTATTTTGTTTTACCTCATCGTCTTGCGGTGGATACATCACAATTTGATTTAATTGTATTTGAGTATTAATCATAGGGAGACTATCTTTCGGCATTTTTTTATACAAATCGACAACTTCTTTCGGACTAACTTTTGCTTCAGATGAAATTTGCTTTTGCATTTTTTGAGTTAACAGCTGATCGTGAATTAAAGTCCTGAAATCTTCTTTTATTTCGAGTATTGTTTTATTATAGTACTCTTCGAGTTTTTTCTCCGACCCAATTTGTCTAACAAAATACATTAATCTTCTATCGAGCTCAGATTCTATAGTACTCTCCCCTATTTCTAAACTATCTAATTCGGCTTGATTAAGCATTAATTTTTGAATTACTAGTTTTTCAAGAACTTCGCATTTAATATCGCGACTAGAATAATATCCTTGTGCTCTTAATTGTATAGACTGATTTTCAATATCTGATTGCAGAATAATTTTATCGCCTACTATTGCAACAACCTGATCGATTATTTTATTTGTTTGTGAGGTCGAGTATTCTGTCATAGTTATTACAATAAATAATAACATTAGTAATTTCTTCATAAATAATGTATTTTAATAAATTATAAAATCGTTTCGGTTTAAAGCACTGCTATAAATATGATTCTCAAGATCATCAAAATATTTGAATTTTCGTTTATTCAATATTATGCTTTTAATTCTCAATTTAGAATATTCTAATGGTTGAACTGTTCCTTCAAGTTTGTAATCATTAATTCTAATAAAATAATAAAATAGAGAATCTTCAACTTCAATATTTTTTCTATATTTTAAATAGTTTTGAGAATTATTAATTTCTATAGGAATTTGTTTTCTTAAATCCGAAAATTTAACCCAATTATTATTAAAATCGTCATATTTATTTGCATACTGATAACAATATTCGTCAAGTTTTTGTTTACTCTCTTCTTTATCTGACATATACCAAGATTTAACTTCTTCGACATTAGGAGATGCTTTAGAGAATTTAATATATAATACTTTTACAATATTATCGTGAAGCACAAAATTATTTTTATTTTCATTAAAATATCGTTGTATTTCTTCGTCCTTAACAATAGTATCTAACTTCTGCTTAATAAGCATCTGTCTGTATTTAAATATTAATAATGAGGTTCTATAATTTTCTATTTGCTTTTCAATATTTTTTCTTTCATCGGGCAAATATTCTTCAGCTTTTTTTAACAATAATTGTTCCTTAATCCAATTTTTAATATAATTATCGATAATTACTGTACTATCGTCAGGAGTAATATTATCAACAATAAGAAATTTTATATCAGATGCATATAAATACTTATCGTAAACTTTAGCTAACTTTTCTTGTTCGTTATTATCGTTTAGCTTTGTGCAAGCATTAAAAATAATTAAAATAAGTAGAAATAAAATATTTAGAATTTTCATTATATTATTTTTCGATGTTATTTTTTAATTTATTTAAAACTTCTTTATTAATAATAATATTGTATTTATTCTCTAATTTATTTATCCACAATTTCTCGAGATAGCTCTGATAGTCGGCAATAACGCTCCCTTTTACTTCGTCAAACTCTCGTCTTGTAGGAGCAATTAATTTCCCTTTCAATAATGTTGTTTTATTTTTATCGGCAGATAAGCTTTTTGCTCCCCATATTTTAGCATCAACAATATTATTTTGTCCTTTAGAAAAAACTCCTTTTTCTATTCGAACAAAATTTTCTTCTTTTTCGTTAAATTTTTTTAATATTTCTTCTGACGAGAGACCCTTTCTAAGAAATCGTTTTTTTGTAAGATTCGTTATCTTAGAACATATATTTTCATTATTACAATAATAAATTATCCCGTCATATCTTTCATTCCACATGTAATTATTCCTATTCTTTTTAAAGTATTTTTCCAAACCTATGGTATCTTCCGCAGCTTTTGTCCATATTAATTTATCGGTTAAATCAAATAGTAATATTCCATCGTGATATTCTTTAAGCAAATATTTTAACTCAGGATACTTTTCTTCTAAATTAGTATCTTCAATTGCAAATAATATATTGTTTAGATATATATTATAATACTTTTCGAATGTAATAGAATTCAAACGATTAGTCTTATCAATATCCGTAAGATAAGCAAGAAAATTTTTCTTGGTATATATATTTTTATTTATAACAACTAAAGTGTCGTCGAGGTTATAAGAATTATATGATTTATCATTTTCTTTTGTAAGATAATCGAGCAATTCTAAATAGCTGTTAGTATCTTCTATTACATTATATTCTTTTTTCAGATTTTTAACAAACTCATTCTGAGCTATTTTTATTCTTTCATCTCTTTCAACACGTCTTTCTAATTCATCTTTAGTTTCTTCTAAACTACCAATAGTCTTTTTGTCGATAAGCTTAATAATATGCCATCCGAAAGATGTTTTTATTGGTTTCGAGATATCACTAATATTTTCTAATTCGAATGCAGCATCTTCGAATGGTTTAACCATACGTCCTGCTCCAAACCAAGGTAATTCTCCTCCATTTCTGGCAGAGCCTCTATCTTCTGAATATTTCTCAACTAAATCGTCGAATTTGTCTCCGGTTTTTAATTTATGATAAATTTGCTTAATCAGTTTTTCTTTTTCGTTAGCTTTTTCTTCAGAAATTCCTTTAGGTAAAGTAAGCATTATATGTGCTACCTTAACTTGTCCTTTAGTTTTTCGTTTATCAATAGTTTGAATAATATGATAGCCGAATTTTGTACGAACGGGGTAACTTATTTCCCCCAAATTAAGATTATAGGCAGCATCTTCGAATGGATATACCATTTGAAATACAGTAAAATACCCCAAGTCTCCACCATTATTTCGTACTGAAGGATCGTCTGAGCTACCCTTTGCTACTACTGAAAACGGTTCCCCATTTAATATTCTCCTTCGTATTTCTAAAGCTTTTTTATACGCAAAAGCAGTATCTTCTGCGTTTGCATCTGGAGATAATTTTATTAAAATATGCTTTGCTCTTACTTCGTATAGTGAACGTTTATAAGCGCTATCTATTAATTCTTTTTTACATTTATTATCAACAAAATATGGTTTTATCAGTTGTTTTCTATAACCGTTTAATTCCTTTTTAAAAGCACTTGAAGTATCTAAACCAAGCGACTCAGCCTCAATAACTTTAAGCTTAAACTTAATAAACATATCTAAATATTTTTCGACTGAGACAATTTCTCCGGTTGAAAAATTCTTTTTATTTTTCTGATATATTCTTTCAAATTCTTCTTTTTCGATTTTTTTATCTGCAATAGTCAATAATATATTGCTCTGTGCAAATAATCCCGAGAATAAAAGAAGCGATAAAAACGATAATAATATTTTTTTCATTTGTTATTTCTTAAGTTCTTAAAATTTCGATAATAATAACAATAATACTTTTTTATAATTTTATCTACTATAATTAGGTGCTTCACGAGTAATATCAACATCGTGAGGATGACTTTCGTTAACTCCGGCATTTGTTATTCGTACAAATTTTGCACTCATAAGTTCTGTAATATTATGAGCTCCACAATATCCCATACCTGCCCTAATTCCGCCAACTAATTGATAAACTACTTCCTTCAAGTTACCTTTAAACGGCACTCTGGCAGCAATTCCTTCGGGGACGAGTTTATTAATATCATCTTCTACATCTTGAAAATATCTATCTTTAGAGCCATCATTCATTGCTTCGACTGACCCCATACCTCTATAAGCTTTAAATTTTCTAGCATTATATATAATTGTTTCACCAGGAGATTCTTCAACTCCTGCAAATAACGAACCAGCCATTACCGAATCTGCTCCGGCAGCAATAGCCTTCACCAAATCACCTGAGTATCTTAATCCTCCATCACCAATAACAGGAACTCCGGAGTCTTTTAATTCTTTAGCCACATTATATATAGCTGTTAATTGAGGCATTCCAACGCCTGCAATAACTCTAGTTGTACATATTGATCCCGGTCCAATTCCTACTTTTACTGCATCTGCACCTGCATCAACCAGTGCTCGTGCAGCTTCAGCGGTTCCAATATTACCAACCACTACATCTATATCTTTAAATTTTTTCTTTACTTCTTTCAATTTCTCAATAACACCATATGAATGTCCGTGAGCTGTATCTATAACTATTGCATCGACTCCTGCCTTAACTAATGCTTCGACTCTTTCGAAAGTATCGACAGTAACTCCTACACCGGCAGCAACACATAAACGTCCTTTATTATCTTTACATGCTAATGGATTATCCTTTACCTTTGTAATATCCTTATATGTTAATAATCCTATTAATTTATTTTCTTCATCAACAACAGGTAATTTTTCTATTTTATAACGTTGAAGTATATCTGTTGCTTGTTCGAGATCGATAGATTTAGATGTTGTAATTATATTTTCTTTAGTCATTACATCACCAATCTCTTTTTTGTATTCTTTTTCGAAACGCAAGTCTCTATTTGTAACAATACCAACAAGATATCTATTTTCATCAACAACAGGAATACCCCCTATTTTATATTCTTTCATTAATTTAAGGGCATTTTCTACTGTGTCGTCAGCTGTTATTGTTATTGGGTCGTAAATCATTCCATTCTCTGCCCTTTTTACAGTTTTTACTTGTCGTGCTTGCTCTTCGATGCTCATATTCTTATGAATAACCCCAATTCCTCCTTCTCGAGCAATAGCAATAGCTAATTTTGATTCTGTAACAGTGTCCATTGCTGCTGATACAATTGGAATATTTAGCTTAATATTTCTTGAGAACTGAGTAGAAACATCTACATTTCTTGGTAAAACTTCTGAATATCGTGGAATTAATAATACATCATCGAAAGTTAAACCTTCTGACGCAATTTTATCTTTAATAAATGACATCTTAAAAATATTTTTTAAATTAAAATTGTTACAAATTGTTAAAATATCGTCAACTCTAAAAACAAATATTTCTTAGGTTTCGAGTCTTATTAACTACATTTCTCCTATTACAATATGCTATTCTATTTGAAATACTATTATTCCATACTTCCTTAAAGATTGTTTATAACTGGCATATAGATAATTTCCATCAATAGCAATATTTTTAAATTTCTTTTTCTTTTCTTTATATTCAAATACCTTTACCGGATTTTCTTTGTTACTAATATCGAATACTTCAATAGCTTTTCCACTCGACACATAGGCATAATTTTTATTTAAACATATATCTTTTGCCTTTCCCTCGGTTTTGATATTCGACATTTTAACAGGGTATAATGGAAGCCCAAGATTTAGAATTGTTAATCCTGCATAATCGTTCGCCAGATACCCAATATTACCCTTAACAATCAATTTATTTGCTTCGTTATTCGGATGATATTCTTTAGGAAATCCTTTTACTTTAAATTTTGTAAAAGGATCAGTAAACTGATAAATTAATATACCTCTATAGCCACCTGTCATCAAAACAAATGGTGGTCTTACTTGCAAATTCTCAACTTTAAAATCTTTAACATTATTTCTCGATACCATATCGATATTATCGATATTACTAAAATCAACTATCTCGAAACCCATATTTTTTAAACCGAGAAAGGCAAAATTCTTATATAATTCGCAAGTATAAACATCTTGATATCGATAATATGTACCTAAGACAAAAGGCATTGATGGATCGGAAATATTTAATATTTTTAGTCCTAATTCGCCATATGCAAGAAATAAAGAATCTCCTTTAATATTTACACAATACGCCGAACCAAAGACTTTCTTTTTCTCTCGCCACTCAAATTCTCTATATAATGCTATTTGCGTAATATTTTGATGATTAGCAACATCTAATATCTGCAAACCTAATTCGCCTAAAGGAAAATATAAAATATTATTTTTAACTTCAAGATTAGAAAATTCAACTTTACCTAACTGTTCATATTCTCCTACAGGATATATAGATTGGGCATATAATTTAACTATTAATGTTAAAAATATAAAAATTGTTAGAAGAATATAGTTTTTCATTATTATTTAAGTATTTATTAAAAAATATTATGTAAAAGTAATAAAATAGAATAAGATTTTCATCTTTAATCACAGTAAATTAAACCTTAAGTAACAATAAATAGATTCTAAAAATGAATAATCATTTCTAGATGTTACTCACTTTAATATTTTTTAAGTTCGTTAAATATTTTTATACATACCCAAGCATCTGTAGCTGCATAATTTTTTTGCGCTTCCGATAATTCTTTTGCTTCCCAATTTGACAATTGTTGTGATTTTGAGATTCGCTTTTTCAAAATAATTCCGGCTAGTTTTTTTAGTCCCTTATTCTCTATATTGTAATTACTTACAATGTTTTGAAGATCGACAAATCCATTAGATTCAAACTTATTTAATTTTCTTAAGCCTTTAATATCATCATTTATTGCTACTCCAATTTTTGTTATATTTTTATCGGCTAATATTTTTGCAATCGGATTTGGTAAACCAATAGTATTTAATCGTATCAGAAATGCATAACTTAATGACGATAATTGCAATAACGCCATACTGTTAACTCTGCCTTTTTTAAACGATGGTCGTGTTTCGGTGTCGAAACCGAGTATTTTTTCGTTTTCTAATAGAGGTAAATATTTTTGAAGTTTTTCTTCACTATCGATTATTAGTGTTTTACCTGAGAATTTTGTTAATGGTAGTTTCGATATTTCCTCATTCGATATTTTAGATACAAACATATTATTCTTCATTATACTCTGACTGTTTCTTCGATAATATCCATCCGCTTGTATCGATATTATTCATATCAACATCATTTTCTGTTTCTTCGGTTTCGTCGTCTAAATTATCGTTGTTATTAATAATAATGTGTATTGCCCTTATAGCATTTACTAATTTCTGTCCCCAGAATTCTTCAAAATTCATTTTGCATTCCCAAACACTATCATTCATCATTTCTTCGTTACCAATACTAAAAATACTAATCATATTTTTCAGGTCTTGATATATATCGGCAAAATTATCGGAAATACTAGCCATACTCATCATTTCTTGTTCCTTTGTCAGAGGATCGAATATTTCATGATATTCATCATGATAGCCTAATTTTGTTTTTACAATATTATAAATCTGACTCCAGATATTTTCATTAACAAATTTCTCGTTTTCTTGATCATTTACAGAGTCTAAGGATGGCAATAACACTGTTTTCAAATATAATAAAGGTAATAATGTTTGAGCTTTTAGCAAAAAATCTTTCTTGCTAAATCTCGTAGCGTTCTCTACAAATTTACAATATTCGTTAGCAACTGTAACAAATTCTATTACATTTTGCGAATATATTGGTTTATCACTTAATCCCTGTGTCATATATATTTTTAAATTTCAAATTGCAAAGTTAATAAAAATTATAAAAGTATAATTATTAAAAACTATTCAAATAATTGATATATCGGAGTAATATGCTAATTTTCAGATGAATTAAAATAAGTTATTGTCATTTAAAAAATGTTAATAGCATGCACTACGAAGTAAAATTTTTAGTTTAAATGTATTCTTTTGAGTATAAATAAAAATTAATTGAAGAACAAAAGGGTAAAAATCAGTTAATATTTTACATTTTCGATTCGTTTTACTAGGTTTACTCCTTTTATTTTTCCAAGATTCATTATTAAGTTATTAAGGTCGGCAACACTATGTACATATAACTCTATTGTTCCTTCGAAAATACCATCATAAGTTTCGATATGAATCATTCGAATATTTACACTTAATACTTCAGAAATAATTTTTGTAATATCTTTAATTATTCCTATTCTATCAATACCATCAACTTGAAGCTTAGAAAGAAACGATAATATTTTATGCGATTTCCAATTAACCGAAAGCACATGATTCCCATCGCTTGACATTAATTTAATTGCTTCCGAACAATCGGACTTATGAATAATAACAAGCTCATCTGCACTATTTTTATATCCAACAACAGCATCTCCCGGAATAGGGTTACAACATTTTGCTATTCTATAATTAGATTCGTTTTCAACTTCGTCTATAACAAATTTATTTTTGTAATTTATTTTTTTTTCCAATTTAAGAGCAACTTCCTGCTTATTTGTCTGTGATTTTGAAATTTGTAAACTCCAATATTTAATAAATTTATTTCGTGTATTCTTTTTAATTATCTTTTTCAGATTATTTAATTCTATTAATCCACTTCCTATTTTACTATATAATTCATCTTTACTATTAACCTCGTATGCAGGAAGCATCTTTCTAAATACCCTTGCACTAAGTTTTATTTTATACTCATTTAATTTTTCTTCTAGAAGTTTTCTTCCTTTTTCTATTCTATTTTTAGTTTCTGCTTTAATTCCTTTAACAATACACGATCGGGCTTTTGCAGTAATAACATAATTCTGCCATTCTCGTTGAATTCTTTTTTTATTAGATGTAATAATCTCTATTTGATCGCCACTAGATAATACAAAATTTAATGGAACTAATTTATGATTTACCTTAGCTCCTATAGCCTTATTGCCAATTTCTGTATGTATTTCGTAGGCAAAGTCGAGAGCTGTTGCCTGATTTGGAAGATTTACTAATTTTCCTTTCGGAGTAAATACCATTATTTCTGAAGAGAAAATATTCATTTTAAATTCATCGAAAAATTCAAGAGCATCAGAATTCTGGTTTTCCAACATTTCGCGAATTTTTTTTATCCACTTATCAAATTCGCTTTCTTGAGAATCATTACCCTTATATTTCCAATGAGCTGCAAAACCACGTTCGGCTATCTCGTCCATTCTCTCGGAGCGAATCTGCACTTCTACCCATTTTCCCATAGGACCCATAACTGTAACATGAAGAGCTTCATATCCGTTTGGTTTTGGTGAACTTATCCAGTCGCGTATTCGTTCCGGTTTGGGAGTATAAATTTCTGTAATTAACGAATATATTTTCCAACATTGTGCTTTTTCCGATTCTTTATTATTTGACTTAAACACAACTCTAATTGCCATTAAATCGTACACTTCGTCGAAAGAAATATTTTTTTTCTGCATTTTCTGCCAAATAGAATATGTAGATTTTGGTCGACCGGCAATATCAAAATCGATATTATTCAATTCTAATTTTTGAATTATCGGTAATGAAAATCTATTTATTTCTAATTGACGTTTAATTACATTATCTTTAATTTTTGATGTAATATCTTTATATGCTTGAGGGTGTCGAAATTTTATACTAAGGTCTTCAAGTTCTGTTTTTATTGCATATAACCCCAAACGATGAGCTAGTGGGGCATAAATATAAATTGTTTCTCCTGCAATTTTAAGCTGCTTATTTAAGGGCATCGATTCCAATGTTCGCATATTATGCAATCTGTCGGCAAGTTTTATCAGTATTACTCTAACATCATCGGAAAGAGTTAATAATATTTTACGAAAGTTCTTTATCTGTAATGATAATTCTTTATCGAAGACATCGGAAATTTTAGTTAAGCCATCAATTATTATTGCTATTTTCTCTCCGAAAAGATATTTTATATCGTCTATAGTATAATCGCTATCTTCTACAACATCGTGAATCAAAGCACATACTACCGAAGTTGGTCCTAGTCCAATTTCTTGTGTTACAATTTTTGCAACTGCAATAGGATGAACAATATAAGGCTCTCCTGATTTTCGTCTTATTCCTTTATGAGCTTCGTTAGCAAGATTAAATGCCTTAGTTATTAGGGCTTTATCGTCATCATTAAGTTTTCTCGAACAACTTAAAAGTAAATCGTCGAACAGAGCTTGAATATATTTATCTTCTTCTGATTTTGACATGGTTTATTCGTAATACGATGACTTAAAATAAATAGAGATTAACAATTGCTTACTAGAAAATAAATTTAAAGATAATTAATTTATTTAATAACTTACGGATAGAAGACTGTTATGTTCCCCTTTTTTTCTACAATTTTATTCTTCGGAGTTTTTATTTTAAGATAATAAATATATGTTCCCGATTTTGCTTTTTTATTTCCTGATGTTCTTCCATTCCACATTTCTTGTGGGTTATGTGTTTCAAAAACAATATTTCCCCACCTATTATATATGGTAAGATTATAATCTATTGGCAAGAATGAAAAAAATATTTCGAAGCTATCATTTGTTCCATCATCGTTTGGAGTAAATGCATTTGGAACAAAAACTTTAGGTTTATAATATACACACGAGATATTCGATTCGCTATAAATATTCTGATATCCTTCTTCGTAAGCTCTAACAGAATAGCAAAATTTCCCACTTTTTTGTTGTCCTTGAAAATTAGAGATATCATCATTAAAATTTTCTTTATTAAAAACAACATCTATCAATTCCGGAATTTCTGTTCCAATACTTCTATATATCTCGTATTTGATATTTTTATTAGATGTATCTTTAAATTTGTTCCACGAAAGATTATTAACAAAGTTGCTGTTAGTTACTTGTAACACCATATTATTTATCGTATCGGAGCTTGTTGTTATTAAATTACAACCATCTAAAGCAACTAGTTTATAATAATAAATATCTTCATCGACCATAATATTATTATCGAAAAAAATTATATTATTTTCTTCTGTAGAAATCGATTCAATAGTATCATATAAACCAGTCTTATCAAAAGCTCTCAATAATTTATATTTTTTCAACTCAGAATTTTCTGCAATCGAAAAACCTAACTCTAAATTGTTATTTATTGCTTTTATATAATCGGAATGAATAAAATCGGGACTTTGTAAGACATGTGTAAATTTACTAGTACTATTTGATTTTGATTTTATATTGTTATCGTCCAACAATACAGCTTCGATATAATATTGATAATTGGTATTTTCTTCAATATTATTATCAGAATAATTAATTTCATTAGTTGTTGCTAAATAAATAAAACCATTATTATTTATATTCTTATAAATATCATATTGTTTTATTTCAATATTATCTCCAGCAAACCAATTATTAATATATTTTGTCCAAGAAATTACTATTTTACGAGCACAAGAGTCGTGTACACATATTGTATAAATAGTATTAAACGCTTCGGTTTTTGCACTAGTATTTGACGCAATATCTGCAGCTATTCTATACGAACGTGGTCCGACATCGGCATTAGCACTATTATCGGTATAAGAATTTATATTTGTGTTAAATATTGTATCTATAGGGTAATATGAATTACTTTCTATATTATCTCTATAGATTATTAAGTCTGCCGAGTCGGTAAGTTCCCATATAATTTCCACATTTCCTGTTCCGTGAATTACGCTAACATTTTTTAATATTGGAGAATTAGGTGTTTCTTGGGCATATAAACTCCCAGTAAAAACAAATATTAATATACCTAAAATAAAATATCGCATTTTTAGTTTAAATTTTAATATTTTCCTGCAACAACTTTTACCATAGTTTGTTCATTTAAATATTTGTTAGCAATATACTTAATTTCTTCTGATGAAATATTTTTAATAATCTTAATTGTTTTTTTGTAATATTCAATATCCATATTAAATTCTATTAACGATTTATATGCAGTAGATATTGCAAAAGGTCCGTCAAACATCCTAAGAACACTTCCTAATAAATAATTTTTCACAAGATTTAATTCGTCAACAGGAACTAACTCGTTGCGTAATTTACTAATTTCTGTTAAAATATTATCAACTGCATTTTTTGTATTATCTGCTCCCACTTCTGTTACTATAAAAAACACTCCGGCATTTTGATAAGACATTAATATAGATGATATTCCATATGTATATCCCTTATTTTCACGTAGTACTTTCATTAATCGTGAGCCAAAATATCCTCCAAGAACGGTATTTGTTACTTGCAATTTAATATAATCGTCGTTTCTTTTATTAATAATTTTCTTTCCTATATATATTGCCGATTGTACTGCATCTTTTTTATTTACAATTGTTATATCAGAACTTGCCTGAGACAATTCGTAATCTGGCAATTCTATTTTCTCTTTTGTTATCCAATCTTTTCCCCCAAAAGCATTGTTAAGAATGGCAATATCGTTTAATTCTACTTTCCCCGATATAATAATTTTACAATTATTCGCATTATAATATTTTGCATGAAATTTTTTCAAGTCATCAACAGTAACATTATCGAAATCGGATAATTTTTCAATTTTACCGTACGGATTTTGTTGTCCGAATATTTGTTCAAAAAACTTTTCTCTCGACAAATTAGATACTTTTGATTGTTCTATTTGGAAATACTGTTTTTCCTTATTTACAAATTTCACAAATTCGTCGATTGAGAAACTTGGATTTTTAATTATATCTTCAAAAATTATTATTGTCTCTTGAAAAAATTTCTTCAGAGTAAAAAGAGTAAGCTGAGCAAAATCTTTTGATATTGTTTGATGTAAGAATGCTCCATAAAAGTCTAATTTCTCCGAAATTTGAGACGAGGGATATTTTGTTGTTCCTTCTTTTAACATTTCGTTTGTAAAGCCTGCCACTAATGTTTTTTTCTGCATCCAATCGCCGGCATAAAACAATAAATCAAGTTTAATAATATCTTGCATGCCAGCATTAATTGAAGCAACAGAAATATTATTATCTAATTTTATTGCTTCTACAGGAGGAATATTTATAGTATTTATTAACTCGTATTTAGGCTGTATTTTTCTATTTACATTCATCATTAACTATTCTTTTTTGAGAGATAATACAAAGTTGAGCAATTATTCTTGTTAAAGATAATATTTGCAACATTTATTATTTCTTGCGCCGACACACTTCTGTATCGTCTAATCTCAGTATTAATAAATTCGGCATTACCAAGTAATTCTGAAAAAGCAATATCCATAGCTTTATTTAATATACTAGTTTCAGAAAATTGACGAATACTTTCAAACTTATTTTTAACTTTTTCCAATTCATATTCACTAACAGTCTCATTTTTACATCTTTCTATCTCAATCAGCAATTCTTTTTCTGCATCAATCACATCGATATTTTGCATTACTTTTCCAGAAAAAATAAATAAGCCTTCATCTACATCACCGGTAATAGATGCATTTATTTCGCTAAATAGCTGTTTTTCTTTCACAAGTATCTGATATAATCGCGAAGATTTGCCATTAGAAAGAATATCAGAAATCACATCGCAAATAAAATACTCATCGGTATTTCTTTTACTCATATGATATGCTTTATATATGGCATCATAAGGAACCTCGCGATAAACTGTTTTCTCCCGATGTTTAATTTGCATAGGTTCTTTTACAATAGTCTTATTGCCGATTACTCTAGCTTGTATTTCTCCAAACCATTTTTCACTTAATTCTTTAACAAGCTCAAAGGAAACATTTCCGCAAATCGATAATATAGCGTTATTGGGAGCATAATGAGAATAAAAAAACTTTTTAACATCGCTTAAAGATGCTCTCCTTATATGCTCTGTATCTTTCCCTATTGTAGCCCATTTATATGGATGACTTTTATATGCTAACGGTTTTAATAATAAAGACACATCACCATAAGGTTGATTAAGATATCTCTGATTAAATTCTTCAATTACAACATTTTTCTGCACTTCTAGTTTCTTTTCCGAGAAATTTAGTTCCAGCATCCTATCGGATTCAAGCCAAAAAGCTGTTTCTAAATTTTCTTTTGGTATTGTTATATAATAGTTTGTAATATCGTTATTTGTGAAAGCATTATTTTCTCCGCCAACTATTTGCAATGGTTCGTCGTAAGATGCAATATTTTTTGACCCTTCAAACATAAGATGTTCGAACAAATGCGCAAATCCTGTTTTTTCTGAATCTTCATTTTTTGAACCTACTTTATATAGCAAATTAAAAGCCACTAAATTTGTAGAAATATCTTTATGAAATAATACTATTAAGCCATTTTCAAGAATACATTTTTTAATCTTTATCATTATAAAATTTTACATATTAATACTCATTCTATTTTTTTTAAATCTTTTTAAAAATATATTATTCTAAATATTACATTTGCATTATAAATGGGTAATTATTTAAATTCTAATTTTATTAGTAATAATATTCGACAAACCTACAAAAAATCGAGTAATTCATCTTTTTATTAGTAGATATTTACTATTTAGACAATTTAATTTTTACTAAAAACGACTAAAATTCTAAGAATATATATATTCTATAATTTGGTGATGAATTAAAAATATAAAATATAAAAATATAAAAATAGAAAAGCATGAAAGTAAATAATATTTTTAGAAAATTATTAATATGGCGAATTCGTCATATAGAAGACAAAAAATTCATGCTTTTTTTAAGTACAATAGTTGGTATTTTATCAGGAATATCGGCAGTATTAATTAAAAAATCAGTTTTTTTTATCCATTCTCTTCTACATCATGGTTTAATTAAAGAATATCAAAATTATATATATTTTGCTTTACCTGCTATTGGAATATTAATAACAGTAATATTTGTAAAATTTATATTAAAACGTCCTGTTGGTCATGGTATTCCGGTAACATTATATGCGATTTCGAAAAACAATGGTAAGATTGCAAGGCATAATATGTTTTCGTCTATTATTACCAGTGCATTAACAGTAGGATTTGGTGGTTCAGTTGGATTAGAGGGTCCATCGGTTGCAACCGGAGCAGCTTGGGGCTCGAATCTCGGCAAATATTTTCATTTAAACTACCGACAAGTAACACTTTTACTTGCATGTGCCGCAACCGGGGCTATGTCGGCAATCTTTAAAGCCCCCATTGCAGCTATAGTTTTTGTTCTAGAAGTATTAATGTTAGATTTAACATTACGATCATTACTCCCTCTCTTATTTGCTTCTGTTTCTGCCGCAATTACTTCATATCTATTTTTAGGAATGGATGTTCTTATCCCTGTTCAAGTAATTGATAAATTTTTAATCACAGAAATTCCTTTTTACATACTAATCGGAATTATCGCAGGATTTATTTCTGTTTATTTTGCACGAAGTTTCAAATATTTTCAAAAGATCTTCGATAGAATAAATAATCGTTTTACAAAATGGTTTATTGCTTCATCAATTTTGGGATTACTAATTTTTCTTTTTCCTTCATTATATGGCGAAGGATATAATGCAATAAACCTAGCTTTACACGGAGATTATAGCTATTTATTCAATAACAGTATTTTTTATTCTTTTCAAGATAGTATTTTTATCGTCTTTGGCTTATTCTTAATTGTAATACTTCTAAAAGTTGTAGCAACATCCTTAACTTTTAGTGCAGGAGGAGTTGGTGGGATTTTTGCTCCGACCTTGTTTATCGGAGCAAATACAGGATTCTTATTTGCAAAAATATTTAATTATTTTGGCATAAAATCATTATCATTTAGCAATTATACTCTTGTCGGAATGGCCGGATTAATTGCAGGAGTTTTACATGCTCCACTAACTGCAATTTTCTTGATAGCAGAAACAACAGGAAGTTATGCTCTAATTATACCATTAATGATTGTAGCGTCTATTTCATATGCAACAATCAGACTTTTCGAAACTCATTCGGTTTACACATATCAACTGGCACGTAGAGGAGAACTATTTACTCACGATAAAGATAAAGTTGTTCTATCGATTATGACTGTTGACAAACTTATAGAAACAAATTTTTTAACTATTAGTAAAGATGCAAGTTTAGGAGAACTAGTAAAGGTAATTTCAAAATCAAGCAGAAACATTTTTCCTGTAACCGATAGTAAAAATAATTTACACGGCATTGTTTTTATTAATGATATACGTCATATTATGTTTAATCGAGAATTATACGACAATACATTTGTAAATGAACTAATGTATATGCCTTCTCCAATTGTAAGTCCAAAAGAATCGATGGAAGACGTTGCGAAAAAATTTCAAAATACAAATCATTATAATTTACCCGTTTTAGAAAATGGAAAATATTTAGGTTTTATCTCTAGAGCAAATGTATTTTCAAAATATAGAAAAATGATAAAAGATTTTTCTGATGATTAATTTCATATATAAAAGACAACTCTCTTAATAATTATTAAGCAATAAATTTTTTCTATCATACATATTTACAAGCAATTTTAATTCTCGTCATGAATATCTCAAAACTCTTAAGTAAATTTATAATCTGGAGAGTAAAACATATAAAAGAAAGACAATTTATTCTTTTTTTAAGTTTCGTAACAGGAGTTTTTAGTGGACTGGCTGCCATATTATTAAAAAATTTAATTCATTATACAAATTATTTTCTTACAAATAATTTTACTTACAATCTGCATAGTTTCCGATACTTTATTTTCCCTATAATTGGTATTATTATTACGGTTTTATTTGTTAGATTTTTTGTTAAAGATAATATTGGACATGGGGTATCACGAATATTATATGCTATATCGAAGAAAAATAGCAAAATTAAACATCATAACACTTATTCATCAATAATAGCTAGCACTTTAACAATAGGTTTTGGGGGTTCGGTAGGATCTGAAGCACCCATTGTTTTAACAGGTGCTTCTATTGGCTCAAATATTGGTCGTTTTTTTCGTCTCAATTACAAATCTATAACACTATTATTAGCTTGTGGTGCTTCAGGCGCAATTTCCGGAATATTTAATGCTCCACTTACAGGGCTTGTTTTTTCTATTGAGGTATTAATGCTCGATTTAACAATGTCTTCAATTGTTCCTTTGCTAATTTCAGCTGTTTCGGCCGCCACAGTGGCATATTTTTTTATGGGAAAAGGATTTTTGTTAACTTGTAATATCCAAGCTTTTGAATTAAACCAAATCCCATATTATATAATTTTAGGGGTTGTTGCAGGATTTATATCTCTATATTTTACAAGAACTACAATGTTTATAGAATCGAAATTTGAGATAATTTCTAATCCTATTAAAAAGATAATTATAGGAGGACTTATTTTAGGCACTTTAATTTACTTACTACCACCATTATATGGAGAAGGATACGAAGTATTACAAAAAATTATTGAAGGAAATGTAGATGAATTAATGAATAACAATTTGTTTTTTGGAATAGAAAATAGTATCTGGATGTTATTAGGCTATCTAACATTAATTCTTTTTCTAAAAGTTATTGCAATGTCTATTACTACAAGTACAGGAGGAGTTGGAGGAATTTTTGCTCCAACATTATTTGTTGGAGGACTTACCGGATTTTTAGTATCTCGTATTATAAATACAACTACAAATATCGGAATACCGGAAGGAAGTTTTGCTCTAGTTGGTATGGGAGGATTAATGGCCGGCGTTATGCATGCTCCTCTTACAGGAATATTTCTTATTGCAGAAATTACAGGAGGATATGGTTTATTTATTCCTCTTATGATTACAGCAACAATATCATATATCACTATTATTCATTTCGAGCCTCACTCAATATACACAAAACATTTAGCTAAACGTGGAGAACTATTTACTCACGATAAAGATAGAGCAGTATTATCATTAATGACAGTTGAAAAAGTAATAGAAACTAATTTTATAACAATAAATAAAGATGCAAATTTAGGAAATTTAGTAAAAGTAATATCTAAATCGTGCAGAAACATAGTACCTGTTGTCGACAAGCATAATAATTTATATGGCATAGTATTTATTAACGACGTGCGACATATTATATTTAAACCCGAACTATACGAAAAAATTCATGTCGATGAACTAATGTATATGCCAACACCGGCAGTTTGTCCAAAAGAATCGATGGAAGAAGTTGCAAAAAAATTTCAAATTTCTAAGCATTATAACCTACCTGTTATAGAGAATGGGAAATATATTGGCTTTGTTTCAAGAGCAAATGTTTTTTCGGCTTATAGAAAATTACTAAAAGAATTCTCTGAAGATTAATTATTTCAATTTTTCATTACAACTATTACGATAATACTTTTATAATAATTACACCTAATTTACATTAATATTCTTTTTTTTGTATATTTATAGTTTATATATTTATTTATTATTTCCAATAATGCTTAAATATAAAGATATAGTATTACAAATTATTCAATGGCAAGAAAAACATCTAAAAAAAAGATATTTTTTTTTACTACTAAGTATGATAGTTGGTTTATCGAGTGGTATTGCCGCACTGATATTAAAAACTTCCGTATTTTATATACAAAATTTATTACTTAAAGAAAAAGGCTTCACGGAATATAATTTTATGATTTTTATCTATCCAATTATAGGTATAACCTTAACACTTTTATTTAAAAAATTTATAATTCACGATAAAGTTAAACATAGCATAGCATCTATTTTAAATTCTATTTCGCGTAAAAACAGCTTAATGAAAACCCATAAAATTTTTTCTTCGATTATTGGAGGAATATTAACTGCCGGTTTTGGAGGTTCAATAGGACTAGAATCCCCTATTATATCTTCAGGTTCGGCAATTGGGTCTAATATTGCACGATTATTCAAACTTAATTATAAGGAAGTAACCTTACTATTAGCCTGTGGTACTGCTGGTGCTATTTCCGCAATTTTTCATACTCCGGTAGCTGCAATAGTTTTTGCTATTGAGGTTTTATTAATAGATTTAACTCGATTTTCTTTAATTCCTCTTCTTCTTGCATCTATAAGTGGAGCAATAGTTAATGTGTTTTTTCACGATGACATATTATTTGAATTTACTCTACGCGACCCATATGTAGTTTCTCACACAATATTTTATGTTTTATTAGGATTAATATCTGGGTTAATATCGGTTTACTTTACTCGCGCATTTTTAAAAACAGATAACCTACTATCAAAATATTCCGAATTTAAAAAGTTAATTATTGGTGGAGGAATATTAGGAATAATGTTATTTCTATTTCCTCAATTATATGGAGAAGGATATAATATTATTAAGATGATTTTTGCCGGTAATTTTTCTGATATAATCGGCACTAATTACGGCATAAACATAGCTCAGAATACATTATTATTCTTTTTATTCTTTTTAATTTTATTATTCTCAAAAGTTATTGCTACATCACTTACAATAAGTAGCGGAGGAATTGGAGGAATCATTGCCCCTACTTTATTTACAGGAGCAATTACAGGTATGCTATTTTCTCATACTTTAAACATTTTAGGAATAGATTTATTTGTATCGGAAAGTAATTTTACTTTAGTAGGCATGTCGGGATTAATTAGTGGTGTTTTACATGCCCCATTAACAGGAATATTCTTAATTGCCGAAACAACTCGAGGATATGAATTAATTGTCCCCATAATGATTACTAGCACAATATCGTTTATAACTGTAAGATATTTCGAACCAAACTCAATATTCACAATTCAACTGGCAAAACGGGGCAAACTTATCACCCACAATAAAGATAAAACGGTTCTTAATTTTATGAATCTAAAATCGATTATTGAAAAAGACCTTAAAACAATAAATGTAAATGCAACTTTAGGCAATTTAGTAAAAATAATATCTAAATCGAACAGAAATATTTTCCCGGTAATAGATAATGATGGAATATTAAGAGGAATAATTAACCTTAACGATATTCGAGAAATTATGTTTGATAAAGATATGTACGATAATACTTTTGTAATTAATTTAATGAACTTACCTCCTGCATATATATCGATAAACGATTCGATGAACGAGGTAATAAAAAAATTCCAAGAAACAGGAGTTTGGAATCTTCCGGTTGTTAGCAATGCAAAATATATTGGTATGGTATCGAAATCGAAACTTTTTTCGGCTTACCGAAACTTACTTGTAGAATTAACCGAAGAATAAAAAAGCAGCTTGTTAGTAATAATTATTTTTAAATTTCAGCTTAATAATTAGTATATAAAAGTAAATATTTTTTCTAATTATTCTTATTTTATAAAAACAAAACGATAAATACACACTAAACAAAACTCATAATGTTGAGTCCACTCCAAAAAGTCTTCATATTATAAATATATTAAAAATAAAATATGAATAAGTCAAGTTGAAAAAATAATTTTTTTTATTAAAATGTTAATAAGTCAACTTTGTAACACATTGAAATACAACAATATATAAACCTGTCAACAATTTTGTAACATATTTAGTATCAAATAGATATAATGCAACAATTTGTTCTACATGGAACATAAAACATTAAATATCAGTTGATTAAATGAATTATTTA
>CAZDCZ010000008.1:0-46254 GCA_964504155.1 uncultured Bacteroidales bacterium | reverse complement strand
TTTATTAAAAAATGAAAAAACAGAAAAGCCTGGCATTGCAGGAAAAAGACTTAAATCCGACCGGAATGAAGACTATTTGCTAAAGGTCTTAAATATTAAAGTATGAGTTTGCCCTGAAACTAGAAAGTTTATTTTATAAATTTACAAGATAATTTACTATATTGTATTTTTTTTACAAGATATATTTTATATCTTGTAAAAAATAAGTAATTTTATTTACATCTATATTCTGTACATATAATATAATTCTATAAAAATATTTCAAAATGAATTTAATTGAAAAAATAACAAATATTTTCTCAAACAAAAATAAGGTAAACAATAAATCGAATTACATTTTACTAAATTTTATTAATGTATGCTCAATTATAACAATAGGCACATTTAGTTTAATTTCCTTATTATCTGAAAGGTACTCCTTATCTATTATATTATTCCCTATTTTAATTCTTCTATTTTTAAATTTACTTTTTCTTAAAAAAACAAATAATATAAATTTATCATCTATTTTTTATTGTGTTACAATTTCTATTTTATTATTAGCATTGTTTTTCACAAAAAATATAAGTCAACAAGGAATATTATCTTATTCACTTTTCCCTATATTAATTTCTTTTATTTGTAATTTCAAGAAAACGAATATTCTTTCTATTTTATTTTTCTTAATTATTGTAATTCCTATTTTCATCCCCGAAAATGCTATTTTTTGTTTCGATTATTCTACTAATATTAAATTGTTTTTTATTTTATTATATATATCAACTTTACTTATAGCCCTAATACACAACAGGTTAAAAGATCGAGATTTAAATAAATGCAATACGAAAATTTCGGATATTTCGAGTAAGCTTGCATCGAAAGAAGAATTTCTAACAAAACTATCTCATCAAATACGAACTCCATTAAACAATTTAGTTGTTGTAACCAATATTGTAAACAATACTAATCTTGATGAAAAACAACGCGACTTAATTGCTACTATACAAGCTTCAACTAACAACTTAGTTAATGTAGTTAATAATATTAAAGAACTTTCCGATGTCGACATCCAACAAAGAGAAGATAATTCTCAATATTTTAATTTGGAACTAACAATTAAAAACACAATTAAACTTTTCGCCAAAGAAGATTCTATAAACATCTATTTTCCAATAAATATTTCAAGCGATATTGATTATATGTTATATGGAGATCCAATTAAACTAAAACAAATATTTCTAAATCTTATAGAAACTATTTTAAAATTTTCTAAAAGTGGAAAGAAAACAATTAATATTGATGTCTTTTCTAAGAACGAGAAATCGAATAATGTAACTATTTCGTTTAAAATATCATCGAACAACTTAATACATATTCCTGCTATTGAGTCGATATCGAAAATAGATGAACAAACAAAATACACTAAGATTTTAGACCTTAATATAGCTAAACGAATTATTACATCTATTAATGGAATTTCAAACATTTCTTTACAACCGGGCGAGTTTCTATTTGAATTTTCTTCAATTTATAAAAAAGGAGAAAAAGTTATTGACTCAATTGCATCAAAAATTGAACAAACACCAATAGTTATTGATTCTGATATTAATAAAATTGATTTAAAAGATGCAAATATTTTACTTGTTGAAGACAATTTAATAAATCAGAAAATAGTATTACTTAGCTTAAAAAAAGCTGTTAAAAATATTGATATTGCTAATAATGGCAAAGAAGCCTTAGACAAATTTGGCTCGGCAAAATACGATATTATTTTAATGGATATTCAGATGCCAATAATGAATGGAATTGTTACTACAGAGAAAATAAGAAATATTGAAAAAAGCACTAACACTCATACTCCAATCATTGCTATTACGGCAAATGCATTACTTGGAGACAAAGAAGAATGTATTGCAGCAGGCATGGATGACTATTTAAGTAAACCATTTCAAATTGACACTTTACTTAATAAAATGCAAACTCAGTTAAAAAAATAACTATTTCAATATAACATTTAATAAAAATTTCTTATATTCGGTAAATAGCAGTATTTCAGAAAGTATAAGGCACAATAAAAGATAATAACCTCGTACGCCGTTTAATAACACTTTTAATAATGTTTTTAGAAAGGTTTTATTCCTACAATCATAATATCATCAACCTGGTCTTCGTCTCCTTTCCAATCTTCGATGCTTTTATCTAAAAAAGACTTTTGTTCTTCCATATTATATTGATGTATATTCAAAAGCAAATGACGGAATCTTCTATATTTATATTTTTTTCCATCAGGTCCTCCGAATTGATCAGCATAACCATCAGAAAACATATAAAAAACATCATCTTTTTCAATATCAATTACTACTTTTTCTATTTTATCTTTTTCATCAATACCAAGCATACCTATAGAAAATCTGCCTCCTTTTATTTCTTTAATCTTATTTTCTCTAACAATATATAAAGGTCTAAAAGCTCCACTATATTCAAGAATACTTTTATCCTTATCAATCACACATAAAGCTAAGTCCATACCGTCTTTAATCCCAGCATCATCTCCTTTCCCAATAGTATCAATAATCCCTTTATTCAGATAATATATTATTTCACTAGCATCTTGTATGTTTTGGTCTTCAATTATATTTCTTAGTAATTCGAATCCAATAATCGACATAAATGCTCCCGGGACTCCATGTCCGGTACAATCTGCAACTACAACAAATATTTTATCTTTTTTTTGTGTTATCCAATAAAAATCGCCACTTACAATATCTTTTGGTTTAAATAAGATGAAAGATTTTGGTAATAATTCTTTAAAATACAATTTCGAAGGAAGTAGTGATTCTTGAATTCTTTTTGCATAAATAATACTATCTGTAATATTCTTGTTTTTTATACTTAATTCTTCTTTTTGTTTTGCAACTTGCTTGGCAATAAGTTCTTTCTCTTTTAATTTAATATTTGTTTTTATTAAATGTCTAGTTCTATAATGGATTAAGAAAAATATTAATAATATAAGTAATATTATGTATAGAACATAAGATATTTTTTTTTCCCAAATAGGGGTCTTTACAACAATATCGAAAGCAACTCCTTCTTCGTTCCAAACATAATCGCTATTTGCTCCTTTTACTCGGAATGTATATTTTCCGGGAGCTAATTTAGAAAAAGTTGCATAGCGTCTACTTCCTATATTAATCCATTCGTTATCAACTCCTTCTAATTTGTAAGCATACTTATTTTGTTTTGAATTAGTATAATCTAGGACAGCAAATTCAATTGTTACTAAATTATTTTTATAAGGCAAATGTAATAATTTAATAGTCGATGGATAGGTTATTTTTTTGCTTTTAACAACACCATCTACTTGAGTAATTGCAATTTTAGGTGGAATACTACTTATTATTATAGAATCTGGATAAAATGAATTTATCCCAGATATTCCACCAAAAAATATTTCTCCATTTTGCGATTTATAAGATGCTCCTATATTGAATTCATAATCTTGTAATCCATCAGATATTCCAAAGTTATGAAATTCTTGTCTATCCTTATTAAATTGAGAAATCCCACGATTAGTGCTTAACCATAAATTATTGTTCCCATTCTCAATAATAGAATATACAACATTATCGGGTAAGCCATCTGCTTTAGTATATGATAAAAACTTATCTGCTTTTTTTTCGTATTTATTTAGTCCAAACAATGTCCCTAGCCATAGAATATTGTTATCATCAATATCTTGATGAAGATAAACAACATCGTTACAGCTAATACAATTAAATTTTCCTTGTTCTTTTTTATAACAAAAGAACTCTCCGGTTGACTTATTAAACTTATTTAATCCCTTATCTGTCCCAATCCAAAATACATCTTTATCTTCCAAAATATTATATATAACATTTGAACTAATAGTTTTTTTATTTGATATATCGTGAAAAAAACTTTCTAAATTATTATTTGAATATTTATACAAACCATACGAAGTACAAAACCATAAACTATTTTTTGAATCTTCATATATTTCATATATTCTATTATTTTCAAATTCATATTTCGGGAAATAGTTTATTTTCCTTCTACCTGAATCGAAATAATAAACTCCATTTTGGGTAGCAATCCACAATCTATTTTTACTATCTCTGAAAATATTACAAATAAAATCATTATTAATTATACTATTCTTAGAATTATACTTAATAATCTTCCCTGTTTCTCTATTATACTTATGTAATCCACTTCCTCTAGTTCCTACCCAAAGAAATTCATTCTCTAAATAAATTGCCGAAATATGATTATTCGTAAATAAAGAAACTCCACTTGTTGTTTTAGAATATAAATTAATTCTTTTTGTATTTCGGTTTATTCTAACTAAACCTTTTAATGTCCCAATCCAGAAAATTCCGTTTTCATCTTGAGTAATTGCTCGGATTGATGATGTTACAAGAACATTCAATTCATATTTAAGTTCTTTATAATCATCATAAAAATTATAGTCTCTATTTAATACTTTTAATCCACCATCTGTTCCTAACCATAATAATCCTGAAATATCTTCATAGATATCATTTATTCTTTGGCTTTCTATTTGTTTACTTTTATTGTTCTTAAATGGTATATGTTTAAAGCCTTGCGTTTGGGGATTAAATAAATTTAATCCCTTATCTGTCCCAATCCAAAGATTCTTCTTACTATCGAAGAATATTTTTCTAATATGATTACTATTAATACTATTAGGATTATTTTTATCATAATAATATCTCTTAAAAATTTCTAAATTTCTATCGAAAAAATTTAATCCATCTTCTGTTCCTAACCATAAATTTCCATTATTGTCTTCAATAATGGAAAAAGTTGTAATGTCTGAAATAAAACTAAAGATATTATTGTAATGACGGTAATGTCTAACTAAATAATCTTTAGTATTTAATCGACTTAAATGCGAAATTGTCTTAAACCATATATCTCCCTTAGAATCAAGCAATACCGAAAATATTCTATTATCATCTATCTCTATATCATCAATATCGGTAAAAAACCTATAAAATTTATTCTCTTTAAAATCATATTTATTAAGTCCACCTTTGGTTCCTATCCAAAGATTACCATCATTATCTTCACACATAGAATAAATATAATTATTAGAGATACTATTAGTATCGTTTGGTTGGTATTTAAAGTTTGTGAATTTATATCCGTCATATTTACTGAGTCCACTTTGTGTTCCTATCCAAATAAATCCTCGAGAATCTTGAATAACACAATTAACACTCGTTTGCGACAAACCATCGTCAATAGTATAGTGCTTTATAAATACACTTTGTTTTTGAGAGAAAACAAGATTATTTACAAACAAAAATATTACTATCAATAATATTTTAATTATTTTAGTTCGCATATATTATTGCTAATATAAGACATAAATATATCATAACAAATATTATATAATTCATTTTTTACTCTTCGGCAATAGCGTTATCTCCAAACAATAATTTTTTATATTTTAACGACGGAGATGCTATTAATTCTCCATGGTTAATTAATTTAATAATAGTATCGACTTCCTTAATTGTTTTATCTTTCGATACTATAATATTTGGCCAATTTCTTTCAAAGTTATCGTTCTTTGCTGTTTTTTTTGTTGCGTCTACCCATATTTGAGATAAATCAATATGTTTCGAATTAATTACTATACTATCTCTTTGTGGATCAATATTCCCAGCCACAATCCAAGTACACATCGACAAATCAAAAACATCAACATTCCATTCAACAAATATTATTACTTTAGCTAATTGAAAAAATGATATAACAGATAATTTATCTATTAATATTTTTAATTGTTCTTTATTTCCATTTTTAACAGAAACAATAACTAATTCAGGCTTTTTCTCTACACAATTAATTTGTACTATTTCATCGAAATTATTTTCAATTTCTGTAATTACATCCGGAGTTGGAGCTATATTGCTTTTAAATATATTTTTTTGTTTTTTTTCTTCTTCGAATTTCGTTGTTAAATCGAGTCCTATTTTACTCCCAAAAGTAAATTTTTGAGATGAATGGTCTAAAACATCAAGAGGTCCTTTGCTAAAATAAATATCTGTATCAATAATTATATTTTTTAAAATATACTCTGATAATTCGGAGTAATTATTCAAGTCAATTTCTAAGTTATCATCTACAACAATTAATATTTTATTAAACATCATTTGCCCTGCTCCCCACAAGGCATTCATAACTTTTAATGCCTGACCTGCATAGTTTTTTCTTATTTTTATTAATGTAATATTATGGGCTACACCTTCTTGAGGAAGATTAATGTCAATTATTTCCGGGACAACAGATATTTTTATTGGAGTAAAAAATATTCTTTCTGTTGCTTTTGCAATCCATACATCTTCCATTGGGGGTATTCCCACGATAGTAGAAGGATATATAGCATCTTTTCTATAAGTTATACATGTAACATGTAATTTAGGATAGTAATCTGCCAATGAATAAAACCCTGTATGATCTCCAAACGGACCTTCAAGGATTAATTCTTCTTTTGGATCAATATATCCTTCAATAACGATATCTACATCTTCTGGGACTTCAATATTATTTGTTATAGATTTAACCAATTTTACTTTTTCTTTTCTAATAAATCCGGCCAATAAATACTCGTCGAAATTATCCGGCAATGGAGCAGTTGCACTGTAAGTGTATGCAGGATCTCCTCCTAAAGTTACTGAAACAGGCATTCTTTTTCCAATTTTTTTATATTCGGCATAATGTTGAGCGCCTCCCTTATGTTTATGCCAATGCATTCCTGTTGTATTCTTATCGAAAATTTGCATTCTATACATTCCTACATTCCTAGTTCCACTATTAGGGTTAATTGTATGAACAGAAGGTAATGTTATAAATGCCCCTCCATCATTTGGCCAACACTTCATAATAGGAAATTCGTATAAGTTGGGTTGCATATTTACAATTTCTTGACAAGCTGCTTTTCTATTTGTTGTTTTTGGTAAGTACGATGCTATCTTCGATATTTTAGGTAACATCTTAAGTTTATCTATAAGCCTGCTATTGTTAAAAGAAAAATCTTTTAATATTTTTTCAATATCTTTCGATATATCATCAAAATTATTAATTCCCAATGCTAAACACATTCTTCGATTTGATCCAAAAGCATTTATTAATAATGGAAATTTTGTTCCATTGTTTTCAAACAAAATAGCTTTTCCGCCATTATTAGATTTTGAAAATCTATCTACAATTTCGGCAATCTGTAATTCTGGATTTACAAATTCTTTTACTCTAATTATCTCATTATTTTTCTCAAGAATATTAATGAAACTATCTAAGGATAAGTAGGACATAATTTTAATACTAATTATATACAAAAATAGGACAATAATAATTTATTGTCCTATTTACTTTTTAAAAATTATTTTATTTAAGATATTTAAAATCTCTTCCCAGATATTTTGCTCCAACACCCAATTCTTCTTCAATTCTCATTAATTGATTATACTTTGCAATTCTATCTGAACGAGAAGCTGAACCTGTTTTTATTAAACCTGTATTTAAAGCAACAGCAAGATCAGCAATTGTAGTATCTTCAGTTTCTCCCGAACGATGGCTAATAACCGAAGTATAATTATTTTCGTTTGCTACTTTAACTGCATTAATTGTTTCTGTAAGAGTCCCTATTTGGTTCAATTTTATCAATATTGAATTTGCAGCATTCTTTTCAATTCCTTGCTTTAATCTCTCAACATTAGTTACAAACAAATCATCTCCAATAATTTGAACCTTATTACCAATTTCTTTTATTAGTTCTTGCCAACCATCCCAATCATCTTCATCTAAACCATCTTCTATTGATAATATTGGATACTTTTCTACCCATTCTTTCCAATAATTTACCATCTCTTTTGATGTCATATCTTGATTTGTTGATTCAAAATGGTAAATTTTCTTTTCTTTATTATAAAATTCTGATGCAGCCGGATCTAAAGCAATAAAAATATCTTGTCCGGCAATATATCCTGCTTTTTTTATAGCTTCGAGAACGACTTCAATAGCTTCCTCATTCGACGATAAATTTGGAGCAAAACCTCCTTCATCGCCAACATTCGTAGACTGTCCTTTTGCTTTTAATACTTTTCTTAAATTATGAAATACTTCAACACCCATTCTTAAAGCTTCGCTAAAACTAGATGCTCCGACAGGCATTATCATAAATTCCTGAATATCAATTTTATTGTCGGCATGTTGCCCTCCATTCAAAATATTCATCATAGGTATTGGCAAAGTATTAGCATTTACCCCTCCAAGGTACCTATATAGCGATTGCCCTGATTCTGCTGCAGCAGCTTTTGCTACGGCAAGAGAAACACCAAGGATAGCATTTGCTCCTAATTTCCCTTTATTTTTTGTACCATCAAGTTTAATTAGTAAATTATCTATTTCTGTTTGATCTTCAACATAATAACCTCTTAATTCGTCATTAATAATCGTATTAACATTATTAACTGCCTTTAACACACCTTTTCCAAGAAATTTAGAATTATCGCCATCACGTAATTCAACAACTTCATGAATACCTGTTGATGCTCCGGAAGGAACTGCGGCTCTACCTAAAAAACCATTCTCAGTTAAAACATCTACTTCTACAGTTGGATTTCCTCGTGAATCTAATATTTGTCTTGCATGAATCTCCGCTATTTGTCCCATATTATAATATTTTAAGTATTTATTATATTTTTAATTATCTATCAAAAATAACCATTTATAATAATATTTCAATGAATTATTACAAATAAAAAAGGTGGAACAAATCCCACCTTTAAATTATTGCGAGAATAATTAATTATTCTTTATTTTCCGTTGTTTCATTTTTAGTCTCAGAATCAGTTTCTTTGTCCCCATCTTTCGATGTAGTTTTTTCTGTAACATCTTCAGTATCTTCAGAAACAATTTCTTTTGATTCTTCTTTTTCTGCAGTAGTAACAGCAGTATCAGTTTTGGTTTCTTTACTACTAGTTCCTCTACGACTTCTTCTGGTAGTTTTCTTTTTAGTTTCAGACTTAGCTGCTAATAAATTCTCATTATAATCAACTAATTCAATAATACACATGTCGGCATTATCTCCTAATCTTTTACCTGTTTTTAATATTCTTGTATAACCACCCGGTCTGTCAGCAACTTTAGCTCCAACTTCTCTGAATAATTCAGTAACAGCATGTTTGTCTTTTAAGTAACTAAATACAATTCTTCTTGAATGCGTTGAATCATTTTTTGCTTTAGTTATTAAAGGTTCTATATATTTTCTTAAAGCTTTTGCTTTTGCTGTAGTAGTTGTAATTTTTTTACTAACTATTAAAGACGAAGCCATATTGGCTAACATTGCCTTTCTGTGCGCTCTAGTTCTTCCTAAGTGATTAAACGATTTTCTATGTCTCATCCTTTTTACTCTTTATCTAATTTATACTTAGATGTATCCATTCCAAAAGTTAAATTTTTATCTTCAAGAAGCTCATCTAGTTCTGTTAAAGATTTCTTTCCAAAATTTCGGAATTTTAATAAATCATTTTTATTAAATGCAACTAAATCTCCTAGTGTTTCGACTTCTGCAGCTTTTAAACAATTCAATGCTCGTACCGATAAATCAAGGTCAACTAATTTTGCTTTTAATTGTTGACGCATATGAAGTACTTCTTCATCAAATTCTTCATTCTCCATTTTTTCATCATCATCGAGAGTTATTTTCTCATCAGAAAATAACATAAAATGGTGAATCAAAATTTTTGCAGCTTCTTTTAAAGCTTCTTTTGGATGAATTGATCCATCTGTAGCAATTTCAAAAATCAATTTCTCAAAATCTGTTTTTTGCTCAACTCTATAATTCTCTACTGAATATTTTACATTCTTAATAGGAGTATAAATAGAATCGATGGCAATAACACCAAATTCGGCATCAGGACGTTCATTTTCTTCAGCAGGAACGTATCCTCTACCTTTATTTATAGTAATTTCGAATTGCAATTTCACATCTTTTTCCAGGTTACATATTACATGATCTGGATTTAAAACATTAAAATTACTTAAGAAATTGTTTAAATCTCCTGCTTTAAATTGTTCCTGTCCTGAGATAGTTACACTAATTTTCTCTTCATCTGCATCTTCGATTTGACTTTTAAAACGAACTTGCTTTAATCTCAGAATTATTTCAGAAACATCTTCAATCACTCCGGAGATTGCTGAAAATTCATGCTCAACACCTTCAATCTTAATTGATGTAATCGCATATCCTTCTAATGATGAAAGTAAGATTCTTCTTAACGAATTTCCGATAGTGATACCATAACCCGGTTCAAGTGGACGAAACTCGAATTTTCCAAAGGTTTCATCAGATTCAATCATTATTACTTTATCGGGCTTTTGAAATGCTAATATAGCCATAAAAATGGAAATTTTATTATTTAGAATATAATTCTACTATTAACTGCTCTTTAATGTTTTCTGGTATTTCAGATCTTTCTGGAAGATTAAGAAATTTTCCTAACATTTGCGAAGAATCCCATTCTAACCATGAATATTTAACATGTGATTTAGATTCTAAACTACTTGAAATAACTTGCAAAGATTTAGATCTTTCGCGAATACCAATAACATCGTTTGGTTTAACAGAATACGAAGGAATATTCACAATATTACCATTTACAGTAATATGTTTATGTCCAACTAATTGTCGTGCACCATTTCTTGTAGGAGCTATTCCTAATCGAAATACAACATTATCTAATCTTGCTTCTAATAATTGCAATAAGTTTTCGCCTGTAATACCTTTTGCTCTAGATGCTTTATCAAACAAATTATAAAATTGTTTTTCTAATACACCATAAGTATATTTTGCTTTCTGCTTTTCCATTAACTGTACTCCGTATTCAGAAAGTTTTCTTCTTCTATTTGAACCATGTTCTCCAGGAGGATATTTCTTTTTTTCGAAATGCTTATCTGGTCCGAAAATTGGTTCTCCTAATTTTCTTGCTATTTTAGATTTTGGTCCTAAATATCTGGCCATGAATTTTTAAATTAAATTTTTACCACTCACTTTACTTAATAACATCTATTACACTCTTCGTCTTGCAGGAGGTCTGCATCCATTATGAGGTAATGGTGTAACATCAACTATTTCTGTTACTTGAATACCACAATTATTAATTGTTCTGATTGCGGATTCTCTTCCTGCTCCAGGTCCTTTAACAAATACTTTAACTTTTCTTAAACCTAAGTCGTACGCTACTTTTGCACAATCTTCAGCTGCAACCTGAGCTGCATAGGGAGTATTCTTCTTTGAGCCTCTAAATCCTTTTTTTCCGGATGTTGCCCAGGAAATTACCTGTCCACTATTATTCGTCATAGAAATAATAATGTTATTAAACGAAGCACGAATATGTGCTTGGCCTACAGACTCAACCTTTACTACCCTCTTTCTAGATGATCCAGTTTTTTTTGCCATATAATTATTACTTATTTACCTGCTTTCTTTTTATTAGCAATAGTTTTTCTTTTCCCTTTACGAGTTCGAGCATTATTTTTAGTTTTTTGTCCTCTAAGAGGGAGACCAATTCTATGACGAATACCTCTATAACAACCAATATCCATCAATCGTTTAATATTCATCGAAGTCTCAGAACGTAATGCTCCTTCAACTTTTAGGTCTTCATTAATAATACTCCTAATCTTAGACACATGTTCATCTGTCCAATCTTTTACTTTTATATCTTGATCAATCTCTGCTTTTTCTAATATTTTCTTTGCAGAGCTGCAACCAATTCCGTAGATATAGGTTAAACCTACAATACCTCTTTTATTTTTTGGTAAATCTACTCCTACTATTCTAGCCATAAATTAAACTAATTAAAGTACAAATTTAAAAAAATTATCCCTGACGTTGTTTAAACTTTGGGTTTTTTTTGTTAATAACGTATAATCTGCCTTTTCTTCTAACAATCTTACAATCGCTACTACGTTTTTTTACAGATGTTCTAACTTTCATTTTTCTATCTTTTTATTTATATCTATATGTAATTCTACCTTTTGTTAGATCGTAAGGAGACATTTCAACTTTAACCTTATCTCCCGGTAAAATTTTTATATAATGCATTCGCATTTTTCCTGAAATATGAGCAGTAATAATATGCCCATTTTCTAATTCAACCCGAAACATTGCATTAGATAAAGCTTCGGTAATGGTACCATCTTGTTCTATAGAAGCCTGTTTTGCCATAATTAATATTTTATTTTTATTTATTTAATACTTCTTCTATATATTTATATGTTGTTAAAATGTCTGCCTTTCCATTACCAATAACAACAGCTTTTTCAAAATGTGCAGATGGTTTTCCGTCTTTAGTTCTAATTGTCCATCCATCTCGATCTTGCTTAATATATTTTTCGCCAAGATTTATCATAGGCTCAATACAAATTACAAGATCCTTCTTTAATTTTGATCCTCTACCTCGTCTGCCATAATTAGGAACTTCAGGTTCTTCATGCAATTTTTTACCTAAACCATGCCCAACTAGTTCTCTAACTACAGAGCAATTATTTGATTCTGCATAATTTTGCACAGCATAACCAATATCGCCAACTCTTCTTCCTTCTATCGCATTCTCAATACCTTTGTGTAGAGATTCTTTAGTTATTTCAAGTAATCTCAAAACATCAGGGTTTACATTTCCAACAGGAAAAGTGTATGCACTATCGCCATAATAACCTTCTAATATTGTTCCACAATCGACTGAAACAATATCCCCATCTTTTAGTGCATATTCTGATGGTATCCCATGTACAACTTCATCATTTACTGAAGTACAAAGAGTGTTTGGAAATCCTCCGTAATCTAAAAACCCGGGAATAGCACCATTATCTCTAATGAATTCTTCTGCTATTTTATCAAGTTTAATAGTAGTAACACCAGGTTCAATAAACTTTGCAACTTCGGCAAGTGTTTTTGAAACAAGAATATTATTTTTTCTAAGAATTTCTATCTCTTCGTGAGATTTAATTATCAACATAAAAAAAAACGAATTATTTAAATTACACTAGCTCCGCCAGATTTTCCTTTTATTCTTCCAGATTTCATTAAACCGTCGTAATGACGCATTAATAAATGACTTTCAATTTGTTGAAGAGTATCTAAAACAACTCCAACAAGAATTAGTAAAGATGTTCCTCCATAAAATTGTGCCCATTGATTATTAACTCCTGCCATCATAGCAAATGATGGTAATATAGCAATTATCGCAAGAAAAATAGAACCCGGTAAAGTTATTCTAGACATTACGGTATCTAAAAATTCAACTGTTTTTCGTCCTGGTTTTACTCCCGGAATAAATCCTCCGTTTTTCTTCATATCTTCAGCCATTTGCGATGGGTTAATAGTTATCGCAGTATAAAAATATGTAAACAGAATTATCATTATTGCAAAAGTAAAATTATACCAAAAACCAGTAATATTAGAAAATGCCGCTGCAATTCCGCTTAACGAATCTGAATTTGCAAAACCTGACAAAGTTAATGGAATAAACATTAATGCTTGTGCAAAAATAATTGGCATCACACCAGCAGAATTCACTTTTAAAGGAATATATTGTCTAACACCTCCGTATTGTTTATTACCAACAATTCTTTTAGCATATTGTACAGGAATTTTTCTTGTTCCCTGAACCAACAAGATTGTTGCAATAAAAACAAAGAATAGTATTACCATTTCAATTAGAAATGCAACTAATCCTCCACCTGCTTCTTCAAATCTTGATAAAAATTCTGCAAATAATGCAAAAGGAAGTCTTGCAACAATACCAATCATAATAATAATTGATATTCCATTTCCTATGCCTTTATCTGTAATTTTCTCTCCTAACCACATAATAAACATGGTTCCTGAAGTTAAAATTAATACAGAAGAAACCCAAAAGAAAGAATTATCAAAAGCAAATGCAGATTCAGGCAATTGCATATGTAAATTTTTAACATATGCCGGAGCTTGTAATAAAAGGATACCAATAGTTAGGTATCTGGTTATTTGATTAATTTTTCTTCGACCGCTTTCTCCTTCACGTTGTAAACGTTGAAAATAAGGGATTGCTATACCTAATAATTGAATAACAATAGATGCAGAAATATAAGGCATTATACCCAAACCAAAAATTGATGCATTAGCAAACGCTCCACCAGAAAACATATTAAGTAATCCAAGAACACCTTCAGATGATTGTTGTTTTAATACACCAAGTTGACTTGGATCGATTCCAGGTATAACTACATAACTTCCTAATCTATAAATTAACAATATTCCTAATGTATATAGAATTCGGAATCTTAAATCTTCAATTTTGGCAATATTCCTTAAGGTCTGTATTAAAGCTCTCATTAAATTATAATTTTACGATAGTTCCATCAACTGATTCAATAGCTTTTTTTGCTGTTTTTGAAAAGGCATGAGCTTTTACTTCTAATTTCTTAGTAAGTTTCCCGTCGCCTAATATTTTCACTAAATCTTTTTTCTTAGCTAATCCAACATCGATTAATATATCTAAATCAATTGTTGTTAATCCTTTTTCTTCAGCTAATTCTTCAATTATTCCAATATTAATACCTTTATATTCTTTTCTTGAAATATTAGTAAATCCAAATTTAGGTACTCTTCGTTGTAAAGGCATTTGTCCACCTTCAAACCCAATTTTTTTAGAATAACCTGATCGAGACTTTGCACCTTTATGTCCTCTGGTTGATGTTCCACCATGTCCTGATCCTTGTCCTCTACCAATTCTTTTTTTGCTTTTAGTAGATTTATTAGCTGGTTTTAAATTACTTAAGTCCATATTACAAATATTCAGTTATTCGTTATTTTATTTCTTCAACAGTAACTAAATGTTTAACTTTAGTTATCATCCCCTTTATTTGTGGGGTAGCCTCAACCACTACTGGATTGTGCATTTTTTTTATTCCAAGTGCTTCGAGAGTTCTTTTTTGGCGTTTATCGCTTCCTATTTTACTCTTTACTTGAGTTATTTTCATTTTTGTCATAATCACGCTTTCTTAAAAATCTTATCCATTAAATACTTTGTCAAGATTAACACCACGTTGCTCTGCAACAGAACGTGCATCACGCATTTCCATAAGGGCATTAATTGTGGCTTTAACAAGATTATGAGGATTACTTGATCCTTTAGATTTTGCTAAAACATCAGTAACACCAACACTTTCGAGTACAGCACGCATAGCACCACCGGCTTTCACTCCTGTACCATGAGATGCAGGTTTAAGAAATACTCTAGCACCTCCAAATTTATATTCTATTTCGTGAGGTATTGTTCCTTTATAAATAGGAACTTTAACTAGATTCTTTTTTGCAGCTTCAACACCTTTTGCAATTGCAGTTGTTACTTCTTTTGCTTTACCTAATCCGAAACCAACAATGCCATTTTCATTTCCTACAACTACAATAGCAGTAAAACCAAAATTACGACCACCTTTAGTAACTTTAGTAACACGCTGAATACTAACGAGTTTATCTTTCAACTCTAAATCACTAGTTTTAACTTTTCTTATATTTGTTGACATAATATCTTTGCTTATAATTTTAGTCCACTTTTTCTTGCAGCTTCAGCTAAAGTTTTAACTCTACCATGATATAAATAACCATTTCTATCGAACACAACATTTTTTATATCTTTTTCAAGACATTTTTTTGCAATTAGTTCTCCAACTAATCTTGCTTGTTCTGTTTTTGTTATTTTTCCTTTTTCAGCAATTTCTTTTTCTCTTGAACTAGCTGAAAGTAAAGTTTTTCTATCTAAGTCATCTATAACTTGAGCACTTATCTGTTTATTACTTCTAAAAACAGATAATCTAGGTCTATCCGCATTTCCTTCTACTATTTTGCGAATTCTATTTTTTATTCTATATCTTCTTTGTTGCTTCGATAAAGCCATAATAAAAAATTTATTAATTATTATACACTAGCAGATTTACCAGCTTTTCTTCGTAATTGTTCACCTACAAATTTAATTCCTTTTCCTTTATATGGTTCAGGTGGACGTAATGAACGAATTTTAGCTGCTACTTGACCAATTAATTGTTTGTCGGCACTAGCTAATGTAATAATTGGATTTCCTCTTCTTTCTTGTTTAGCTTCAGCTTTTACACCATCCGGCATTTGGAAATAAATATCATGAGAAAAACCAAGACTCAATTCTAATATATTTTCTTTAACTTCAGCTCTATAACCAACTCCAACACATTCTTGTTTTATAGTATATCCTTCAAAAACTCCAATTACCATATTATTTATAAGAGATCTATACAATCCATGCATAGCCTTATGGCGTTTTTGTTCTGTAGGACGACTAACAATTATTTGGTTTTCTTTTATTTCTACTTTAATGTCGTTATCGACATTTTGTTCTAATTCACCTTTAGGACCAGAAACTTTAACAATATTTTCTTTGCTAATGTTAATTTTAACTCCTTCGGGTATATCTATAGGTAATATTCCAATTCGTGACATTCTTCCTCCTATTTAATGTACATAACATAATACTTCGCCACCTACATTTAAAGTTTTGGCCTCCTTATCGGAGATAACACCTTTAGATGTCGATAAAATAGCAATTCCTAAACCATTTAATACGCGAGGTATTTCATTTTCTCCAACATATTTTCTTAAACCAGGTGTACTAACTCTTTTAATAGAGCGAATTGATGGTTCTTTTGTTTCCGGATGATATTTTAATGCAATTTTTATAATTCCCTGCTTATTATCGTCTTCAAATTTATAACTTAGGATATATCCTTTATCGAATAAAACTTTTGTTATATCTTTTGTAACATTTGAAGCTGGAATTTCAACTATCTTATGCTTTGCCATTACGGCATTTCTAATTCTAGTAAGATAATTTGCTATCGGATCTGTGATCATATTTCTAATATTTAAATTTCAATCTACCAACTTGCTTTTCTAACTCCAGGAATCAAGCCATTTGAGGCAAATTCTCTAAAAGTTATTCTACTAATACCAAACTGTCTCATATATCCTTTTGGTCTACCGGTAATTAAACATCGGTTATGAACTCTTATAGGATTTGAGTTTCTAGGCAATCTGCTTAATCCAACATAATCTCCTTCAGCTTTCAGTTTAGCTCTTTTATCAGCATATTTTTCAACTAATTTCTGACGTTTTATTTCACGAGCTTTCATCGATTCTTTGGCCATACTATCTATTTCTTTTATTGTTTTTTAAATGGAATACCAAAATTTCTTAAAAGACTAAGACCTTCTTCATCGGTTTTGGCACTGGTAACAAATGTCATTTCCAAACCTAAAATTTTATTAATTTTATCAAGGTCAATCTCAGGAAAAATTATATGTTCATCTATTCCTAAAGTATAATTTCCACGGCCATCAAATTTGTTATTAACACCCTTAAAATCACGAATTCGAGGAAGAGATATTGAAATAAGTCTTTCTAAAAACTCATACATTTTTTCTCTTCTCAATGTAACTTTAACTCCAATAGGCATACCTTTTCTTAATTTAAAGTTAGATATATCCTTTTTAGAGAATGTTTTAATTGCTTTTTGACCGGCAATTAGAGTTAACTCTTCTTGGGCTTTTTCAATAATTTTTTTGTCAGCAATAGCTTGACCAACACCCATATTTAGAGTTATTTTTACTAATTTAGGAACTTCCATTATTGATGAATATGCAAATTCCTTTTTTAGTTCAGGTCTAATATCGTCAAGATATTTTTTTTGTAATGTAGGTATATATTTCATTACTTAATTTCCTCCCCTGATTTTTTTGAATATCGAACTAACTTATTTTCATCATTAAGTCTTCTTCCTATTCTAGTAGGTTTTCCTGTAGATGGATCAACCACCATTAAATTAGAAATATGTATAGGTGCTTCAATTTTAATAATACCGCCTTGAGGATTTTCCGCATTCGGCTTACTACTTTTTGAAATCATATTTACACCTTCCACTATTGCTCTACTTTTTACAGCGAAAACTTCAAGAACTTTTCCTTGTTGTCCTTTATTCACTCCGGCATTAACAAATACCGTATCGCCTTTCTTAATGTGTAATTTCCTTCGCATGAGGTTATTTTTTTTATAGTACTTCTGGTGCTAATGAGATAATCTTCATGTAATTCTTCCTAAGTTCTCTAGGTATAGGACCAAATATACGTGTTCCACGAATTTCTTCAGTTGCATTTAATAATACAACTGCATTATCATCAAATCTAATATACGATCCATCAGGTCGTCGAACAGCTTTTTTAGTTCTAACCACAACCGCTCTAGACACAGTTCCTTTTTTTACTTCGCTGGATGGGATAGCACTTTTTATAGAGACTACAATTTTGTCTCCAATTGAAGCATATCTTCTTCCAGTTCCACCAAGAACACGAATACATAAGACTTCTTTGGCTCCACTATTATCAGCTACCGACAATCTACTTTCTTGTTGTATCATGGTTATTTAGCTCTTTCAATTAATTCTACTAATCTCCAACATTTATTTTTACTTAATGGTCGGGTTTCCATAATTTTTACAGTATCCCCTATATTACAAGTATTTTCTTCGTCGTGAGCAGTAAATTTTGAATTACGTTTAATAAATTTTCCATATTTAGCATGTTTCACTTTACGTTCTACGCTAATAACAATAGTTTTATCCATCTTGTTACTAACTACAATACCAATACGTTCTTTTCTTAAATTTCTAGTTGTTTTCATCTCAAAAATAACTATTTCTCGTTTAAATTTCTTTTATGCAACTCTGTTTTTAATCTTGCAATATCTCTACGTCCTTCTTTTATCTTGTTAGGATTATCTAAAGGAGAAATAGCATGATTAAGCTTCATCTTTGTTAGAAGATTCTTTTCAGTGTCAATTCTTTCTACTATTTCTTTAGTAGTTAACTCTATTATCTCTGAATTTTTCATTACTTCCTCTAATTTGAATTTTCAATATAATCACGTCTAACAACGAATTTTGTTTTAATTGGTAATTTTTGGGCTGCCAATCTTAAAGCTTCTTTAGCAATATCAAATGGAATACCTTCTGCTTCAATTAAAACTCTTCCAGGTCTAACAACAGCAACAAATCCTTCTGGTGCTCCACGACCTTTTCCCATTCGTACTTCAGCTGGTTTTTTAGTAATTGGTTTATCAGGAAATATTCTAATCCATATTTGACCTTCACGCTTCATATATCTTGTCACAGCTTGTCTTGCTGCTTCAATTTGGCGTCCAGTTATCCAACTTTCTTCAAGAGCTTTAATACCAAACGAACCAAAGGCAAGTTGACTACCTCTTTGGGCACTCCCCTTCATTTTACCCTTTTGTACTCTTCTGAATTTAGTTTTCTTCGGCTGTAACATTCTTACTTAATTTTATTTTCTAGTTCTTTTTCTTTTGATTCCACCTTTACTTTTCTGTTTACTTCCAGTATTAGGAGATAAATCTGGCTTACCATAAATTTCACCTTTACATATCCAAACTTTAACACCTAATAATCCAACTTTTGTTAAAGCTTCTTTTAAGGAATAATCTATATTAGCTCTAAAAGTGTGCAATGGAGTTCTTCCTTCCTTATAAACTTCTGTACGAGCCATTTCTGCTCCACCAATTCTTCCAGATATTTGCACTTTAATACCATCTGCTCCCATTCTCATGGTTGATGCAATAGCCATTTTAACAGCTCTACGATAAGAAATTTTACCCTCAATTTGTCGCGCAATTCCACTTGCTACAAGTGTGGCATCAAGTTCTGGTCTTTTTATCTCAAAAATATTAATTTGAACTTCTTTTTTTGTAATTTTCTTAAGTTCTTCTTTAAGTTTATCAACTTCTTGTCCACCTTTTCCTATAATAATTCCAGGTCTAGCTGTATTAATTGTAACAGTAATGAGCTTAAGTGTTCTTTCGATAATGATTTTTGAGATACTCGCTTTCGTCAATCTAGCATCAAGATATTTGCGAATCTTATTATCTTCTATAAGCTTATCTGCATAATCTCTTCCTCCAAACCAATTAGAGTCCCATCCTTTGATGATGCCTAGTCTGTTTCCTATTGGATTAACTTTTTGTCCCATCTACAATTATTTTTGAGTATCGTTGTTATTAATATTATCAAGTATCAGAGTTACATGATTAGATCTTTTTCTAATTCTGTGAGCTCTACCTTGAGGTGCCGGTTGAATTCTTTTAAGCATTCTAGCAGAATCAACAAATATTTCCTTAATAATTAAGTTACTATCTTCTATTCTAACACCTTCATTTTTTTCCTGCCAATTAGCAATAGCTGACAATAGTAATTTTTCAACTCTATTAGAGGCTTCTTTTGAGCTAAATTTTAATGTATCAAGAGCATTATTAACTTCTTTACCTCTAATCATATCTGCCACAAGCCTCATCTTTCTAGGAGATGTTGGGCAATTTTTTAATACAGCAAAATACATTTGTTTTTTGCTTTCTTTTATTTTATTTGCTCTTATTCTTTTTCTTGCACCCATTTCTAACAAAATGTTTAAATAAATTAATCTTTAGGTTTTATCCCCTTTTATTTCCGGAATGTCCTCTAAAGGTTCTTGTTGGTGAAAACTCACCTAATTTATGCCCTACCATGTTTTCGGTAACATATACTGGGATAAATTTATTTCCATTATGAACGGCAATTGTATGTCCTACAAAATCAGGAGAAATCATTGATCTTCTTGACCAAGTTTTTAAAACTGACTTCTTTCCAGACTCGTTCATTTTTTGAACTCGTTTATCCAGTTTATAATCTATAAAGGGTCCTTTTTTTAATGATCGACTCATAGTAACCTATATTAAACTTATTTCTTACGTTTTTCAATAATATACTTATTCGATGCTTTTTTCTTAGCACGAGTTTTATATCCTTTTGCAGGAAGACCTTTTCTTGATCTTGGATGTCCACCAGATGATTTTCCTTCACCACCACCCATTGGATGATCTACAGGATTCATTACTACTCCTCTAACTCTAGGTCTTCTACCTAACCAACGAGATCTCCCGGCTTTACCTGATTCTTCAATATTGTGATCTGCATTAGATACTGTTCCAATTGTAGCTCTACAAGTAACTAGAATCATTCTAGATTCTCCTGAAGGTAATTTAATAATTGCATATTTACCATCACGAGAAGTAAGTTGTGCATAAGTTCCGGCACTTCTAGCCATCACTCCGCCTCTTCCTGGTCGCAACTCTATATTATGAATAATTGTTCCTAAAGGGATATCAGAAAGATACAAGGTATTTCCAAGCTCTGGAGCTACATCTTTTCCCGACATAATTTTTTGTTCTACTTTTAAGCCATTAGGAGCTAAAATATATCGTTTTTCGCCATCCTTATACACTACTAATGCAATTCTAGCAGATCTATTTGGATCATATTCGATAGATGATACTGTTGCTTCAATACCGTCCTTATCGCGCTGAAAATCAATTATTCTATATCTTTTCTTATGACCTCCACCAATATAGCGCATGGTCATTTTTCCTCTATCGTTTCTTCCACCGCTTCGTTTCATAGAAGCAATTAAAGATTTCTCCGGTGTTGATTTTGTAATTGTATCAAAAGCACCGATTAACTTATGTCTTTGACCTGGAGTTACAGGTTTTAATTTTCGTACAGCCATGTTAATTAAATATTGCTATAAAAATCAATTTGTTCACCTTCTACTAATGTTACTATTGCCTTCTTAAAAGAGTTAGAACGCCCTTCGATAATTCCAGATTTTGTAAATCTAGATTTTCTTTTTCCTGAATAACGCATAGTGTTAACTGTTTCAACTGTAACATCATACATTTCTTCAATGGCCTTCTTAATTTGAATTTTATTAGCTGTTTTAATAACTATAAAACCATATCTATTAAGATCTTCGCCTTGTTGGGTCATTTTTTCTGTAACTATAGGCTTAATTAAAATATCCATTTTTATGATTTTTTCTAAATTCTAAACATTTTTTGTAATGGCTCCATCGAATTTTCTTCAAAAACCACAATAGATGCATTCATTATATCGTAAGTATTAATATCGTTAATTGTTACGACGTTTACATCTTTCAAATTTCTGGATGACAAATATATATTTTTATTTTGGTCATTTAAAACTAATAACAACTTTTTATCACTTACATCCAGATTTTTTCTAAAGTTAACAAATTCCTTAGTCTTAGGAGCTTCAAGAGAAGCTTTCTCTAACACTTTAATTTTGTTTTCTTTAGCTTTATAACTTAGAGCAGATTTACGAGCTACCAATTTAAGCTTTTTATTTAATTTAAATCGATAATCTCTAGGTCTAGGTCCAAAGATTCTACCTCCCCCTCTAAAAACGGGAGATTTTATACTTCCAGCTCTAGCTGTTCCTGTACCTTTTTGTTTTTTTATCTTTCTTGTACTTCCGGTAATTTCACCTCTTTCTTTAGCTTTACTAGTACCCTGACGATTATTTGCTAAATATTGTTTAACATCTAAATAAATAGCATGATCATTAGGTTCAACTTCAAATATTGCCTCGTTAAGAGTTACTTTTCTTCCGGTATCTTCGCCTGCTATGTTAACTATAGATAATTCCATTACTTCTGAATAATTAAATATGAACCATTTGAACCAGGAATTGACCCTTTCACTAATAATAGATCGTTCTCAGGCATAATTTTAACAACTTTAAGGTTAAGTACCTTAACTTTATTTCCACCAGTTCTACCCGCCATTCGCATACCTTTAAATACTCGTGATGGATATGAAGAAGCACCTAATGATCCGGGAGCTCTATCTCTATTATGTTGTCCGTGAGTTGCACCTCCAACTCCTTTAAAATTATATCGTTTAACAACTCCTTGAAATCCTTTACCTTTAGCAATTCCAGTTATGTCAATCCAAGATGTATTATTAAAAATATCAACGTCGATTGTATCTCCAAGATTATAATCTTTCTCGAAGTTTTTAAACTCGTGAAGAACCCTTTTAGGAGCAGTATTAGCTTTTTTGAAGTGACCTAATAATGCCTTAGTAGTATTTTTTTCTCTCTTTTCTTCGTATGCCAATTGTAGTGCATCATATCCATCAATTTCTTTGGATCGTACTTGAGTAACTACACATGGCCCGGCTTCTATAACAGTGCATGCAATATTTTTTCCATCGGCACTGAAGATTGATGTCATTCCAATCTTTTTTCCAATTATTCCTGGCATTTTAACAGTTTTTAAAAGTTACACTTTTATTTCTACTTCAACTCCACTTGGTAATTCCAACTTCATAAGGGCGTCTATAGTTTTAGGAGTTGTACTATAAATATCCATTAATCTTTTATATGAAGATAATTGGAACTGCTCTCTTGATTTTTTGTTTACAAAAGGCGAGCGTAACACAGTAAATATTCTTTTATGTGTTGGCAATGGTATTGGACCACTAACCACAGCTCCAGTGGATTTTACGGTTTTTACAATCTTCTCAGCAGATTTATCTACTAAATTATGATCGTAAGATTTCAATTTAATTCTGATCTTCTGGCTCATTATAATTCAAATTAATCTAATTCCGTTTTTCCTTTAATATTTTCAATAATTACATTAGAAAGATTTTTTGGAACTTCTTCGTAATGTGAAAATTCCATTGAAGATGTGGCTCTTCCCGATGTTAATGTTCTTAAAACAGTTACATACCCAAATTTCTCTGCTAATGGAACTTTGGCTTTTATAACTCTCGCACCATTTTTACTTTCCATTCCTTCAACCTTACCACGTCTTTTATTAAAGTCTCCAATAACATCACCCATATATTCTTCGGGAGTTACAACTTCTGCACTCATTATTGGTTCTAGTAATACTGGTTTTGCTTTTTTACATGCATTCTTAAATGCCATTTTTGCAGCAATTTCAAAAGATAGTTGATCTGAATCAACGTCATGATAAGAACCATCTAGTAATGTAACTTTTAAACTATCAACTTTATATCCAGCTAAAACTCCATTATTCATAGCAAGTTCAAATCCTTTTTGAACTGAAGGAATATATTCTTTAGGTATATTTCCTCCTTTTATTTTATTTTCAAACTGCAAACCAGACACTTTTTCATCTGCAGGTCCGACAATAACTTCTATATCGGCAAATTTACCTCTACCTCCACTTTGTTTTTTAAACACTTCGCGATGTTTAACTTCTGAAGTAATTGCTTCTTTATATGCAACTTGAGGAGCACCTTGATTACATTCTACTTTAAATTCTCTAAGTAACCGATCTATAAGTATTTCTAAATGCAATTCTCCCATTCCACTAATAACTGTTTGACCTGAGTCATCATCAGTTTTTACAGTAAATGTAGGATCTTCTTCTGCAAGTTTACCTAAAGCTATATTTAATTTATCTAAATCTTTTTGTGTTTTTGGTTCAACCGCAACTCCAATTACAGGTTCTGGAAAGTCCATTGATTCTAAGACAATTGGATGTTTTTCGTCGCATAAAGTATCGCCTGTACGAATATTTTTAAATCCAACTGCAGCACAAATATCTCCAGCACCAATTACGTCTTTCGGATTTTGTTTATTAGCATGCATTTGATATAAACGAGAAATTCTTTCGCGTTTTCCGGTTCTAACATTAAGCACATATGAACCAGCTTTTATTTCTCCTGAATACACTCGTAAAAATGCTAATCGACCAACATAAGGGTCAGTAGCAATTTTAAATGCAAGAGCAGATAATGGTTCTGATTCTTCAGGTTTTCTTTCGATTTCTTTTTCTGTATCAGGATTAACACCTTTGATATTATCAACATCTTGAGGGCTAGGCAAATATGTAATAATTGCGTCTAACAAACGTTGAACACCTTTATTTTTAAATGCAGATCCACATAAAACAGGTATTATTGTTCTATCAATTGTTGCTTTTCTTATAGCATCAATTATTTCATCTTTAGTAATTAAGTCAGGATCTTCAAAAAATCGTTCTAATAAATCATCATCATATTCTGCAACTGCCTCAATTAATTTTCCGCGCCATTCTTCAGCTTCATCTTTATATTCTTCAGGAATATCGGTTAATTCAAACTTAGTTCCCATATCCTTATCATCATACCAAATAACAGCTTTATTTTCTATAAGGTCAATTACTCCCTTAAAATTTTCTTCTGCTCCAATAGGAATTTGTACGGGAATTGGATTAGCTTTTAACTTCTCCTTAATTTGATTAACTACTGAAAAAAAATCAGCACCGCTTCGGTCCATTTTGTTAACAAAAGCAAGTTTTGGCACACCGTATTTATCAGCTTGACGCCATACTGTTTCAGATTGAGGTTCTACTCCTCCAACAGCACAAAACACAGCAACAGCACCATCAAGAACTCTCAAAGATCGTTCAACTTCAACTGTAAAATCAACGTGTCCAGGAGTATCAATAATGTTTACTTTATATTCATTATCTTTATATTTCCAGAATGTTGTTGTTGCAGCAGAAGTTATTGTAATACCTCTTTCCTGTTCTTGAATCATCCAGTCCATAGTAGCAGCTCCATCATGCACTTCCCCAATTCTATGGGTAATACCGGTATAAAACAGAATTCTTTCTGTTGTTGTAGTTTTTCCGGCATCAATGTGAGCCATTATACCTATGTTCCTAGTATATTTTAAGTCTTTACTCATTACTTACACTATCTTCTTTCAATAAATTCTTTCTACCCTAATTAAAACCCAAGAAACTAAAATCTGAAATGAGCGAAAGCTTTATTAGCTTCGGCCATTCTGTGTGTCTCTTCTTTTTTCTTAAATGCTCCACCTTCTTCGTTAAAAGCAGCTAAAATTTCTTGAGCAAGTTTCTCACTCATATTTTTACCACTTCTTAATCGAGCACTTTTAATCATATTTCTAATACTGATTGCCATTTTTCTTTTCGGACCAATTTCTGTAGGAACCTGAAATGTTGCACCTCCAATTCTCCTACTTTTCACTTCTACCATAGGAGTTATATTTTCTAATGCTTTTTTCCAGATTTCTAATCCGGATTTTTCTTTATCCTTGCTCTTCTCGCTAACAATATCGATAGCTCCATAAAAAATGCCATAAGAAATATTTTTCTTTCCATCTTCCATTAGATCGTTAACGAATCTTGTTACTAAGGTATCTTGATACCTAGGATCTGGCAATAGTATTCTCTGTTTTGGTTTAGACTTTCTCATTTTTCAAAAAATCCTTATTTATTTATTTTTTTGGTCTTTTAGTACCATATTTTGAACGTCTCTGTGTTCTTCCTTCAACTCCAGATGTATCAAGAGCTCCTCTAATTAAGTGATATCGAACACCAGGCAAATCTTTTACTCTACCTCCTCTAAGCAACACTATTGAGTGTTCCTGCAAATTGTGTCCTTCTCCGGGAATATAAGCATTAACTTCCTTTCCATTTGTCAACCTAACTCTAGCAACCTTTCTCATTGCAGAATTTGGTTTTTTAGGAGTAGTTGTATATACTCGTGTACAAACACCTCTTCTTTGAGGACACGAATCCAATGCCGGAGCTTTCTTTTTTTCAACTAATTTAGTCCTTCCTTTTCGCACTAATTGCTGTATTGTTGGCATATAGACAATTATTTAAATTAAAATTCTTATTAAAATTGGTTTGCAAAGATATTCTTTTTTTTTAGAAAACAGTAATTTTGTTGAACTTTATTTCCTGATTATAGAATATCAATTAATACTCAATTATTTATTCAAAACTTTTTAAAAATAAAAACGTCGCAAAATTATAATTCTTTTTATTAATAACAAAGAAAATACTATATATTAATTTAATAGATTCTAAATTTAAATCTTTCATCTATTCCTTAATATTTTAGATAAGATAGTATATATATATTATATGTATATCATAACTTGAATTTATATAAAATTTTACTATTTTTGGAATCCTATTTTTTATAAAACATAAAATATATTACATGAAATTTTAATACTAACTAATAATTAAACCCATTTAGAATATGAAAACTTACCAAACAAATGAAATAAAGAATATTGCTTTAATTGGAAATTCTGGTTCCGGTAAAACCACATTAGCGGAATCAATGCTTTTTGACAGTGGGGTTATTGAAAGAAAAGGAACAATTAAAGGTAATAATACTGTATCTGATTATAATGATATTGAACATGAAAATTTGAGTTCGGTTTTTTCTACTGTACTATATGCAGAATTTAATAATAAAAAAATAAATATTATTGACACACCGGGAGCTGATGACTTTATTGGTGGAGTTATTTCTGCATTCAAAGTAATAGATACAAGTATATTGTTACTTAATGCTCAACATGGCGTAGAGGTAGGGACTGAAATATTAACACGATATTGTAAGAAATATAATAAACCAATAATATTAGCTGTTAATCAATTAGATCACGAAAAAGCTAATTTTGAGAATACAATTGAAACAGCAAAACAAAGCATGGGAAATAAAGTTATTATAGTTCAATATCCAGTAAATATAGGACCTGCTTTCGATGCTCTTATTGATGTTTTATTAATGAAAATGTATAAGTTTAATAAAGAAACCGGAGACAGAGAAATATTACCTATCCCTGAAGATCAAAAAGAAAAGGCAAACGAATTACATAATACATTAGTTGAAGCAGCAGCAGAAAATGATGAATCATTAATGGAATTATACTTTGAAAAAGGCTCGCTTAATGAAAATGAGATGAGAAAAGGGATTACCATAGGTCTTATTAATAGAGATATATTACCATTATTTTGTATGTCAGCCGAAAAAGGAATGGGTGTTAAACGAATAATGGAATTTGTTACTAATGTAGCTCCATCGCCAAATGAAATGGAAATTCCATTAACAACTGAAGGTAAAGAAATAGAATGCAAATCTGACGGAGCAACATCATTATTTGTTTTTAAGTCATCAAATGAATCTCATATTGGGGAAATTAACTTCTTTAAAGTAATGTCTGGTGAAATATCCGAAAACATGGATCTTATTAACAACAACACAGAAACTAAAGAAAGGATTTCTCAGATATTTGCTATGTCGGGGAAAAACAGGACTAAACTAACAAAATTATGTGCCGGAGATATTGGAGGAACTGTTAAACTAAAAAACACTAAAACCAATCATACTTTATCTGATTCAAAAGTTTCTATTTTATTACCTGAAATTAATTTTGTTGAATCAAAATACAGAACAGCAATCAAAGCTGTAAACGAATCAGACGAAGAAAAATTAGGAGAAGCTCTAGGGAAAATTCATGAAATTGATCCAACAATAATTATTGAATATTCAAAAGAATTGAAACAAATAATTATTCATGGACAAGGCGAATATCATTTAAACAATATTGTAAAATGGCATCTTGATAATTTATATAAAGTTGAAACCAATTTTTTATTGCCTAAGATTCCTTATAGAGAAACAATTACGAAAATTGCCAATGCAGATTACAGACATAAAAAACAATCGGGTGGTTCAGGACAATTTGGAGAGGTTCATTTAATAATAGAACCATATAAAGAAGGTGCCAGTGTCCCTACTCATTTTAAAATTGACGGTAAAGAAACAAAATTATCTGTTAGAAATAGAGAAGAACATGACCTTCCATGGGGTGGTAAATTAATTTACAATAATTGTATTGTAGGAGGATCGATAGATGCAAGATTTATGCCTGCTATTCTTAAAGGAGTAATGGAAAAAATTACTGAAGGGCCTTTAACAGGTTGTTATGCAAGAGACATTTGTGTGTATGTTTATGATGGCAAAATGCACCCGGTAGATTCAAATGAAGTATCGTTTAAAATTGCAGGTAGAACAGCTTTTAGTGAGGCATTTAAAAACGCAGGACCTAAAATTATGGAACCTGTTTACTCAATAGAAATTTTAGTTCCATCAGATAGAATGGGAGATGTAATGAGTGACTTACAAGGAAGAAGAGCTATGATTGAAGGAATGAACAGTGAAAGAGGATTTGAAAAAATTTCAGCAAAAGTTCCTTTAGCTGAAATGAATAAATACTCCACTTCATTAAGTTCCATTACCGGAGGAAGAGCAACTTACTCAATGACATTCGACAAATACAATCAAGTACCAATGGATGTTCAAAAAGTTCTTATTAAAAAATTCGAAGAAGAACAAAAAGAAGAATAAGCTTAAATATTAATTCAAAAAAACCCGAAATTATAATTTCGGGTTTTTTATTTCTTTTATAATTTTACAATTACTATCGAAACAAATATACTGTTCCTTTTTCTCTGTATTTTACATTATCCCAACCTTTAGCTTCTATAACATAAAAATAGACTCCTTCAGAAGCATTAGCATGCCCTTTTACTTTTCCGTCCCATCCATTCCACTCAGAAATATCTCCATTGTATTCATGTACAATATTTCCACTTCTGCTATATATCGATATATTAAAAGTCCGAATCGACTCATCTTTTATAATAAAAATATTATCGCCATTACCATCGTTATTCGGGCTAAATACATTAGGAACATCTAATTCTGAAGGTTCAACAATTACTGTTTTTGTTATAGAATCGAGACATCCATATTCGCTTTCAGAGATAAATTTTACATAATATTTTTTTCCGCTAAATTCTTCGCTATAATAATATGTGTGTTCAAATATCTTATTATAATCTTCGGTATATACAGTATCAATGTCATTATTAATTAATGTATCGCCAAAGAATAATGTATATTTATATGCATTAATCGATTCGTTATTAAACCTAACAAGTAAAGGAGCCGGGCCTTTTGCCGAATCTTTAGATTCAAAATCATTTATTGTTTCATTAAAAACTTCCAACTGCAAATCGGCTTTAGTAGAAATAGCAGTATATTCTATATTATCTTCAACTGAGCATCCAAACCTATCGGTTAATACCACATTATATTGAACATCTTCAACAGGCAATTCATTAGTTGATGTATAGTGATAATTATAATTTGGCATATCTGTATCGGGTGCTGAAGTCCAATTATAATCTTCGTCGTTATTTTCGAGTTCATACTTTGTTCCAAAAATATCGTAATACTCAAACAATTTAATATACTCTATTTCTGCATTCAATTCTAACAACTCGCAATCGAAAGGATCAATAACATTAACATTAACAGACAAAGCGGTATCGTTAAACACCCATGCTATATATTCTTGTATTATAGCACCTTTTGTTAATTTTACTTTATATCCGCCTGAAGATAAATCGGTAATAGCAGGTTGCGTATGATTTAATAAAATAGAAAAATCTTTACTAATAGTATCATATTTAAACCACTCAAAATCGTAACCACCTATCCCACTAGAATCATTTGCAATTAAATTTCCTGCATTATTATAATCAGAACAGAAAACAAAAATACTATCGCTTGGAGAATAATTAGTAGAATCGGAATAATTAGCGCCAATTGATGACATTTGTGAATATCCAATTAATGATATTTGCATCACAATTAACAAACTAATTACTTTACTATATACAGGACGTAAATTATTCATATTATTAAGAAACTGTTTTATAAAAAAAATATTATATATTATAATAATAAATTCATACAATATTAATAAATATCATTTAATAATTTTAATGCTTTCAAATTAAAAAAAATATAATAATACAATTAATTTTATATAAGAGCTTTACAATTTTTATTTATAAATAGTTTTAAACATACTTGTAAGAAATAATTAATGCAAGTAGTTTTGTTCAAATTATTAATACAAAAAACTAAAAAAATAGTGCTAAATTTTCTAAACGAACTAAATCAGCCACAAAAAGATGCAGTAACAAGTTTCAAAGGAGCATCGCTAGTTATTGCCGGAGCAGGATCCGGAAAAACACGTGTACTAACATATAGAATAGCATATCTTTTACACCAAGGCATCTATGCTAGAAATATTCTCTCATTAACCTTTACTAACAAGGCAGCTAAAGAAATGAAAGAAAGAATATCGGAGATGTTAGGTCCTGATATTGTAAAAAATTTATGGATGGGAACTTTTCATTCGGTTTTTTCAAGAATCCTTCGTTCGGAAGCCGATAAATTAGGATTTACTAGTAGCTTTACGATTTATGATACTATTGATTCAAAAAATTTAATAAAAAAAATTATAAAAGAACTGAATTTAGACGATAAAACTTATAAACCGAATGAAATTTACAGAAGGATATCCTCGGCAAAGAATAATCTTATAACGGCAAAATTGTATATTAACGATCATCATATAATAAAACAAGACCAACAAAACAACAAACCTCGAATAGCCGAAATATACAAAATGTACTCTAATCGTTGTAAAAATTCTGACGCTATGGATTTCGACGATTTATTACTATATACAAATATGCTTTTTAGAGATTTCCCTGATGTTTTAAAAAAATATCAAGATATCTTTAAATTTATTCTTGTTGATGAATATCAAGATACAAATTTCTCTCAATATTTAATAGTCAACAAATTAAGTCAAAAACATGGAAACATCTGTGTTGTAGGAGACGATGCTCAAAGCATATATGCATTTAGAGGAGCAAAAATTGAAAACATACTAAATTTCAAAAGAGATTACCCTAATTACAATCTTTTTAAACTTGAGCAAAATTACCGTTCTACCAAAACTATTGTTGATGCAGCAAATAGCTTAATTAAAAAAAATAAAAATCAGATTAAAAAGAATGTTTTTTCAGCAAACAATAAAGGAGAAAAAATAAAGGTATTAGAATGTTTAACAGATAAGGATGAAGCATATAAAATTGCAAAATTAATATTAGATACTCAACAAACAAATAACTGTAATAATAGCGATTTTGCGATCTTATATAGAACAAATGCCCAATCGAGAAATTTCGAAGAATCTCTTTTACGATTTAATATTCCACATAAAGTTTATGGAGGTATTGCATTTTATCAACGTAAAGAAATTAAGGATGTTTTATCATATTTTCGCTTAATTATTAACAAGAAAGATAATGAAGCATTATTGCGGATAATTAATTATCCTGCTAGAGGAATTGGGAAAACAACTATTTCTCGAATAGAGGACTTTAGTATAGATAATTCTATTAATTTTTGGGATACCATAACAAACATAGAGAAATATAATATTGGACTAAATTCCGGAACAATAACAAAACTAAAAGAATTTCAATCACTAATTATTGAATTGTCAAATTTTATTTTAGAAAAAGATGCTTTTGATTTAGCAAGTACAATTGTGTCGAAAACCGGAATATTAAAAGATTTAAACAAGCCCGAATCGCATGAGATATACACAAAATACGAAAATGTAGAAGAATTACTTAATGGAATTAAGGAATTTACAGACAGCCAAGAAGATACTGCAAAACCTCCTACTCTCGATTACTATATGGAAAACATTGCTCTTCAAACAAATGTGGATAATGAGTCGGAAGACGACAAAAACAAAGTTACTATCATGACTATTCATTCGGCAAAAGGACTTGAATTTAAATATGTTTTTCTTGTTGGATTAGAAGAAGACCTATTTCCATCGAAAATGTCGGCAAGCACTCAAAAAGATTTAGAAGAAGAACGTCGATTATTTTATGTTGCTCTAACAAGAGCCAAAAATAATGCAGTAATATCATATGCAAACGAAAGATATAAATGGGGTGTTCCTACTTACTGTCGTCCAAGTAGGTTTATTAAAGAAATAGATGAACAATATTTAGAATTACCTGAAACAACAGAGCTTGAAAAAAACTCTACAAAATCAAATGTTAAAAATTATTCATCTAAAAAAACATATGGGAATAAAGCACAAAAAGCAAACACTATTAATCCGATATCGCTAAATTCAAGAAATCTTATTAAAATATCTCAAACAAATAATATTAACAAACAAAATTCCCCCGTTAAGGATATAAAACCCGATGATCCAAGTAAAATAAAAACAGGAATGACCGTTAAACATAGTAGATTCGGAATTGGAAAAGTTCTTGAAATTACAGGAATATTACCAAATATTAAAGCAACAGTAGATTTTCAAAATGCTGGAGAAAAAAAACTATTATTAAAATTTGCTAAATTACAGATTCAAAATTAAGACATTTTTTACAAGAACTGTTTTCTATAATAATTATGGATACAGTATTAAAAATTATACTTAATTTCTTCAATTCAAAATATTTACACATAAAATTTTCTATTGTTTTATAATTTTATTTAACAAATAATATTGTAAAACTATATTTAATCTTAATTCTTTGAATACTAAACCAAAATAAACTATTTTTGCAAAAACAATTATTTATTACTCATGGAATATAATACAAATAGAGAAAAACTTATTTTACCAGAATATGGCAGAAATATTCAGAAACTAATAGAATATATTATTTCTGTTGAAGATAAGGAAGAAAGAAACAAGTTAGCTATAGGAATCATAAACATTATGGGAAGTATGTATCCCCATTTACGTGATATTCCTGAGTTCAAACACAAACTATGGAATCACTTGGCAATAATGTCAAAATTCAAATTAGATATTGATTCTCCCTATCTTTCTCCATCAATTGAAACGCTATCGACAAAGCCCGAAAAAGTTTTATACAAAAAGAATAATATTAAATATAAACACTATGGCAAAACTTTAGAATACCTAATTGACGCAGCAGTAAAAATGGAAGATGGAGAAGAAAAAAATGCTCTAATTGAACTTACTGCTAACCATATGAAAAAAAGCTATTTAAATTGGAATAAAGATTCAGTTAATGATGAAAAAATCTTTTCTGATTTAGAAGAATTATCAGGCGGTAAAATTTCTCTTAACAACAATAATATAAGGCTAAGAGAAACACGAGATATTCTTTCGCGAAAAAATCACAAAAGAACTACTAAGAAAAAATAACCTATTAAATATTCTTATTCTCAACTAATTATCTGTATAATGAGTTCTTTCGTTGTTAAAGGAGGGAAAAAGTTAAAAGGAGAAATAACTCCACAAGGAGCAAAAAATGAAACTCTTCAAGTTATTTGTGCAACTTTATTAACCCCCGAAAAGGTTACTATTAATAACATTCCGGATATTTTGGATGTTAACAAATTAATTGATTTAATAAAATGCCTTGGTGTAAAGGTTGAAAAAAATAATGAATCGAGCTATTCTTTTAAAGCGGAGACTGTTAATTTTGAATATCTTCATACAGAAGAATATAGTATAAAAGCAACTAGTTTACGCGGTTCAATAATGCTAATAGGTCCATTATTAGCACGCTTTGGAAAAGGATATATTCCAAAGCCGGGAGGCGATAAAATAGGACGGCGCAGACTTGATGTACATTTTATTGGATTTGAAAAAATTGGAGCTAAATTTGAATTTAGTCATAAAACAAATTCATATCATGTAAATGGGAAAAACTTAAAAGGTGCATCTATGCTTCTTGAAGAAGCTTCTGTTACAGGAACTGCCAATATTGTAATGGCTGCCACAATGGCTAAAGGCAAAACAACAATATATAATGCTGCCTGCGAACCTTACATCCAACAGTTATGTAAGATGCTAAACAAAATGGGAGCTAAAATCTCCGGTATTGGTTCAAACTTACTAACAATTGAAGGAGTTAGCAATCTAAATGGCTGTGAACATAGCATTCTTCCCGACATGATTGAAGTTGGAAGTTTTATTGGTCTTGCAGCAATGACAGGTTCTGAAATTACCATAAAAAATGTAGCTTTCGAAGAATTAGGAATCATTCCTAAATCGTTTCAAAGACTTGGTATTAAGCTCGAGAGAATTAATGATGACATATATATTCCTGCACAAAACCAATATCAAATAGAATCATTTATTGATGGCTCGATAATGACAATCGCCGATGCACCTTGGCCCGGACTAACACCCGACTTATTAAGTGTTTTGTTGGTTGTAGCTACTCAAGCCAAAGGGAGTGTATTAATTCATCAAAAGATGTTTGAAAGCAGATTGTTTTTTGTCGACAAACTTATTGACATGGGAGCACAAATAATTCTTTGCGACCCTCACAGAGCTACAATTATTGGTCTAAATAAACAAATACGTCTTCGAGCTACAAACATGATTTCTCCGGATATTAGAGCAGGAGTTGCTTTATTAATTGCAGCACTTTCTGCCGAAGGCACTAGCACAATTCATAATATTGAACAAATTGATAGGGGATATCAAAATATTGACACTCGACTAATTAATATTGGAGCCGACATAAAAAGGATTAATTAATTTGTTTTTATTTACTTATTGTCAGTTTTTATTTCTAAAAACAAGTAGAAATGTCAATTTGTCGTATAATATTATTTTGGCAAATATTTTGTTTTACATTTTCAGCAATTTTGTATGTAAAAGTTTTAAAATAAATAAAAATGACCAAAAAGAAACAAACAGAAGAAAAAGAAACTATAGATAAAAACACAACTCAAAAGACCAGTGGAGAAAAATCTGTAAAACACAATAAATCAGAAAAAGACACTAAAGACACAATAAAAAAAGAAAAGGAAGTTAAAAAGGAAACTAAGAAAGAAGAAAAAGTTACAGAGAAAGTAATCGAGAAAAAAGAAAAAACCGATGCCGAAAAGCTCATCGACATGGAAGATAAGTATTTAAGACTTATTGCCGAATATGACAATTACAGAAAAAGAACTCTTAAAGAGAAAATGGAGTTATTAAAATCTGCCGGCGAAGATATTCTTGTTAACCTACTTCCTGTTCTTGACGACTTCGAGCGAGCTTTAAATCATATAGATGAAGCAGCAGACACAGATTCTCTAAAAGAAGGAATTAATTTAATTTACAACAAATTCTATGATTTCTTAAAACAAAGAGGAATTAAAAGTATTGATGCAAAGAATAAAGATTTTGATACCGATTTGCATGAAGCAATTACAAAAATCCCTGCTCCTTCTGATGATTTAAAAGGCAAAGTTATTGATGTGATAGAAAAAGGATACTATTTAAAAGATAAAGTAATAAGATATTCTAAAGTAGTAATTGGCGAATAATTATACAATAGAGAAAAAAAATATTTATGTCGAAAAGAGATTTTTACGAAATACTAGGCATTTCAAAAGATGCATCAAAAGAAGAAATTAAGAAAGCATATAGGAAACTTGCCATAAAATACCATCCAGATAAAAATCCGGGAGATGATGAAGCAGAACATAAATTTAAAGAAGCTGCCGAAGCATATGAGATTTTGAGTAATCCGGAGAAAAAGAGCAAATACGATCAATTTGGACATGCAGGAGTAAGCGGAGCTGCATCAGGTGGAGGTTTCGGGGGAGGAATGTCTATGGATGACATTTTTTCAAACTTCGGCGACATTTTTGGAGGTGCCTTTGGAGGAGGAGGATTTAGTGGCTTCAATAATTTTGGAGGCTTTGGAGGCTCAAGACAAAGATCTCGAAGAGTTAATAAAGGATCGGACTTAAGACTTCGAATAAAATTAAACTTAAAAAATATTGCTCACGGAGTTAATAAAAAAATAAAAGTAACTAAATACATTGTTTGCGATGAGTGTAGCGGGTCGGGAGCAGCTAAAGGGACTTCTCTCTCAACATGTTCTACTTGTAGAGGTTCAGGACAAGTTACCAAAATATCTAATACATTTCTTGGTCAAATGCAAACAAGATCTACTTGTCCTACGTGTGGAGGCGAAGGGAAAATTATTACGAACAAATGTACCAAATGCCATGGCGAAGGAATAATTAAAGGTAACGAAGTAATAAACTTTGATATTCCAGCAGGTATTGCAGAAGGAATGCAAATGACTGTTAGCGGAAAAGGAAACGCTGCCCGTAGAGGTGGAATAAATGGCGATCTTATTGTGCTAATTGAAGAAGAAAAACATCCGGAATTAATTAGAGATGGTAACGACCTTATATATTATTTATATCTAAATTTTGCCGAGGCAACTCTTGGCACGCCTGTTGAAATACCAACTGTTGACGGAAAAGTTAAAATAAAAATTGATGCCGGTACACAACCGGGTAAAATACTCCGCTTACGTGGCAAAGGTCTTCCCGAAGTAAATGGCTACGGCAAAGGCGATATTTTAGTTAATATTAATGTATGGATTCCAAAAAACTTATCGAAAGAAGAAGAAAAAATAATTAGTAATCTTGCAGATTCTCCAAATTTTACACCTAAACCTAAAGAATCTGAAAGAAATTTTTTTGAAAAAATGAAAGGATTTTTCTAAAAAAGCAAAATTATATAGATTTATATAACTGAGCGGACTATTTAAGTCCGCTTTTTTATTAATATATAGAACTGATGTTAATATATACAACAAGTTTACTTATTCGTGATAATAAATTTGAATGCTATAATTTTATAAATTACAAATTGGTTCAATATTTGATAATATTCAAATCATAATAATTATATCGATTTATGAAAAATATAATATTTATCTTCAGTTTACTACTAGTAACATCATCACTAAGAGCTCAACAATTAACTGTTAGAACTTGGGAACCCGAAAAAACTAAAGTTAATACGGTTTACCAAGACCTTAATAACACTTTAGTAAATATATATATCCGCGATAACAGAACAACAAGCAAACAATATAGCGACTTGTTAAAACGCTATATTGCAAAGAATATTCAAGAAAGTTTTCCAAAAGCCAATATAAAATTCGTAACAAGTTTACGGGATGTTCATTCTACTAAAAAAAATAAAATTTTTTTACTAATAAAAATTAATGAATATTTTGTTAATAAACGTGGCAATAAATGGATATCCCGTACTAGTTTTAATGTTACAATTTTTGATGCCAGACAGGCAGAAGTAAAAAAATACACAAAACCTATTTCTCATACATCAACAATATCAAACCGCAGAGGTTTACAAGCAGCTAAAATGTCATTGCTTCTATCTTTTCATGGAGCAAATAAGAAACTAACAAAATATCTATCTTACTGTGCACTGGGAAAAGAAAAGTTTGAACTAGTAAACAAATCACAAACAAAAGAATTGTCTAAAAAGAAACCGAACAATAATAAGCAAAATATAAAAACTTCAGAAACACTAAAAACCTTCCAATCCGATATCGATTCTAATATTCCGGTTAATAATACCAACTATGAAAATAGATATGCACTTATTATTGGCAACGAAGATTATAGCACATTCCAAGCAAGTTTAAACAACGAATCGAATGTAGATTATGCTAAACGCGATGCCGAAATATTTAAACAATATGCAATAAAAACAATGTCGATACCCGAAGAGAATATTATTTTCTTAAGCAATGCAAAGTTTGTTGAATTTAATAAGGCTATTGATAAATTAAATATTATATCGAAAAACACTGACGGAAAAGCCGAGCTATTATTCTATTATGCCGGACACGGATTGCCGGATGAAAATACAAAAGAAGCATATTTAATACCTGTTGATGTTAGTGGAACTGACTTGCAATATGCAATAAGTTTGAAACACTTATATTCTAAACTTGCCGAATATCCTGCAAAAAGAATAACCGTATTTCTCGATGCATGTTTCAGTGGAGGATCTAGAAATCAGGGATTAATAGCTAACAGGGCAATAAAAATTAAACCAAAAGAAAATGTATTAAAAGGTAATATTGTAGTATTTTCTGCAAGTACAAATGCTCAATCATCATTACCCTATAAAGAACAAGAACATGGTATTTTTACTTATTTTTTACTAAAAAAAATACAAGAAACAAAAGGAGATATTTCATACTCTAAGCTTTCAGAATATCTTAATAAACAAGTTGCTATAAAATCGGTAATAATAAATAGCAAAGAACAAAACCCGCAAATTAATGTAAGTACCGAAATTTCGGATGATTGGAAAAACTGGACTATAAAATAATAATAAATATAACACCGTATTATTTTAGCCTAATATATTTACATATTAGGCTAATTTTATATTAAGTAATTAAACATTTTTTCTAAATTTACATCTAATACTAAAAAAATAAGAAATCAGTAATTATTAAAAGCATATGGAACTATTAAAAGCAATTGATATTGACAAAACCTTCGTTAATCATCAAGCATTAACAAAAGTAAATATGTCGGTTCCGGAAAATTCTATTTATGGATTATTAGGTCCGAATGGAGCCGGAAAAACAACATTACTTAGAATAATAAACAGAATAACGGCTCCCGATAATGGAGAGCTACTATTTAATGGACGAAAATTAAAACCCGAAGATATTCATCAAATCGGCTATCTTCCGGAAGAACGTGGATTATATAAAAAAATGAAAGTAGGCGAACAGGCCTTATATCTTGCACAACTTAAAGGACTTAGCCGAAAAGAAGCGCTAAAACGACTCAAATATTGGTTCGAAAAATTCGAGATTCAACCATGGTGGGATAAAAAAGTTGAAGAACTTTCGAAAGGAATGCAACAAAAAGTTCAATTTGTAACAACAATATTGCACGAACCCAAATTATTAATTTTTGACGAACCCTTCAGCGGCTTCGATCCTATAAACGCTCAATTAATTAAAAACGAAATAATTAATCTACGAGAAAAAGGCTCGACAATAATTTTTTCTACACATAATATGGAATCAGTAGAAGAAATTTGCGATCATATTACTTTAATTAATAAATCAAAAAATATTCTTCAAGGAAAAATAAGTAATATTAAACAAGAATATAAATCGAATATATACAAAATTAGTTTTAATAGAAATACAGATGATTTAGAAACTATTTTAAATTCTCATTATGAAGTTCTCTACAAGAAAGAAGTCCATGGAAAAAAAGAAGCAAAGATAAAATTATTACATAAAACATCAGAAAATGAGCTTCTTTCCCTACTGATTCCAAAAATGGAAATTTTATCGTTTAACGAAGTAATTCCTAGTATGAACGATATCTTTATTAAAGTAGTAAACGAAAATAAATAAATTTCAAATATCGATATAAAGAATATTACTATGAATAAAATCAGTTTAATAATAAAACGAGAATTTCTTACCAGAGTAAGAAAAAAATCATTCATTATAATGACAATTATTGGGCCATTGCTATTTGCAGCAATGATGATTATCCCTACATGGCTTTCTCAACTCGAAGATACTAAAGAAAAAGTTATTGCAGTTATTGACGATTCAGGGATGTTTACTAATAATTTACCCGAAACAAATTACATTAAATTTATATATCTGAAAAACGAATCGGTAAATAATTTAAAAGTAGACTTTTCAGAATCAGATTATTATGCAGTTTTATATATATCGAAAATAATTACATATGTCCCAAATGCAATTCAGCTATTTTCTGACCAGCAACCTAGCTTTGGGGTAAAATCGCATATAGAACATTCGATAGAAAAACTTATTGAAAACGAAAAATTAAAAGCTGCCGGCATTGATAAAGATATTTTGAAATCGATAGACACTAACATATCGATTAGAACAATACAATGGAACGATGAAGGCGAAGAAAAAGAAAGCTCAACCGAAGTAGCAATGGTTGTAGGTTATATTGGCGGATTTATGATTTATTTCTTTATCTTTTTATTTGGCTCCCAAGTAATGCACGGTGTTATAGAAGAAAAAACCAGTAGAGTCGTAGAAATAATTATTTCGTCGGCAAAACCATTTCAACTTATGATGGGAAAAATAATTGGGATAGCCTTAGTTGGTCTTACCCAGTTCATGCTATGGATAATTCTTACAACAGCAATTGTTTCTATTACAAAAACAGTATTATATCCCAATCTTGGGGCAAAAGATTCTCAAGAAATTGTAACACAAAACATTCTAAGTTCCAAAAGCATTTCGCAATCACAAGCTTTTGAACCTCAACAAATGAACAAAATAGAATCAATATTTTCATCGCTACAAAATATTGATTTCCCTATATTATTCGCTTCATTTATCTTCTATTTCCTTGGCGGATATTTACTTTACGGATCATTATTTGCAGCTGTAGGTTCTGCAGTTGATAACGAAACAGATACACAACAGTTTATGCTGCCAATTACAATCCCGTTGATTATATCGATATTTGTAATGATGAATGCCATTCAAAATCCTCACGGCGACATAGCATTCTGGTTCTCTATGATACCATTTACATCACCAATTGTTATGATGGTAAGAATACCTTTTGATGTTCCGGGCTGGCAACTTGCATTATCAATGGGCTTACTTGTTATTACATTTATTGGAACAACCTGGTTAGCAGGAAAAATATATCGTACAGGAATTCTTATGTATGGTAAAAAAATTAATTATAAAGAACTTTGGAAATGGATTAGATACAAATACTAAGCATCCTAAATAAATATTTTTAAAAGGGCTGTCCAAAAAATAAAGCTTCAACCTATTTATGTCATATTGAGCTTGTCGAAATATCTCATTTTCAATCTAATAGATTCTTCGACTTCGCTCAGAATGACAATAATCTGGCTTTTTTGGACAGTCCTTTTTTTCTCTTCTCTATTTTTTTTTCGTTACTTTAACAAAAAAAATATATATCGGCAAAATACAAAACTTTAAATAAATGAAAATCGCAATTATCGATCTTGGCACCAATACTTTTAATTTACTAATTGCCCAAACTCTACCCAATAACACTTTTAAAACCCTATTACTCGACAAACAAGGAGTAAAGCTCGGCAAAGGAGGTATTAATAACAAGACCATAACTACCGAAGCATATATGCGAGGCATTAATGCTATTGAACAATTAAATATAATAATACAAGAAAATAAAGTTGATAAAATAATTGCAACAGCAACTTCGGGAATTAGAAGTTCGGAAAATGGAAAAGAATTAGTTAAGGAAATAGAAAATAAATTTAATATTAAAATTCAAATAATTGATGGGAACAAAGAAGCTGAATTAATATACTATGGAGTAAAACAAGCATGTAATCTTAATAACAACAACATATTAATTCTCGATATTGGAGGAGGAAGTAACGAATTTATTATTGCAAATAAAAATACAATTAGTTGGAAACATAGCTTCGATTTAGGAATTGCCCGTTTATTAGACAAATTTAATCCTTCCGACCCGATAAGCAAAAACGAAATATCAGAAATAGAATCGTATATAGAAAACAAACTCGATATATTATTCAATGCTATTAGTATTTATAAACCTAAAACATTAATTGGAAGCTCGGGAACTTTCGACTCGTTTAGATCGATGATATTAGAAACTAAAAACATTACAAATATCGAAGGATTTGGAGATTCGTCATATAAATTCGACATTGAAGAATATAATAAATTACATACTGTATTACTCAAATCGACACACTCGGAAAGAATGACTATGAAAGGATTAGAGCAAGTTCGAGTCGACATGATTGTATTAGCAAGTATTTTTGTTAATTTTATACTGAAAAAATTTAATCTGTCAGAATTCTTTCAATCAAACTATGCAATAAAAGAAGGAGTTCTTGCTGAATTTTTAAATTCAATAAATAAAATAAAGAATAATAATCGTATTAAATAATAAAAAATATGGCTAAGATATTAGTAATAGACGACCAGAAAAGCATAAGAGATACTTTAAAAGATATTTTAGAGTACGAGAAACATAATGTCGATTTAGCTAAAGATGGTGAAGAAGGAATACAACTATTTACAGATAATAAATACGATATAGTAATTCTTGATATTAAAATGCCAAAAATGGATGGTATCGAAGTTCTTGAAAAACTATATTCTATAGCTACCGATATTCCAATTATTATGATATCGGGACATGGAGATATCGACACTGCCGTTGAATCAATAAAAAAAGGGGCTTTCGATTTTATTGAAAAACCAGTTGATTTAAACAGATTATTGATAACAATAAAGAATGCACTTGATAAATCGAGTCTTATTACCGAAACAAAAACATTAAAAAAGAAAGTTAACAAATCGTACGAAATTATTGGCGAATCGAAACCTATTATTCAAGTTAAAAATTTAATAGAGAAAGTAGCTCCAACTAATGCCAGGGTATTAATAACCGGACCAAACGGAACAGGAAAAGAACTTGTTGCCCGATGGTTACACGAAAAAAGCGAAAGATCACAGCAAGCATTTGTCGAAGTAAATTGCGCTGCTATTCCTTCGGAACTAATAGAAAGTGAACTCTTTGGACACGAAAAAGGAGCTTTTACTTCTGCCCATAAACAACGAAAAGGAAAATTCGAACAAGCACATCAAGGAACAATATTTCTTGACGAAATTGGCGATATGAGTCTAAAAGCACAAGCAAAAGTTCTAAAAGCTCTCGAAGAAAAAAAAATATCCCGTGTTGGTAGCGATAAAGAAATAAAAGTTGATGTAAGAATTCTTGCAGCAACAAATAAAAACCTAAAAAAGGAAATCGAAAATAACACCTTCAGAGAAGATTTATATCACCGCTTAAGTGTAATACTTATTAAGGTTCCATCGTTAAACGAAAGAATTGAAGACATTCCATTACTTGCCGAACATTTTAACGACCTAATATGTGCCGATTATGGGGTTTCGAAAAAAGAAATAACTAAGGATGCTATTGAAAGCTTGAAAAAAATTAATTGGACAGGGAATATTCGTGAATTTCGTAATGTTCTTGAAAGATTAATTATTCTTTGCGACACACAAATCACAGGAAAAGATGTAACAACTTTTGCTCAGCCAATCTCAAGATAATAAATATCTAATGGGTGTATCAGGGGATGGAATGAATATTGAAATTATTCACAAAATAGCCATATTATGGGTCAGCAAAAAATTAGGATGGCTTAGGCATAAATTTTAGCAAGTCTAAAAAGAAAAAAAGATATATCTGTCACACCTCTTTGCGTAGCTCTGAAAGCTTTAATTTTAGCATTAAAAGATTCAGCAGAAGCATTTGTACTTCGATTATCAAAAAAGTTAAGAATTTCCGGATAATGAGAATAAATTGTGGCAGATATAGTATTAACTTGCATTATTCATACAAAAGTGTAACGAATTGTATGGATTTGCGATGGATAGTGGGAAGCAATGCGGATAATCCCGATTTAGAAATACCCAAATTTGGGGTTCTTAAAAACTCCAAATTTGTTAGTATTAAAAGATTTGAACCCTGATTCTGTTATAGTATTGAACCATTGAGCAAATTTTGTATATGCAACACCTTTTGTTTTAGTATGAGAGAATATCATTCTTAATGAATGAGTTAGGTTATAGGCTTCTTTGATATCAGGGTATTCTATAAATAATATTTTAGCTCGTACTTTTTGTTTCTCTATCCATTTCTCTTGTGATTTAAAGAGCAAATATCTGCTACGGGCTAATAATTGTTTTCATGTATCTCCATTTTGAAATACCTTTGATATATATTTTATGTTATCAGATTTTGCATTTTCTATTGCATTAGTTTCTGCATTTATAGCATTCCACCTATGTGCAATTCTCATTTCTTGAAAAGTATCATAAGCTATTTCTTGAACATGGAAACGATCAATAACTTTTTTATTTTTAAAGATAATGAATTATTTTGCAAATTCTGTTATATCTGTTGCAATTTTCAACACTTCTTCAGGATTTCCATCTTCATCGAAGATTGGAGTATAAGTTTCAACAAAAGTGTGTGTTCAAATTAAATTTCACAGTATTTGTTTCTTTTTTTTACAATCCCATTTCTCAAATCGTTCCAAAATTCTTTATTTGCTTCTAACTCTTCGTTGCGATATCCCATATTATCGATTAATTTAGAAGAATTGCGACCTATTACTTGTAGTAAGCATGGATACATACGCAACATCCGTTGTCTTATATGTATCATAATCAGCGTCTTAATAAAGCAGCATTATGAATAGTACAATTTTTATGATAACACTCTTTTATTTGATAAAGAAGTATCTAAAGCAAAATTAGTCGTGGTTTTATAAGTAGTATTATTCTACAGTTTTGAATAAGAAATAAAGTGAAAATACATTTAGGCTTCTAGTTTTTTTAGTATTTTTATGTGGTTGCGGAATTAAGGAAAATATCCCATTCAAAAAAATGGAACATAAATGTCCCATTTTTTTTGAATAAATTATAATATTATCCTAAATATTTTTTCAACAATTTATTTTTTGAAGAATGTCTTAATCTTCTAATAGCTTTTTCTTTAATTTGTCGAACACGTTCTCTCGTAAGATCTAATTCTAATCCAATTTCTTCGAGCGACATTTCAGAAACGCCTAATCCGAAATAATATTTAATTACAGCTTTTTCTTTTTCGGGCAAAACGTTTAGTGTTCTTTCTATTTCGCGGCTAAGCGACTCGTCAATAAGGAAAGAATCAGTATTTACAGCGTCTTTATTCTCCATAACATCTAACAAACTTCCTTCTTCTCCATCGGCAAATGGAGCATCAACAGAAAGAGGTTTCCCTGATAGTTGCATAGTACTTTCAACTTTTTCTTGAGGAAGATCAACAAATTCTGCAAGCTCGGAAGCTGTTGGAGTACGATCGTGTCTCTGCTCTAGTGTTGCATAAGCTTTATGCAATTTATTTAGCGAACCAACTTTATTTAGAGGCAAACGAACAACTCTTGATTGTTCTGCAATAGCTTGTAGAATCGATTGTCGAATCCACCAAACAGCATACGAAATAAACTTAAATCCTTTAGTTTCGTCGAAACGCTCACCAGCCTTAATTAATCCAAGATTTCCTTCATTAATTAAATCGGGTAACGATAAACCCTGAAATTGATATTGTTTTGCAACAGAAATAACAAATCTTAAGTTAGCTTTTGTTAATTTCTCTAAAGCTACTTTATCTCCCTTTTTAATTCTTTGGGCTAATTCTACTTCTTCTTCAGCTGATATCAAACTTTCTTTCCCAACTTCCTGAAGATATTTCTCTAAAGACGAGCTGTCTCTATTGGTAATTGATTTCGTAATCTTTAATTGTCTCATCCTTTAATATCCCTTTCATTCTTAAATAAATACAATATTATAAAACCCTACTAAACATATGTGTTTTCGTACTTATTTCGATTTGATTCTATTCCTTAACGAATTATTGCAATAAAAATTATGCGAAGTTACAATCTTTTTACATTAAAAAAACAAAAAAGTTACTTATTTTTCTATATTCTTTTTATTTTTATTTTTACATAATATCGATAAGTAAAATTTCTTCTAAGTAATTAATTTATAATTATTAAATGCTCTAGCTTAAAAATAACTATGCTAAATGCATCAAGCTAGCATACTTTTCTTCAATGCTTCTATA
>CAZDCZ010000007.1:0-47663 GCA_964504155.1 uncultured Bacteroidales bacterium | reverse complement strand
GTCGCCGACTTTTTTAAAGCCTCAATTCTTTTTTGAATTGAGGCTTTTTTAGTATCTTAGATTTGTTGAAAATGTTTTTGTTTTTGACAAACATCAATTTTGATGATATTAATGATGAAACTTAATTATTAATATTACGTAAATTATATGTTGAATCAATCTTATATATTTTGATAAAATATTTATATTTAGTATCTCTGAAAATTATCATTCTTTTAATGGTTTTTGCAATTTTTGTAACTTGCTCTAAAACAGAAGAAAAGAGTTCTAAAAAAGTTACTTCTCTAGAAAAAATTAGAAAATCTGGAACAATAAAAGTTGTATTTGATTTTAATTCCACAAATTATTTTATTTATAGAGGTGAGCCAATGGGTTATCAGTATGAGTTAATGAAAATTTTTGCTGAACACATTGGGGTAGAATTAGATAGTAGGGTTTGTAATGATATTGAGAAAAGTTTCGATGATTTGATATCAAAAAAATGCGATATACTTGCCTATAATCTTACAAAAACAAAGGAGAGAGATGCTATAATTGATTTCACTGTTCCTCATAGTACTACAAGACAAGTATTAGTCCAGAAGAAGCCTAAAGGGTGGAAGAGTATGAACGATTCAGAATTATCAGATAGTTTGATACGTAATCAATTAGATTTAGCTGGGAAAAAAATATATGTTCAAAAAAATTCGGCTTATGCAAATAGATTGAAAAATTTGTCGGATGAGATTGGAGATACTATTTTTATTGTTGAAAGCGATAGTTTAGAAGTTGAAGAACTAATTGCTTTAGTTGCAAGCGAAGAAATTAAATATACTATTTCTGATGAAAATGTTGCTTTAGTAAATAAGACATATTACCCGAATCTTGATGTGCAAACTGCTATTAGTTTTCCACAAAGTCTTGCTTGGGGTGTTAGGGAAGGGGATGACTCATTGAGAATGGTTATTAATAAATGGTTAATTGAGTTTAAAAAAGGTAATAAATATAGAATAATTTATAATAAATATTTTAAAAATCGACGTTCTGCATCAATTCAAAGAAGTGATTTTTATACAATAAATAGTGGAAAAATCTCTAAGTATGATGAATGTATTAAGAATTATAGTAAGATTGCAGAAATCGATTGGAGATTATTAGCATCATTAATATATCAAGAATCGAGATTTGTTCCAAATGTAAAATCATGGGCTGGAGCTTATGGATTAATGCAATTAATGCCATCAACTGCTGCTAGATTTGGAGTGAATAAAGAATCGTCTCCAACACAAAATATTAAAGCAGGAGTATTGTTTATTCAATGGTTAGATAAAAGGTTAATAAATATAGGAATAGAAGATAAGAATGAGAGAATAAAGTTTATGTTAGCTTCATATAATACAGGTTTGGGGCATGTGCTTGATGCACGACGTCTTGCAAAAAAATATGGAAAAAATCCTAATATCTGGGATAATAATGTTGACGATTATATATTGAAAAAGTCAAATCCTAAATATTATAAAGATTCTATTGTAAAATTTGGATATTGTCGTGGGCAAGAAACATATTTATATGTTTCTCAGATTATTGATAGATATAAACAATACAAAAATCTTATTCGTGATGAGTAAATATTTTATTATTAATTTCAGAAAATTCTGATAATATCATTGCAGTAGCTCCCCAAATATCTAAGTTGTTTATTTTATATACAGGGGTGTTAAATTTGTATCCGTCGAAACTAGTTTTTTCTATAATATGAATATTATTTTCAGAAAATGAGATAATATTAATTTCTAATATTTTTTCTACCTCAAAATTGATTTTAAAATTTGGCTGTTTATTCAAATAGCCAACGAATGGATATATTTTATAATTACTAACAGGTGTGTATAATTGACTAAGATTTCCAATTATTTCTATTTCTGTAGGATTTATTCCAATTTCTTCATAAGTTTCTCGTAATGCTGTTTGGGTAAGATTTTTGTCAGTAATTTCATATTTTCCTCCCGGAAAAGAAATTTGTCCACTGTGTTGACCATTATATATAGGACGTTGAATTAGTAAAGTGTAGATATTGTTATTATGAGGATAAAGTAATAAAAGCACTGCAGAATTAATAATATTATCGGCAATTGGAATATTGCTAAGATGTTTTGTCGGAGCCATTTTGTTTTGAGCTTTTTCTCCAGGCAATGTTTTTTTTAGTTTTTTATTTAAGTACTTAATATAATTTTCGAACATATATTATTTATGAAATTGTTTAATAAAGTTTTCTACTTCAGGTACGCCTCCTTGATATATTAAATATCCATTATATGGTTCTTTAGGAGTTATTTCATCATTAATAGGAGTAAGCATTATTTTTTTTACTTTTTCTATATCATTTGTTTGTCCTAAGGCCCAAGCTAGTTTTATGTATGCAACTTCAGGTAGCATATTTTCTGTAGGAATAACTCCTTTATTCATTAGGTCGCGACCTGTATCGTAAACAAACATATTAACATATCCCCATAATGTTTGGACTGTCATATAAACACATACTCCTTTTTTTGTTGCTCTTTCTAATGCTTCATAAAGAGGTTTGTTTACATGTCCTAAACCTGTTCCTGCAATAACAATTCCCTTATATCCGTTGTCAACTAGCATGTTAATTATGTCGGGTTGCATATTGGGATAATAATAAACGATTGTAACTTTTTCTTCGAAAAATGGTAGAATATTAACTTTTCTATCTTTTCGGCGATGATTATAAGTTTTTTTAATTAAATTTACATTATTATCAGAAACAGTTGCTAATGGGATGTCTCCGATGGTTCTGAAGGTTGATCTATATGATGAATGCATTTTTCTAACTCTTGTTCCTCTGTGGAGAAATCCATATTCGTCGGAAGTTGGACCAAACATACATACCATAACTTCTGCAATGTCGGAATGTCCTGCTGTATATGCCGAATGAATTAAGTTTCTAGCGGCATCTGATGATGGTCTGTCGGATGAGCGTTGTGAACCAACTAGAACAATGGGGACAGGAGGATTCTGAATCATAAATGTAAGGGCAGCTGCAGTATGACCTAAAGTGTCAGTTCCATGTCCTATTATTATACCATCAATACCATTTTCTATTTCTTTTCCAATGGCTATTGCTAATGTTTTATATTGTTTGGGCCCCATATTTTCGCTGAAAACAGCAAATACTTTTTCTGTTGTTAAATTGCAGATGTCAGCTAATTCGGGAACTGCTCCATATAATTCTCCGGGAGAAAATGCAGGAATTACTGCTCCTGTTCTATAATCTAATCTAGATGCAATTGTTCCACCTGTTCCAAATAGTTTTACATTTGGTTTGTTTTTTGTATAAGGGAATTCTTTTTCAGGAATCTTATAATTAGCTTTTTGATACCCTGTTTCTATCATATTAACAATTGTATTTGTATCAATGCCAATATTGTATCCGGTTATTATTTTAAGTACTATGTGAGTATCATCATCATTTTCTGAGCGTGGCAATACTGTTCCTTCAAAATTTCCACGAGTAGTAGAAATTTTTGTGCTTCCCCATACTCGTACGTTATAATTTTTTAGTATTTCTAAAGCCTTTCCTTTATATCCTTGAAAAATATCTTTGTTCATTATAATTGAATATTAATTCTTAATTAATTTCTAGTTCTTCAATAAGTTTTTTTGGTGAAATATTCCCTAGTGCAGATTTTTGTAATTCTCCCATTATCCAGTTTGTTTCTGCATCATTATTTTGAGAAATACGTATTTCTGTATATTTTTTCTTTAAAAAAGGAATTTTTGAAATGATATCATCATAAGATGTTTTTTTAAATTCTATACTTGTAAGTATTGATTCGAAATCCATTTTAGGATATTGATATACAAGGGGCAACATTTTTTTGCTTAGTTGAATCTCTAAATCGTTTTCTGTAATAAATTTAAAAAGAAGATATATTTTGTCGTAATTAAATATTTCGGCCGATTTGTAATGACCTTCAATAAATTTTAGTTTATGCCCGAAGAAAGTCCCAATAAATTTGGGATTTATATTTAAATCAATAATTATTTTTTTTAGTATATGATATAAATTATTCCTAAAGATATATGTGTAAGTGTCTTCGGGAATATCCCATTTTATTAATTGTTTATATCTGTCAATTATTTCAGAAGGAAGATTGTTTTGAATATTTTCTATATAATCATTTTCTAAAGGTATAGGAGCAGAATCTGTATCGGGATACATTCTGTCGGCTCCGGGAAGAACCCTTTCAAATATTGTTGTTCCATCGGAAAGATATTTCCTTGTTTCTTCAGGTACTCCAATAAAAGCCATTTTACATCTTTCTTCTATCGTTTCTAATGCTGTAGTAATGTCTTCGTCGGGGGCCCAAAAAATTATTTGAGCATCATTATCTCCGGTTTTAAAAAGTTGTTTTAATTTCTTAAAATTATCAGAATTAATAGTTTTTATTATCTCTTCGGAATGTGATAAATTTGGTTTTTCTAAACATGCAATTACTTTTAATCTATCGGATATTTCGTTTGCAAATATTTTCCCGGGTTGAGTAAAGTGTGAAAGAATACCTTTAAAATTAGGAAGATTAATTGCAATTATTTTGTATTTATTAATTAATCCGTCAGTTAATGGTTCGTATTTTAAATCATAATCTCGATAATTAATTTCGGTATGTTGAATTTTCCAGTTTGTCTGATCTTTAATATTAGTTATTAATTTTTGTTTAATATTTAATAGAGCCCATTGTCTAAATGCTTCGTTGTGTGATAGTTTTGGTATCCATTTAATATGGGCAACTCCTTTTATTTCTACTCGCGTTCCTCCTTTACAGCTGACATTTACATCTTCGCGCCCTGCTCCAATTCCTGTTCTTACTTTGTTTGTACTACGATTTAAGAAACGAATATATTCAGCCGCTTCTTTTAACTCTTCAGGAGTAAACATGTCGGGATACGTAACAGTTTCAATAAGTGGCATTCCTAATCTGTCGGTTTTATATATTCGAGTATGTCTAATATCTGATATTTCGCGGCACGAATCTTCTTCAATACTTAATTGTATTAGACGTACTTTTTTATTTTTTAAAGGTATTTCTCCTTCAACTCCAATAATTGCAGTGCGCTGAAATCCGGTAGGAATACTTCCATCTAAGTATTGTTTTCTTGTAATATGAACTTCTCCTACAATATTTAATTTTGAGAGTAAAGATATTTCTAGGGCATATTCTAAAGCTTCTTTATTTATCTTAAATGGAGGCGTATCATCAATTTCGTATGTACATGCATTCTCATTATTTATTCTATAAATAATTTCTTTCTTAGTTTTGTATTCCATCAAAGCTGTCCCATCGTATTCTCCTAGTTCGCTGAGTGTAGGACGCATGTGTCGAATTATCTCAGCATTATAATTGTCATCATCATGATAAATGCCTGCAGGACATCTACAAAACAATTTTTCTTTAGTCTTTAGTTGTTGATGAACTTCAAGTCCGGACATGAAACCAATTCTTTCGTAATCTTTTTTTGTGGCATCTTTTATAGAAACGTATCCGATTTCTTTTTTTGTTTTTTCGTAATTATCTTTTGGGTTGAAATTTAGGGATGTGTTATTTTTCATATGTTTATTATTTTTAATCCTTTAGTCGGAAATATTCGTTATATGTTAAATAACGAAGTATTAACTTAGCAATTAAAAATAGTTAAAACATATCAATTTACCAAACTTGATATTTATAGATTTATGATTTCAATGTTTAATCTTAACGATTTATTTAGATGCATATTATTTGTAATTCTTACTATTGTAAAATATAATTTCTTAAGATTTGAAGAATATTAGCTATACTTTATTGTTTTTTCGGGACTAATTTTTGAGATTATGTATGATGGTACAATTAACATAAAAACAGTTATAAATAAAGTTCCAAAATTTAAAGCAAGAATATGAATAATGTTAATACTAATAGGAACAGCATCTAAATAATATGATTCAGGATCGAGAGAGATTAAATGAAATTTATATTGTATAAAACAAATTAATAGCCCGAAAATATTTCCCCAAAATAATCCTTTAGATATTAAAAATGTTGATTGATAAATGAAAATTTTTCGAATAGACCAATTGTTACTTCCAAGAGCTTTTAATATGCCTATCATATTAGTTCTTTCTAAAATTAGAATTAATAATCCTGAAACCATATTAAATCCTGCTACCATTAGAATAAGAGAGAGGAGAACCCATACGTTTAAATCTATTAGGTTTAGCCAATCGAACATTTGAGGATATTTTTCTTTTATGCTTAATGTTTTTAAATGCGAACCATTTGGGGTCAAATAAAAGTTAACAATATCTTGTATTTCGGTATTTATAGCATCGAGATTATTGAAATTTTCGAGTTGTATTTCATAGCCACTTATTTGATTTTTTGACCAATTGTTTAATTTCTGAATATGAGCAATATCAATAAGTGCAAATTTCTCGTCGAATTCTGCAAGACTAGTTTCGTATATTCCGGAAATTTTAAATATTCGTATTCTTGGTGGTTGTTGAATAAAATATATAGCAATTTTATCTCCAACATTTAGTTTTAATGTTGATGATATATATTTTGAGATTAAAATATTATTTGACTTAATCGAATCATTTATTTGGAATACTTCTCCTTTTATTAAGTATTCCTTAAAAAACGACCAATCAAATTCGTTTCCAATACCTTTTAAAACAATTCCTTGAATATCTGTTTTTGTTTTAATTATCCCTGCTTTTGTTGCAAATTGTTGTATGTGTTTTACCCCTTTTAAGTTATCAATATCTGAAAATAATTTATGATTTTTATCTATTGGTATTGTTTCGAAAGACCTGTTTGAATCATAATTCACAATTTGAATATGCGATCCAAAACCAATTACTTTATTACTTATCTCGGTTTTAAAACCAATCATAATTGCAACTGAAAGAATCATTACAGCTAAGCCTAATGCAATGCCAAAAACAGCAATACCTACAATTGGTTTTGAAATTCTTTTCTTTGTTAATTTGTCAGAGAAAATTCTTTTTGCAATAAATAGTTCGATGTTCAAGATTTGTTATATTTAAATTTTTACAAATGTAGTAAAATATTGCATATTGAACTTAGATTAAATTATTGATGTAATAAATATTATTCTAATAAAGATTAAGAAAATTAATTTTTGTTTTTCAAACTTTTAGAGAATAGGCTTTGTTTAGAAAGCAGTTAATTTATCGATTCTATAAATTTTAAAAATAATATTTTTAAAATTTACGAATAATAACATTTTAATTATGCTAAATAGTTTAATCATATTAATTTAAAGTAAAATAATTATTAAATTAGGCGTTTTAAACGATTTAGAAAATTTATTTTATAAATAAATGAGAATATTTAAAATCCTTTTTATAGTATATTTAATTGTTACATTAAGCTCATGTGGAAATGTTAATAAACTAACAACAAATAATATTATTCCTGGAGCCGAGCAGGTAAATAAATATCTTCCTTTACTGAAAAATAAGAAAGTTGCAATTGTAGCTAATCACGCCTCGTTAATTAAACAAACTCATATTGTCGATAGTTTATTGGCTCTTAATGTTGATATTAAAAAAGTATTTTGTCCGGAACATGGTTTTAGAGGTAATGGCGATGCAGGAGAATATATAGAAGATTATTACGATATAAAGTCGGGTTTAAAAATAGTATCGCTTTACGGTAAAAATAAAAAACCAAAAAGAAAAGATTTATCTGATGTAGATATAGTTGTATTCGACATTCAGGATGTTGGAGTTAGGATATATACTTATATTTCTACAATGCATTATGTAATGGAAGCTTGTGCAGAGAATAATGTCGAGTTTTTGGTTCTAGATAGACCAAATCCTAATGGTTTTTATATAGACGGTCCTACTTTAGATACAGCTTTTCAGTCATTTGTAGGTTTGCATCCGGTTCCGTTAGTTCATGGGATGACAATGGCAGAGTATGCCAGAATGATTGAAGGAGAAAATTGGTTGAAGAAATCGAACAAATGTAATGTGAAATATATTTTGTGTAAAAATTATACTCACGATTCATTATATCAATTACCTGTGCGTCCTTCTCCTAATTTGCAAAATATGAAAGCTGTTTATTTATATCCATCATTAGGCTTTTTTGAAGGAACAAAAATTAATGTCGGTCGTGGAACAGAATTACCTTTTCAGATATTTGGTTCTCCGTATTTGAAAAATGCAAATTATAAATATATCCCTAAATCTATTGAAGGTGTTAGTAAATATCCTAAAAATAAAGACGTTGAATGTAATGGTGTTTGTTTAGCGAAAATAAATATTGATTCGTTAATTTCGTTAAAAAAGATAAATTTATCGTGGTTGTTTTTTGCATATAATAATGTTGAGAAAAAAGATGATTTTTTCAAACCGTTTTTCTATAATATATGCGGGAATAAAAACTTAATGCTTCAGATTCAAAATGGAGAATCAGAGAAAGAAATAAGAAAGAGTTGGCAAATAGATATAGCAAAATTTAAGACTATTCGTAAAAAATATCTGTTATATCCCGATTTTGAAGAATAAAAAAGATGGTGTCCAAAAAGGCCAAATTGTTGTCATTCTGAGCGAAGTCGAAGAACCGAATGAAACGAGCTCAACGAAGTTAATCTATTAATCTAAAAATGAGATATTTCAACAAGCTCAATATGACATAAATAGATTGAAACTTTACTTTTTGGATACCATCTTAATATAATACGAAATTAATTTAGATTCTGCCAGGATAAACTTTTAAGGCTTCTTCTAATACTTTCATTGCAATTTTTAAGTCTTCGATTTTTAATACGTATGCGATACGTACTTCTTGTTTTCCCAATCCTGGTGTTGAATAGAATCCCGAAGCAGGAGCAAGCATAATTGTTTGATTGTTGTATTCAAAATCGGTTAATAACCATTTTGCAAATTCGTCAGTATTATCAACAGGTAGTTTTACAACAGTATAAAATGCTCCTTTGGGTTTTGGAGAATAAACACCGTCCATTTTATTCAGAGCATCAACCATATAATTTCTACGTTCAATATATTCGTTATATACTTCGTCGAAATATTCTTTAGGAGTGTCAAGAGCAGCTTCACTGGCAATTTGTCCAAAAGATGGAGGGCATAATCTTGCTTGTGCAAATTTCATAGCAGTATTAATTACTTCTTTATTTTTTGTAATTAAAGCACCGATTCTTACTCCGCACATACTGTATCGTTTCGAAACAGAATCCATAAGAATTACATTATTTTCTATTCCTTCTAAGTGCATTGCCGAGATATGAGAGTTGCCATCATAGCAAAATTCTCTATAAACTTCATCGGAAAATAAATATAAATCGTGCTTTTGAATTAGAGATTTTATTTGATTTAATTCATCTTCAGAATATAAATATCCTGTAGGATTATTAGGATTACAAATTACAATACCTTTGGTTTTTGGTGTAATAAGTTTTTCAAATTCTTCTATCGAAGGTAATGCAAAATCATTTTCAATAGTAGATGTAATTGGTTTTATTACTACTCCTGAAGAAACAGCAAAACCATTATAATTAGCATAAAAAGGCTCAGGAATAATAACTTCGTCTCCAGGATTTAAGCAACTTAAAAAAGCAATTGTTATTGCTTCTGAACCTCCGGTAGTAATTAACATATCGTTATGATCAATATTGATATTGATGTTTTGATAATATTTTGCTAATTTTTTTCTGTACGATTCTTGACCTGCTGAATGACTATATTCTACAACTTTTATGTCGGTTGCTCTTATTGCATCCATCGATACTTCTGGTGTAGGTATATCTGGTTGTCCGATGTTTAGATGAAAAACTTTTCTTCCTTTATTTTTTGCTTCTTCGGCAAAAGGAACCAATTTTCGAATTGGTGACGATGGCATTGCCTGTCCTTTATCTGATATTTGTGGCATAATTATTTTTATTAATTTATTATTTTTTTTCCGGATTAAGTACTTTACCTTTAATTGTAAGTTTTATTTGCGATGTTTTTGCATTTGAAAATACCATTATCGATTTAGCAAATGAGCCAATAATTCGAGTATTGTATTTAACAGATATTTCTCCTTTTTTACCTGGCTTAATTGGTTTTTTGGGCCATGTTGGAACAGTGCAGCCACAAGAAGATCTAACGTTTGTAAGCAATAGTGGTTCTTTACCAGTGTTTGTAAATACAAATTTGTAAAGAGCTTCTTCTTGATATTTGATTGTCCCAAAATTGTGATTTAATTCTTTAAAGAAAATATCAGGAAGTTCTTTTTTCTCTTTATTTGTTATTATTTCATCTTCTTGAGAGAAAGCAGAAATAGTTATAAATACAATTAAAAATAATGAGAATATAGATTTTTTCATATTATTAATTTTTAAAAATTAAATATTGATTTTTAATTATTTGAATGCAAAATTAGTGTTAAAAAATAAAAATTAACTTATTATGGTAAAAAAAACTTAATATTTTAGTTTAAAAGAAATATTAAGACTGATTTTATTTTAGAAATTTATATTTTTACAAGATTTTTCGATATAGAAAGTAAATAGTAATTAAGTAAATTATATATAATGCAGATACCAACAAAATATAACCCGAAAGAAACCGAAGATAAATGGTATAAATACTGGATTGATAATAAATTGTTCCATTCAGAACCAGATAATAGAGAGCCTTATACAATTGTTATTCCTCCGCCAAATGTTACAGGGGTTTTACATATGGGGCATATGCTTAATAATACTATTCAAGATATTTTAGTTAGAAGAGCACGTATGCAAGGGAAAAATGCCTGTTGGGTTCCCGGAACCGATCACGCATCTATTGCAACTGAAGCGAAGGTTGTTAAGAAATTAAAAGAAGAAGGTATTGATAAAAATTCTCTTTCTCGTGAAGAATTCTTAGAACATGTCTGGGAGTGGAAAGAAAAACAGGGGGGAATTATTTTAGATCAGCTGAAAAAACTTGGAGCTTCTTGCGATTGGGATCGCACAAAATTTACTATGGATAAGAATATGTCTGCTAGTGTGATTAAAGTTTTTGTCGATCTGTATAATAAGGGTCTAATATATCGAGGTGTTAGAATGGTAAATTGGGATCCTCAAGCTCAAACTGCTGTTTCCGACGAAGAAGTAAATCATAAAGAATTACAATCGAAATTATTTTATGTACGATATAAAGTTGAAGATAGTGATGAATATATAACTATTGCAACAACTCGTCCCGAAACCATTTTAGGCGATACTGCTATTTGTGTTCATCCCGAAGACGAAAGATTTAAAAAATTTCATGGTAAAAAGGCAATTGTCCCTTTAGTAAATCGAGTAATTCCTATTATTGTTGACGAATATGTTGACCGAGAATTTGGAACAGGAGCATTAAAAATAACACCGGCTCATGATATTAATGATTATACTATTGGTGATAAGCATAATCTAGAAATTATTGATATTTTTAATGATGATGGGACTCTAAATGAAAGCGCAACTTTATATGTAGGAAAAGATAGGTTCGAAGCACGAAAACTTATTGTAAAAGATCTTGATAAAGAAAAATATATTGTAAAAATCGAAGATTATGTAAATAAAGTAGGATACTCTGAAAGAACAGATGCAGTTATTGAACCAAAACTATCGATGCAATGGTTTTGTAATATGGAAAATCTTGCTAAGCCGGCTCTCGATAATGTTGTAAATAATAATGTGCAATTTCATCCTGCCAAATTTGTTAATTCATATAAACATTGGATGGATAATATTAAGGATTGGTGTGTGTCGCGACAATTATGGTGGGGACAACGAATACCTGCATATTATTTACCTAATGGCGGTTATGTTGTAGCCGAAACAGAAGAAAAAGCTATAGAATTAGCCAGAGAAAAATCAGGCGACAATAATCTTACTGTAAAAGATTTAAAACAAGACGAAGATGTGTTAGATACTTGGTTTTCGTCGTGGTTGTGGCCAATTTCTGTATTCGATGGAATAAATAATCCCGATAACGAAGATTATAAATATTATTATCCAACTAATGATTTAGTTACTGCACCCGAAATTATGTTTTTCTGGGTAGCAAGAATGATAATGGCTGGATATGAATATAATGGAGAGAAACCATTTAAGAATGTTTACCTAACAGGAATCGTTCGAGATCAGCAAAGAAGAAAAATGTCGAAATCTTTAGGTAATTCACCAGATCCTATTGAGCTAATGAAAAAATATGGTGCCGATGGTGTTAGGGTTGGAATGTTGTTGTGCTCGCCTGCCGGAGGCGATTTGTTATTTGATGAGAATTTAACCGAACAAGGAAGAAATTTTAGCAATAAAATCTGGAATGCTTTTCGATTAGTTAAAAATTGGGACGTTGATAAAAATATTGAACAACCCGAATATGCAAAAAAAAGTATAGAATGGTTTAGTGCTCGTTTGAACAAAGAAATAGAAAATATCGATAATTTGTTTTCTAAATTCAAATTGTCTGAAGCCTTAATGCTTGTTTATAAGTTATTTTGGGATGAATTTTCATCGTGGTACCTCGAGATGATAAAACCTGCATATCAACAACCAATTGATAAAAAAACCCTTGAACAGACAATAGAGTTTTTCGATATATTATTAAAAATATTACATCCTTTTATGCCATTTATTACCGAAGAAATTTGGCATTTAATAGAAGAACGAAACGATGGCGAGAGTATTATGATTGAAAATATGCCTAAGGCAGAAAATTATAATCATAATATTATTAATTCTTTCGAAGATGTAAAAGAAACAATTACAGCAATCAGAAATATTAGGAAAGAAAAAAATATTCCACAAAAAGAAAGCTTAAAACTGTTTATTAAGGGTGCTAATAAATCGCAATTTGATGCAGTATTATTAAAATTAGGAAATATTTCAAAAATAGAAAATACCGATAAGAAAATTGAAGAAGCTATTTCTTTTATTATTAAATCTGATGAATATTTTATTCCATTAGGAGAGCTTGTAAATATTGATGAAGAAATAGCAAAAATGAAAGAAGAACTTACATATACTAAGGGGTTCTTAAAATCGGTAGAGAAAAAATTAAGTAACGATAGTTTTGTAAATAATGCTCCAGAGAAAGTCGTTAATATTGAAAGAAAAAAGAAAAAAGAAGCAGAAGAAAAAATAGTTGTTATAGAAGAAAGAATAGCAAGTTTAGAAAAATAGTAATTTATATATTGTTAAACATGTTGAGAATGTGTTTTTAATTAATATTATAGCTATTTTTATACACTTTTTCAAATTATTTTTTTTTGATAGATTATAAGAGAAATTATATTTTGATAAGTGTAGAATGTTATTATAAATAAATGTGGTGTAAAAAAATATAATATGAAAGATTCAGAAATTTTGTTAAACCCGAATGAATTAGTTAAATATTTAAAGAAGCCTGCTTCTGATTTTACTAAAGACGATATCATTAATTTTATTGAGGATAATGAAATTGAGATGATTAATTTTAGGTATGTTGGAGAAGATGGTAAATTAAAAACTTTAAATTTTATAATTTCAAGTAAAGAACATTTAGAAACTATTCTTTCAACAGGAGAAAGAGTAGATGGTTCGAGTTTATTTTCTTTTATAGAAGCAGGTTCAAGCGATTTGTATGTTGTCCCTCGCTTTAAGACAGCTTTTTTAAATCCATTTTCAGAGATTCCTTCAATAGATATCTTGTGCTCTTTTTATAATAGTTCAGGAAAACCTTTAGAGAGTGCTCCTGAATATATATTAAAGAAAGCGCATAAAGAATTAACTAAAGCTACAGGATATACATTTAAAGCTCTTGGAGAATTAGAGTTTTATATTAATTACGAGAAGGATGAATTTTATCCTGCTGTCGACCAAAAAGGATATCACGAATCGAAACCTTATGCAAAATTCGAAGAATTTAGAGTAGAAGCTCTTAGATTAATCGGATTATGTGGAGGAAAAATAAAATATGGTCATTCAGAAGTCGGAAATTTTTCGAAAGAAAACCAAAGTTTCGAACAACACGAAATAGAATTTTTGCCTGTAAATGCAGAAGATGCAGTTGATCAGATGATTGTTGCTAAGTGGATATTAAGAAATCTGTCTAATGAATATGGAGTAGAAATTAGTTTTGCACCTAAAATTACAGTAGGTAAAGCCGGTAGTGGTTTACATATTCATATGATGTTAGAAAAAGATGGTAAAAATGTTATGGTTCAGGACGGTAAATTGAGTGATGTATCGAAAAGAATGATGGCAGGAATACTAGATTTGTCCAAGTCGTTAACAGCTTTTGGAAATACTATTCCAACTTCCTATTTACGTTTAGTGCCTCACCAAGAAGCACCTACAAATATCTGCTGGGGCGACAGTAATCGCTCTGCTCTTGTTCGTGTACCATTAGGATGGATGGGTGCAGCAAATATGGTGTCTGATGCCAATCCGCTTGAAAAGATTAAAGAAATTGATGGAACAAGTAAGCAAACTGTAGAGTTTCGTGCTCCTGATGGTTCTGCCGATTTATATCAATTAGTAGCAGGGCTTATTGTTGCAACTCAACATGGTCTTGAAATGGATAATGCTCTCGAAATAGCAGAAAAATTATATATAGATGTAAATATCTTTAACGATGAGAATAAAGATAGACTTGAGCAACTCGAATCGTTACCTACATCATGTTTCGAATCATCTGAATCTCTCGAGAATAAACGAGAATATTTTGAAAAATATAATGTTTTTCCAAAAGGTTTAGTAACAAGTATTATCTCTAGACTAAAATCTTTTGACGATAAAAATTTAAGCGAAAGACTTTATGGTAAAAACGATGAGATACAAAAATTAGTACAAAAATATATTCATTGTATGTAATTAATACTTTTAAAAAGAATTGTTTGTTGCAAACGTTTGCGTCGATGTTAATCTGATTTCTAGGATGTTCGTTGTGAAAATAGTTGTTTTTACAATGGGTATTTGTATAATATTTTTGTAAATTTATGCTTATTTTGGCTTTTATCTATAATCTGTAAAATTGTAGATTCAATTGAAATAATTTAATCATGAATAATATTATTTTATAAAAGTTAGTAACGAAAATTTATATAAATATTATAATTATGGCAAAAACTCAAAAAGTTCTTTTTGTAGATGCAGAATCATCTTTTTACAGAATGGAAAGATATCCTATTGGTAAATATTTTGGTCCGGTTGATTTAGGTTTACACTTAACCGGGAAATACGATTGTTTAAATATCGGAGTAGGCTTGTTGTCGGGGTCTATTTTTCCAGGATCAAATCGTCTTATTGTAAATGGAAATTCTCCTAGTTGGCATGGATTTTATATCTCATCCATGGGTGGTGCAGGTTTGGTTTTTAATAATTTAGGTATTAATTTATTATCTATTGTAAATAAATCTAAAACGCCATCAATTTTATACTTAAATAGAAATCATGGTGAAGAAATAAAAGTTGAGTTACTTCCTATTGATGTAGATAAAGTGTGGAATGAAGGGAAAAAAGGTATTTATTCTATGATGGATTATGCCTATAATGTTTTTGGAGATAGATTTGAGAATGAACCAAGAATTCTAGCCGTGGGACCATCTGCTCGTTCTACCGATTTTGGTGCTATTGGCTCGGCTCCAATAAAAAAAGGAAAGATTACTTTTGTCGATACTTGGGCAGGAAGAGGAGGCTTCGGAACAAAAATGTTTAGAGACCATGGGATTGCTGCTATTATTTATGGAGGTACTCATATAGAAGATGACTTTAGAGACAGAAAAGTAGCAGACCAATGGTTTCAGGATAAATATCAGCAAAAACTTGCTGCTAAAGATGTTGATAGTACAACAAAATATCGTTACGACCCAAGTGTGCAAACAGGAGGGACTTTTGGAGTTAATTATGCTACGCTTAAGGGGAGAATGATTAGCTTTAATTACAAAAGTATATTTATGAGTGAAGACGAAAGGTTAGATATTCATAAAAAATTTGTTATTGATCATTATCTTAAACAATTTAACGAAGAAACAATTGCTAAAAAGCAACAAGCAAATTGCGGAGAACCTTGTGCTGCTGTTTGTAAGAAAATGAATAACGAATTCAAAAAAGATTATGAACCATATCAAACTATGGGTCCGTTAAGTGGTATTTTTGACCAGCGAGCTGCAGAAAAGGTAAATCATTATGCCGATACTATGGGGTTCGATGCAATTTCTGTTGGTGGTATTATTTCGTGGTTGATGGATTGTATCGATCAAGGATATGTTGAGCCGGAAGAGTTAGGTGTAAATATGAAACCTGTTTTTAGTCAAAAAAACTTTGATGTTGTTAAAGATTCTGTGCATAATTCAGAATTAGCTATTCAAATTATTGATGCAATAATTAGTAAAAAGATAGATCTTAGTGATGGACCAAGAAGATTTGGAAGAAGATTGTCGAATATAAAAGGTAAAAATTTATTAAATTTATTTGTGTATAATTCTTTTGCCCGAAACGGATGGAGTGTCCCTAATCAGTATTGGACTCCGGGAGCATTATCTCCTATGGCTATTATGGGTAAGTATTATATGTATTATGGCAACGATTTTGTTCCACCACGAGAATTAGGAAGAAAAAATGCAGAACGATTATGTGGAGAATTAATTTTAGATAATATTGGTTCTTGTCGTTTCCATAGAAAATGGGCCGAAGAAATGATGCCTGATATTATTGGAACCTTATTTGGATTGAAAAAGGAATTTCTTGATAGCGTTGCTCTTACTGCAAGTAGAATAAATAGTAGAAACAGTTCAATGTTTTGGGAGTCGGAAAGAAGTATTGATTTTGTACAGATATTTTTAAAACGACGATTCGAAGAAGATGAATCTGATAATAAAGAATTAAAATATTGGGTTGAATATTTCGAGAAAGATAGACGACAAGCTGCCCTGGAATTTTGGTACGAAATTCATAAAGGAATTCACGAATCATTAAAAGAATTTCCGGAATAAAAAAGATATAAAATAAAAAAAAAGACTAGCTTCTGTTATGGAGCTAGTCTTCTTATTTTCCATTCGTTATCATCAAGATAATACTCTATTCTGTCGTGTAAACGGTTTGGTCTTCCTTGCCAAAATTCGAAAATGTAAGGAATTAACATATATCCTCCCCAATATTTTGGTCTTTTGGGAAATTGACCAATAAATTGTAATTCGTAATCGGCATGTAATTGCTCGAGATACTCTTTGTCGGGAATTTCGCTACTTTGTGGCGATGCCCATGCTCCAATTCTGCTTTTTCCGGTTCTCGAAAGATAAAATTCGTCAGATACTTCATCTGTAGTTTGTTCTATCCTGCCATCAATTCGTATTTGAAGTTCTAATTCAGGCCAATAAAATAATATGCTGCCATAAGGATTTTCTTTTAGCTGTTTTCCTTTTTTGCTATTGTAATTTGTAAAAAAAATAAAACCGTCCTTTTTTAATTCTTTCAATAAAACCATTCTGGTTGATGGTTGCATATTTTTACCACAAGTAGCAAGAGACATGGCATTAGGTTCGTAGATATCTGATTTTATTGCTTTATCCATCCATACCATGAATTGTTTATATGGATCGCGATGAACATCTTCAAGATCGAAACGTGCTTTCCTATATTCTTTTCTTCTTTCTTCAAATTTCTCATTCATGGTTTTCTGTATTTAAATTCCTTTGTTTAGCATCATTAATACTGGCATTTAATTCAAAGCCTAATAAAACAGCAAATGAAATAAAATATAACCAGATTAAAATTACCATCAATGTTCCTATAGAGCCATATAGCTTATTATATTGTCCAAAGTGATTAACAAAATATGAAAATCCCAAAGATGTTAATAAAGTTAAAATTGTTGCTAATGTAGATCCTGCTGAAATAAATCTCCATTTAGTCTTTTTTGCAGGAGCAAGATAAAATAATGCCGAAATTACAAAAAATAAGAAAGCAATAATTATTAACCACTTACCAAAAATAATAAAATAATATGTAAAATTTGTTTCTATTAAATTTAATTCAATAAGTTTAGTTATTATTCCTTGACCAAAGGTTAACAGAAGTACTGATGTTGTCATTAGTATAGAAATAATAAAGACTAAGATTAATGATACCGCACGTATCGATAGCCATTTTCGAGTTTCAATTGTATGATAAGTATTGTTAAAAGCTTGAATTAAAGCATGTATTCCATTTGTAGAAAAAATAAGACTGCTTAATGCTCCAATAGAAAGAAAGCCTCCATTTTTTTTTGTTAGAACATTAATTAAAGTGTTTTCAAGAAAAGTGTAAGCATTCTCAGGCATTATTTCTTGCATAAAATTGAGTAATTCGGTTTGTAAATTAGCTATTGGAATAAAAGGAATTAATGTAAATAAGAAAATTAATGTTGGAAAAATTGATAAGGCAAAGTTAAAAGCTATTGCTGATGCTCTAGTTGCAATATAACCTTTTGATATGCCTGAAAAAAAGAATTTAATTACAAAATAAATAGGGATTTTATCGAAACCGGGGAATGATATTCGTTTTATTTTGTTTGAAAATTTCCTAATACTATTATTAAATATTTTGTATTTTTTTTCTTCTTCAACCATTTGTTTGAATTAATAAAAGTTATTTTATATAGCTTTTAAACTCATATCTAAACTTTCTATCTGATGAGTAAGAGCTCCAACTGATATGTAATCAACTCCGCATTTGGCATAATCTTCTAAAGTGTCTATGGTTATTCCACCCGACGATTCTGTTTCGTATCTTCCATTAATTAACTTTACTGCCGACAATGTTTCTTCAGGGGTAAAATTATCAAGCATTATTCTATCTACTCCACCAGAGGCAATAATCTTTTCAACTTCGCGAATGTTTCGTGCTTCTATTTCTATTTTAATATCTTTCTTTAATGTGCTTTTATATTTTAGCGTTTTGCTAATAGCTTGTTTTATTCCTCCGGCAAAATCAATATGGTTATCTTTAAGCATTATCATATCGTATAAACCCATGCGATGATTCTCGCCACCTCCTGTTTTTACCGCAAGTTTTTCTAATATTCGCATTCCCGGAGTGGTTTTGCGAGTGTCGAGAATTTTTGTTTTATACGATTCTATTTTTTTTGCGTAAATACTTGTTGTTGTTGCTATGCCGCTCATTCTTTGCATTATATTTAAAACAAGTCTTTCTGCTTTTAAAATAGATTGTACTTTACCTTCAATAGTAAAAGCTATATCTCCAAATAAAATTTTACTGCCATCGGCAATAAAACCTGAAAACTTTAAGTTGGGATCTGTTTTATTAAATACAAGTTTTGCTATTTCGCTCCCTGCAAGAATTCCGTTTTGTTTTATAAGCAGTTGGGCTTTGCCTTGCGCATTATCCGGAATACACGATAGAGAAGAATGATCTCCGTCACCAATGTCCTCACTAATAGCAATGTCGATTAATGAGTTAATTAAATTGTTATTCATTTTCTTTTTCTATTCTGAGTTGATGAATAAAAGGTTTGTCGTTTTTTGTTTTTAGCAACAAATAAACTCTAAATGTACCATTAAATGTTACAAGTTTTCCAATTGCAAATTGCGTTTCATCTCCTCCTCCTTGATGAATTATTTGAAATGTTTTTGGAAAATGATCAGTAAAAAAATTATCTATAATTTGTTCTGCTTGAGCTTTACTGTAAACGTCTTCTTTGTCGAGAATTACTAATTCAATATTATTGTTAAAAAATCGCGACAATTCTTCTGCATTACCAACTTTAAATGCAATTGCAATATCTCTAGGGATTTCTTGTGGTATAGAAAAAGAACCTAAATTCATTAATACAAATGAAATTATTATTATTGAAATTACTTTTTTCATACGATAAAAATTATGACTATATTAATCTTATGAAATATAAAATTTTTATAAGTCTGTTTTAAAATAATAATATCTTATTTTACATTTAAAAAATACAGCAATAATTGAACCATAAATAATAATAGTAATTATTTTTATAGTATATTTTTACAAAATATATAAAAATATTTGTAATATAAAAATATTTAAGCATGAAGATACATATATTATTGGTAGGAAAAACAGAAAAACAATATTTAATTTCGGCTATTTTAGAATATTTGAATAGACTAAAACATTATATTGCCGTGGAATATAAGATTTTGCCTGCTCTAAAGAAAACTAAAAATCTATCGGAAGAACAACAAAAAAATAAGGAAGGTAAGCAAATATTAAAGAATGTTAAAAACGATGATATTTTAATATTATTAGACGAAAAAGGAAAAGAATTTAGTTCTGTTGAATTTTCTAACTTTATAGAGAAAAAAATGATAGGAGGAACAAAAAATCTTGTTTTCGTTGTTGGGGGTCCATATGGTTTTTCGTTAGATGTTTATAAAAAATCAAACGAAAAAATATCTTTATCAAGAATGACATTTTCTCATCAAATGGTGCGTTTAATCTTTGTTGAACAATTATACCGCGCAATGACTATATTAAAGGGCGAATCTTACCATCATAAATAGAATTGTGTAATAATTTTATTACCTTGAACAAAAATTAAATAATTGATTAAAATGAATTTGTCTTTTAGAAAAAAAATGTTATATCTCAGTATTTCTATTATTGTTACTCTAAGTGTTGGGGTTTTTAACGATGTAAATATTAAATACTTTAATGATTCATCTGAATATTATAACGATTTTCAAGAAGTGTTTCTTTCTAAAGAGAAAAAATTAGACACTATTATTTCTAATGTTGCATCAATTGTTAGTAAAAATACAGTAATTTCTGTATTCGATAAAGATTTCGATTTCGATAAAAGTGGATATGGAATATTAATATTTGATAACGATAAATTAAAATATTGGTCGAGCAATATCATCCTCGCTGACGAATTGAATGTGCAAAACATAAAAGAAGAGAGTATAATTAAATTTAAAAATGGCTGGTATTATATAAAAAAATATCATGTAAAATCAAATGTAGATATCATTGGTTTAATGTTAATTAAGAATGTTTATTCTTACGAAAACGAATTTATTAAATCAGAATACAACGATGATTTTAATTTTCCATCTAATATTAAACTTGTAGTAGATAAAAGTGCCGGAAAGCCAATTTGTAATTCAACTAAGAAATATATGTTTTCGTTATTAGATAATGAGAATGTCCAATTTAATATGTCTAAAAAATATTTGTCAGCCTTATTTTATTTTATCGCAATATTTTTATGTTTAATTTTTATTAAAAATATTTTATGGGAAAAGATAAAAACTGATTATCTGAAATTAATTATTATCGGCTTAATATTGTTTATTGTTAGGTGTCTTATGTTAAAGTATAGAATACCTGCTGTGTTTTACGATATAGATTTATTTCAACCTCACCATTTTGCAACATCTTCTTTTATCCCTTCATTGGGCGATTTGTTATTACATTCTATTTTTTTGATTTCTTTCTTAAATATTTTTTATTTTAGTTTCTATCCGAAAATAATAATACGAAATAGAAAACTTAAATATTTATTTGCAATTTTATTGTTGTTGTCTTCTTTTTTATTGTTTCTGATACTTGCAAATTTATTTGAAAGTTTAATAATAAATTCAAGTATTTCGTTTACTATTCATAAATTCTTCGATTTAACGGTTTATTCGTTTATAGCATATCTGATAATTATTTTACTCCTTTTAGTGTATTATTTGTTTAGCGATAAGCTTATTATAATTTTAAGAACGATAATAAGTTTTCGAGAATATGTTACAATAGTAACATGTACTACTCTTATATTAACATTGCTATCATATTTTTATTTGCATATAGATTATCTATTAATAATATTTTATTTTCTAATAGTTATCTTCATAGGATTAGGGAGATATTATTTTTCTATTTTTAAATATTCATATACAATATTAATGATTCTATTGTTTTCTGTATTTTCTGTATTTTTTATCTTAAGAAACACAAAAATCAAAGAAAATGAAACTAAAAAAGTATTGGTAGTAAATTTAGCTAATGAACGCGATCAGATTGCAGAAATGTTATTGTCATCAGTCGATAAGAAAATTTTAAAAGATACTGTTGTTAGAGATTTGCTTCGAGGATATTTAGAAAATGAAGGTGTAATACTAGACCATTTACGAAGAAAATATTTTAGTGGATATTTCAGAAAATACGATATTCAAATATCTATTTGCAATCCAAACGACGAATTAACTTTGTTGCAAGATAATAGTACTGAGGTTGTACAATGTTATAGATTCTTTGATGATATGTTAAAGGATGGTGGTGTTTATTTAAGTGTTTCAAATTTTTATTTCCTCGATAATCAGAATGGAAGTATTAGTTATATTGGACAGTTTAAATATAATAAACCGGAATGGGAAAAAGAAATGTCTCTGTTTATTTCCCTCGATTCAAAATCAATTAATGAGGAACTTGGATATCCAGAATTGCTCTTAAACAATAAATTGTTACGACAAAAAACATTAAGTAATTATTCATATGCAAAGTATCGTAACGGAAATTTAATTACAAAATCGGGTAAGTATGTATATATGTTATCATTGCCTTTAATTTGGGATAATAAAGATGAATTTCAATTTGTTGATGAAAAAAATTATGAACATCTAATATATAATTACGATAAAAATAGTACAATAGTTATTAGTAAACTTAAATTATCATTTTTAGATATTAGTGCATTTTTTTCGTATATTTTTGTGCTTTACTATTTAATAATAATTGTAGTTTTATTTATTATTAATTTTCCCGACAATATAAGAAACTTTAATTATGATTTTAAGAATAAAATAAAATTTTCAATGATTGGAGTATTGCTGCTTTCATTAATTATTGTTGGAACAATCACTGTATATTATAATGTAATTCAATACGAAAAGACGCTAAATGAAAATATTGGAGAAAAAACACAGTCGGTATTAGTAGAATTAAAGCATAAATTAGGCGGAGAAGAGTCAATAGGTTCTGATTATGGCGAATATTTAACTTATTTACTTACTAAATTTTCTAATGTATTTTATATAGATGTTAATATTTATGATATTAATGGAAGTTTATTAGCATCTTCGCGCCCTCAAATATTCGAAAAAGGATTAATGGGAAGAAAAATGAATGTTGATGCATATAAGAATGTTGCACTAAATCATCTTGGTAGATATATTCATAAAGAAAAAATAGGATCTTTGAGCTATTATTCTGCCTATGTTCCATTTTATAATGATGAAAATAAATTGTTGGCATATTTGAACTTGCCATATTTTACTAAACAAAGTGCAATGAAAAGAGGAATATATACCTTGATAGTTGCATTTGTAAATATATATTTCTTCTTAATATTTCTTTCAATAGTATTAGCTGTTTTTATATCGAATAATATAACAAAACCTCTTAAATTAATACAAAATAAATTTAAGGAGATAAATCTTAAAACACTAAATCAGCAAATTGATTATAAAAGTAACGATGAAATAGGAAGCCTAATAAAGGAATATAATAGAATGCTTAGTGAATTGTCGGTAAATGCCGAGAAATTAGCTCGTTCCGAAAGAGAAACAGCATGGAGAGAAATGGCAAAGCAAATTGCTCATGAAATAAAAAACCCTCTTACACCTATGAAATTAAGTGTACAATATCTTCAGAGAGCACGAAACGAAAATGTTGAAGATTTCGATCAAAAACTTAAAAAATTCTCGAAATCTATGATTGAGCAAATTAATAGTTTGTCTTCTATAGCAACAGCATTTTCGAATTTTGCAAAAATGCCAAAAACAAAGAACACAAAAATAGATTTGTTGACGATAATAAATAATACTGTAAATTTATTTGAAAGTAATCAAAATATTGAGATTTTTATTAAAAATGAAAATATCGAGAATATTGTTCTCTTTGCCGATAGAGAACAATTAATAATTGTTGTTCGTAATTTATTGCAAAATGCAATTCAGGCAATACCCGAAAATAGAAAAGGACAAATTGTAATTAAAATAAGTAAATTAAAAAATAAAGCACTTGTAGAAATATGCGATAACGGAGAAGGTATTAGCGATGAGATAAAAAATAAACTATTCACTCCCAACTTCACTACTAAATCTAGCGGAATGGGCTTGGGTTTGGCTATTGTAAAAAATATTGTAGAAAATGCCAATGGAAAAATTTGGTTCAATACAAAATTGAATTATGGAACATCTTTTTATTTATCTTTTCCATTATATGAATAAAACAAACAAGTATATAGTTGTTTGTTTAAGTAAGAGTCTAAAAAAAACAAAACAATAGAAAAATACTGTTATTTGCTCTTATGTTTTAAAACCCTAATAATTATATGTTTATTGAAGATTTTTTATAATTACATTGCTTGTGAACATAAATATATTTATATTTGTTTTAGTTGAATTTTAATAAACTAAATTAATTAGACATATTGAAGTTAATTTATAAGATATTTTTGTCGTTATTATTGTGCATTACTATTAATAGTAATAGCTTCTCTCAAACTAACATTTCGGGTATAATAAATGCTTATTCAGCTGTTGATTCGGTTTATCTTATGGGCGATACAATTGGTGTAAGCGATGCAAGTTTTTTTGCTGCAAACGATACCGTATTGCTAATTCAAATGCAAGGAGCATCTGTGCACACTGATACTAGTAGTGGACTAGCGCATTTGTTCGGAAAGTTAACTGCTCTTAATTATTCAGGGAAATATGAATTTATTAAAGTTAAAAGTGTTAATATAGGACAAAAGATAGTTATATTAAAAACCAATGTTTTAAATAGTTATAATACCTCCGATGGAATTCAATTAGTTAAAGTTCCAAGTTATAATAACGCTAGAGTTAGTTCAGAATTAAGCTGTGATTCTTGGAATGGGAGTACAGGAGGAGTGTTAGCAATGTTTGTTAGCGATACTTTGTTTATTGATGATGTTATTAATGCAAATGCAAAGGGATTTAATGGTTCCGATCCGGTAAATAGTTCTGGCGATTGTGCCGAGACAGATTCTGTTAAATATATATCATATTATTTCGATGGAACAGAAACTGAAGCCGGAAGAAAAGGAGAAGGAATTGCAAAAGAATCTTCCGAATACATGAAAGGAATTGGAGCATGGGCTAATGCCGGTGGTGGAGGTAATGCCCGATTTTCAGGAGGTGGTGGTGGTAGTAATGGAGGACTTGGAGGACTTGGAGGTGCTGATGATGCATTATGTACAACTCCTGCATATACAGAAGATTTCTGGGAAGGCTTAGGTGGAAGAAAAGGATATTCATTAGATGATAAGGTTAACGACTCTACCATATTTATGGGTGGTGGCGGTGGCTCTGGTACACAATCAGGAGCTTTTACTGCATCAAAAGGTGGTAATGGAGGAGGTATAGTTTTTATTCTGGCCGAGACAATTGTGTCAAATGCCGGAACAATTAGCGCAAACGGAGAAAGTGTTACTGAAATTGCTACAGCATCAGGTGCCGGTGGTGGTGCCGCCGGAACAATAGTTGTCGATGTTGCTGATTTTGTAAATGAATTGCAGATAGAAATAATAGGAGGCGATGGAGGAAGTACTTCTCCTGTTGGATATTCATATACAGGTCCGGGTGGTGGAGGAAGTGGTGGAGTATTATTGCATTCAAACTCAAATTTACCTGCCCATGTAAAAAATAATTTAAGTGGAGGCGAAGAAGGGAGAATTACAAGTAATCCAAGCTTCGATTTTCATGCTTTTGCAGGCAATGCAGGAAGTGTGAAAAATAATATAGTGTTGCCTCTAAGAGGATTTCTTTTTAATACAATAAACAAAAATCAAATTGTTTGTTATAACAATATTCCAAAGCAAATCGATGGCTCTTCACCTAAAGGTGGAAATGGAGTATTTTCATATATTTGGAAAGTAAAAACAGACTTATCTGCATCTTGGGAAGATGCTCCGGGAACGAACGACAATCAACATTATCAACCTATAGCTCTAACAGATACTACTTATTTTAAAAGAGTTGTTCAGTCTAGTTCAATAATCGATTCGGGGAATGTGGTAATGGTTATAGTACAGCCAACAATTCTTAATAATAATATTTTTGGAACCGATACAATTTGCTATGGAAATGAAGCAGATACTTTAAGCGGAACAACTATAGAAATTGGAGGAGATGGTATTGGAACATATATTTATTCATGGCAATCGAGTACATCCGGTTCTGCATGGAATAATATATCGGCAGAAAACGATTCAATTTATTTGCCGGGAATTCTTTTTGATACTACTATTTTTCGCCGTACTGTATACTCAGGGGCTTGCTACGATACTAGTTCAATAGTCGAAATAGTAAACCTTCCATTAATTGAAAATAATATTATTTCATCAAATCAAACAATATGTTACGGACAAGAACCTCAAGAAATAATGGGAGCAGCTCCTATAAATGGTCTTGGAATTGATTCATATACTTATATCTGGGAAGAAAGTGATGGTAATAACTGGACAGTTATTAGTGATTCTGTTCGTCAAAATTATGCTCCATCAAATTTAGTGACCACAACATATTATCGACGAACAGTTGTTTCAGGAGACTGTAATGATATAAGTGAAACTGTAATTATTACCGTTTTGCCATTAATTACTAATAATAGTATCGAAAATGGAAGTTTAATATATACTTGCTATGGAATTTCTCCCGATAATCTTATTGGTACAATTCCTAATGGTGGCAATAATACTTATAATTACCAATGGCAAAAAAGTGCAGATAATTTAATCTGGAATAATATTAATACTAACGGGACTTTAATAAATTATCAGCCTGAAGAACTTACGCAACGTACTTATTATAGAAGAATAGTAAATTCCGGGCTAAATGACTGTTGTGTAGATACTAGTGATGTAATAACTATTGATATTTATCAATTACCAATAGCTTCTTTACAAGTTCTCGATACATCAATATGTAGTAACGAAGAAATAGAATTGTTTTTTAATGTTACATCCGGAAGTGCTCCCTACGATTTAGTATATTCTAATTCGGAAACACCATATACAATTAATAATTTTTCAACTTCGAATATTTCCGATAATATTAATCCGACAACAAACGATGTTCAAAAGCAAATTACATATTCTATTATATCTGTTGTAGATAATAATGCTTGCGAAGCAACAGATATTTCAGGTAATGCAAATGTAACAGTCTATGGATGGCCAAATGCTCAGGCAGGTGAAGATATTGATGTTTGTGAATTGCGCTATAATTTAGATGCAAGTAAAAGTATTGGCGATGGAATTTGGACAGTAATTTCCGGAGAGGAAGAAACCGATTTTGTAGATTCTTCGAACTCAACAACCAGCATAGAAGTTAGCAGTGCAGGTTACTATAAATTAAAATGGACAGAAACAAATTGGCAATGTGCCGATTTTGATAGTGTGCAAATTCATTTCTATCAGCCCCTATTTAATATTGATGCTGGAAACGATACCGTTTTGTTTTTCGAAAATGAATTTTTATTGAATGGTCAAGTTCAAAATCCCGATAACGAAATTGCTATTACGTCTCTTTGGGAGTTTTTAGAAGGATCAGGGAATATTGAAGATAAAGATAGCTCCGAAACTATGATGCGTAATTTATATAGTTCTTTCAACAAACAAATTGTTTTAAAATGGAATGTATATAAAGGAGTTTGTGCCGATATTTCCGATACATTAAATATTACTGTTAATAATGTGGAAACGCCTACCGGATTTTCTCCTAATGGAGATAATATTAACGAAACATTTATAATTAACGGTATAGATAATGGAATCGGAAATCGTTTGATAATATACAATAGATGGGGAACAGAGGTTTATCGAAAAAATAATTATTCGAACGATGATGGATGGAATGGTAGAAATAAAAATGGGAAAGATTTACCTGAAGATACATATTATTACATTTTAAGTATTGTTGATGTTAATAATAAAACACATTTGTATAAAGGATATATTGTAATAAAAAGATAATGAAATACATATTAAGCATATTGTTTATTAGTATTCTGACTTTCTCAAGTAAAGCTCAGAAATATTCTACATTATACAGTCAGTATATGCTTAATGGCTTAGCAATTAATCCTGCCTATGCCGGGAGTCGCGAATGTTTTAGTAATCTGTTGCTATACCGAAATCAATGGATGGGATTCGAAGGAGCACCAACTACACAAATATTTAGTAGTCATGCTCCACTAAAAAACGAAAAAGTTGCACTTGGTCTTATTGTAATGCACGAAGAAATTGGAGAATTAAAAAACTTTGATTTTTATACAAATTATGCTTTTAGATTTCGAGTAGGAAAAGGATTTTTATCTCTTGGATTAAAAGCCGGTGTTACCATAGAACAATATAATTTAAATAATATTAGTACCGGTAACGAAATAGAAGATCCTGTTTTCCCCAATACAATTGAGAAATTTGTAAAACCAAATTTTGGACTAGGATTTTATTATTATAGTAAAAAATTTTTCGTAGGAGCATCAGTGCCAATGGTATTGAGTTATAGAAGCGACAAATTTGAAATGTATCACGATATTAATAATTACGATTTCTTAGTTACTTCTGGAGCACTTATAGGTTCAAAAAACTTTAAGGTGAAACCATCATTCTTATGTAGATATCGATTAACAGGCAATTATTCTGTTGATGCAAATGTAAGCTTGATTTTCTACGACGCATTAATGGTGGGGGCTACATATCGATTAGAAAATGAATATGCAGTTTTAGTTCAATATCAATTAAACAATCAGATAAGAATTGGTTATGCTTACGATATTCCTACTGGCGATATACAGAATTATGTTAATGGTTCGCATGAAATTATATTAAGATACGATTTTAAATATAAGATAAAAGCTACTAATCCTAGATATTTTTAATAAAATGGGAAGGTATAAGAAAAAAATGTTAGTAATAGTATTTTTGATAAGTGGAGTATTTTCTGCTTTTGCGCAAGATTATATTATTACTCGATTGCCATTTAACACCAAACGATACGATGAATTTGCTCCTGTGTATTTTCAGGATGGTATTATTTTTTGTTCCAACCGGAAAACAGGAGTTTTTGTCAATTATACCGACGATAGAAATGGAGATTTTTTGTTCGATCTTTATAGAGTTGCTCAGAAAACACGCACAAAATGGGGCAATGCAGAAATATTATCAAATAAAATTAATACAAACTTTAACGAAGGACCAGCTACTTTTAATAATCGAGAAACAGAAATGTTTTTTACTCGAAACAACGAAGCCTCAAAAAAAATAGGGAATAGTATAAATAGAAAAAATAGATTAGGAATATTTTCAGGAAAAAATACTCGTAATGGATGGAAGAATATTAAAGCATTTCAATATAATAATACTAATTATAATGTTGCTCACCCTAGTTTAAGCGATGATGGTAATTTCTTATATTTTGCATCTGATATGCCTGGAGGATTTGGGGGAATCGATTTATATGTATGTGAAAAAAATAGGGGTAGATGGGGCAAGCCTGAAAATTTGGGCGCAGAAGTAAATACTAAAGGAGATGAGGTATTCCCATTTATTCATCAATCAGGACGTTTGTATTTTTCTTCTGATGAACATGGTAGTATTGGACGTTTAGATATATTTTACACAGAAAAAGTAAATGGAGAATGGTATAAACCAATTGCTCTTGATCAGCCTATTAATTCTAGATACGACGATTTTGGCTTAATAATTGATGCTTTTAAAAAATCCGGATTATTTTGTTCCGATAGAAATAAGTCTGATGATATATATAGTTTTATAACACTATTTCCTATTTTCGAAAACATGTTTCGAATGAAAGAAAATAATTTTTGTTACGAATTTTTTGAAAAGGGATCAGTAAATACCGATTCTTTACAGTTAAAATACGAATGGGATTTTGGCGATGGCGAAAAAGCAAAAGGCTTAGAAGTAGAACATTGTTTTAAAAATACAGGTAATTATATTGTGCAACTAAATGTTATTGATGAAATTACCGGTGATGTATATTTTAACGAAGCTACTTATCAATTACCTATTGAAAAAATAGAGCAAGTATATATTAATTGTAAAGATACTGTTCTTGTTGGCGAAGAAATAAAAATGGACGGTTATCAAACAAATCTAAAGAATTTTGATATAGCCGAATATTATTGGGATTTTGGTGATGGAAGAAGAACAAAAGGAATAGATATAACACATATTTATTCATCTCCGGGTATTTACATTGTTCAATTAGGTGTTTTTAGTAAGGAAGATGCCCAAGGAAATAAAAAGAAACAAGGTGTTTATAAAAATATTGTAGTATTAGATAAAAAGAAAAAATAACAAGTTAAATTATTGAAAATGATAAAGAAATTCTATATAATAACTATTCTTATTTTAATTATAATAACTTCGTCTATAGCTCAACCGGTACCTGCCGAAGACGAAAATATACCTTACCTTATGACTTTTGGAAAATTAGCAGAAACATCGTGGGGAGATGATGATTTCTCGCAAACGTTTTTTTTCGTAATCCCGGAAGAACATAAAATACCAATTTTTATTCGTGTTTACGACCCTGATGTTGGAGGTAAAATTGATGAAATAAACGGTGTTTTCGATACAAGAGTTACTTATAGTGTATATGGAGGTAATGAATGTTATACTAATAAAGATGCACAAAGTACCGACCCTATTGGGAATTATAAAAGTGGAAATTTGTTGGCAACAAAAAGTTTCGGAGTTAATCCTCGATATGATGATAATTGGTACACTTTTGGGCCATTTAATCCTACAGAAGGCGAATATGTTAAAAAATTTGGAGGCTACATATTTAAAATTATTGCAGAAGGAGTTAGTGGAGACGATGGTAACATGTATAGATATTTCTTAAGTACTTCTCAAAATTCTAATAATCGTATTGAAGGAGCAAATGCTTTTGCTTACGAATATAGTTTTAGAATGCATAACGATCCAAACGAAGTGTCACATATTTATCCATATGTTGATGATAAAACAATATCGGTTGAAGAGAAAAATTTCGACTGGGATTCTGATGGAATGATTCGTGTCGTTTCTGTTGCTCGTAAGGGATTGATATGTAAAATATCCGGTGATGATAAATGGGGTAGCTATAAATTTAAAATTCTCGACGAAGAAATGAATTCATCTCTAGATTTTCAATTTATAAAAAAACGCTATCCTCAAGTAAAAAATAATAATGTTGTAATATCTGTGAAAAACCAATATGGCGATTTATTACCTTTTTATGTTGTTCCTATTGGTGGTGTGCCTAAATATAAATACTCAATTGGTGTGAGAAAGAAAAATTAGTTAAAATAAAATTTTATGACTAAGATATATAAATGTTTTTCAGTATTATTCCTTTTTGTAATTATAAGCGTATCTCTTACAGCTCAGACCTATAATTTTAATAAGCTCAGTATCGATAAAGGTTTAAGCCATCCTTTTGTATATACTATTAATACCGATATAAATGGTTTTATTTGGGTTGGAACAGGAGAAGGATTGTGTAAATATAATGGATTCGAATTTTATGTATCAGAAGCCGACGATACTCTTACCGATGGATTTGTAACATCAAGCTATAAAGATAGTAACGGAACTTTGTGGTTCGGACATAATTCGGGAGAATTAACTGTATATAACGGAAGTACATTAAAGAAAATTGACACAAAAAAATATTCAAAAAGTACAGTTACTGATATCTGTGGTGATAATTCGGGGAATGTATATATTACAACACAAAATGACGGATTTCTAATTGTTGATAAAGATTATAAAATAGATACTTTTAAAAATCAATTCTTGTCAAAACTATTATATTCAGTTAATTATATTGGTAACGATAATGTTTTATTGGGTTTAAACGATGGTTTGTACTTATATAAAATAAAAGAGAATAAAATTTTGCTTCAGTTTAAATTTAAAGAAATTCCTTGGACAGCTGTAACAACAATAAAAAGCAGTAAAATTGAAGGGGTTTTCTGGATTGGAACAGAAGATGAAGGATTCTATTATTTAAAACAGAAAAACGAAGAGTTTGATTCATATATAATCGAGAAAACATCTGAAAACTATAATTTAGGATACGAAAATGTACAATCGATTTTTGAAGATAATGATAATAATTTATGGATAAGTACATTTGGGAATGGAGTATTTAAACTTATTGCGGATAATAATTCTAAAACAAAATTTAAAAAACTTATAAATTATTCTACAACTAATGGCCTTACAAATAATTTTGTAAAACAAGTATTTCAGGATTGGGAAAATAATATCTGGATTGCTACATATGGCGATGGTATTGCATTCTTGGTTGACGAAGCATTTACTTTCCGATATAATGACATTAAAGAATTAAAAAATAATATTACAGCTTTAACCGAAAGCAATTCTGAATTATGGTTAGGAAGCGATGAGTGTCTTGTTGAAATAAATAATAATTCTGGTAAGAGAACTATATATTCATACAAGAATGGTTTGCCAAAAGATAGAATTAGTGCTTTATATTATAATAAGAAAAATTCTGTTTTTATAGGAACTCAAAAATCAGGGGTTTATAAACTTGATATAAAGAGAAAGAAAATAGTTCCTTTTTATAAAGGGGCAAGCTTACTTGGGAATCAGATTAATTGTGTTAATGGAAGTGATGAAAAAATTTGGATAGGCACAAAAGATGGAGTGCTGGAAATTAATACAGAAACAAATAAAAAGAAATTGTTTAATACATCCGATGGTTTACCACATAATGATATTAATTATGTATTCGTCGATTCGAAAAAAAATCCATGGATAGCAACAAAAAGCAATAGCGTTTTTGTATTGAACGATACATTGAAATATTCAATTGCAGGTAATGCTCCTCTTGAGTTTACATCTATTACCGAAGATATTGATGGTAATATTTGGGCAGCTACATATGGGTTTGGCGTTTTTAAATTCATGAAAGATACCTTAAAATATTTTTCGAGCGATGATGGATTAAAATCAAATTACTGTTATAGCTTAATTGCCGATAAGAGTGGTAAAGTGTGGGTTGGACATCAATTAGGATTAAGCAGTATTGATATTAATAACTATGATGTAAAAACATATTCGAAAGAAAGAGGAATTTTAGGAGATTGTAATTATAATGCAGTATTTGAAAACGATAACGAAATAACATATTTTGGAACTACTAACGGAATGATTTCTTATAATCATAGTTTAGATAAAAAAAATATATTCCCCCCGAAAGTTAATATTGAATCAATATATTTTTCCGATAAAAAATACGATGTTAATAAATCGCTTATATTACCATATAGTATTTATAAATTAAAGATAAATATTATTGGATTAAGTTATAGTGCTCCTGAAGGTGTTACATATAAGTATAAGTTAGATGGATATGATTTAGAATGGTCGGATATTACTAAAGAAAGAGAAATTGTATATTCAAGAATCGAAGACGGAGAATATTCATTTCTTCTTAAAGCATATAATGCCGATGGAATAACATCTAAAGAACCTTTAATTTATAATATAAAAATTAAACCTCCAATATGGAAAACATGGTGGTTTATTACTATATTTATAATAATAGTTATTGCTTCAATTTATTTTTATATTAGAAATCGCGAAAAGAAACAAAGAGAATTACAAGAATATCTTGAAGAAGAATTGGAAAAACGAACAAAAGAAGTTACAGAGAAAAATGAAGAGTTAGAAATGAAAAATAAAGATATTACCGATAGCATAAATTATGCTCAAAGAATACAGAGAAGTATTCTGCCTTCGGTATTTGCTCTTGATTCGTTCTTTTCGGGTTCTTTTGTGTTTTATCGCCCCAGAGATATTGTAAGTGGCGATTTTTATTGGTACGATAAAGTTAGCGATGATAAATTTTTAATTATCTGTGCCGATTCTACCGGACATGGAGTACCTGGGGCATTTATGTCGATGATAGGAACTACTCTTATTAAAGATATATGCCTAAGAAAAGATATTAATTCTCCTGCTGAAGTATTACAGAAGTTAGATGCAAATTTGCAAGGAACATTAAATCAGAATATCGATGCAGAAACAGCTCACGATGGGATGGATATTGTTGTTTGCGAGATAGATATCAATACACGAGACGTAAGGATTGCTTCTGCTATGCGTCCGGTTATTGTGTATAAAAATAAGAAATTAGAATATGTTAGAGGTAGCAAATGCTCGATTGGAGGTAATGCTGATGATGAAAAATATTTCGAAAATTTTAGCTTTAAACTAAACGATGGAGATATTATTTATATGTTTTCTGATGGATATTCCGATCAGTTTGGTGGAACAAAAGGAAAAAAATTTAAATTAGCAAGATTGAAAAATTTAATTGTAGATATTTGCGAAAAACCTATGAGCGAGCAGAATAGATTAATTGGCGAAGCATTTGATAATTGGAAAGGAGAATTAGAACAGGTCGATGATATTTTATTTATGGGTATTAGAATGTAATTTTTTATATCAACTCGAGTTAGTAACTAAGAGTAGTGATAAAAACAGGGTTTGCTAAACCCTACTTTTAAAAATTTACACAGCTTATGGAATACTGTTTGAATTTTAATAATAAGCTTAATGTTTATAAATTATTTATTTGTATTTAGTTTTCGTTTTTTTATTTTCTTAGGTACATGCCATAACCAAAATCCTGTTATTACAAAAGTGAGTAAGGAAAAACCAATAATTGTGGTATAAATTAATTTAAATATCTCGTTTTTGGTATCTGCAATTTTATCAAGAATCGATCCGTCGTGTATGTTTTCTATCAAGTCGGAGTATCTGTAACCAATATGCAATAATTTTCCGGTGGCTCCATCTAATTGAATACTCCAGTAATGTTTAGCAAAAATAAATTTTACTATTCCTTTGCTTTTCCTGATATCAATTCTATCTAATTTTAACGATAGATTAACAGAAACAGAATCGTGCAAAATTTCACAAGCATTTTTATGTAAACTATCTATTGGCAGCCAATCTTTGAAATCTGTTGAAGTACCTATGTATGTTTTCGGAAGAATAAGTCCTGAGCTATTTTTTTTCCACGCAAGTAATAAGCCACTTACCGATATTAAAAAGAAAAATGCAAAAAGAAAAATAGCAATCTTTCGATGAATCTTTCTAAATATACGTAAAACGTTGGCTTGTTTTTTTAGTTTATTGTTTGATGAGGTATTTGAATTAGTCATTAGAATTATTATTCTGCTATAAGTATATCGGGAGACATTTCTATATTACTCATATTAAAATTTCTATCGAAGATATAGAACTCGAGACGAATAGTGTCAGAAATTTTATTTAGTATTAATATTTCTACTTCTATATCGCCTTTTACACTTTTTGTATAGGTTCCTCCTTCGAGATACGGGATACGAAATTTATATATTGAATCTTTAACTATAAATTCTCCATTTATTTTATCGTATATACTAACAAATAAATTTGGGCTTTCGTTAATATAAGTTGCTGAGTCGGAATTAATACTATCTGGTTGATTAACGCCTATGTCTCCATCTCCATCAACAAACGAGAACTGCAATGTTCCTTTAACCGCATTATATTCCGGAAGATTCTCGTTTATTATAAAATTGGAATATTCTATTTCCGGTATAATAGAATATTCTTTAGCTTTTTCACACGAAGAAGCTAAAAAATATACTAAAATTAGAAGAAAATAGTTTATACGTTTCATTTGTTTACAATTCAATAAATAACGACCTATATTAGTTGTGCTTATTTTTTTTATTTGCAAAAATTATTGTGTATTTGCCTAAAAAATAGCTAATTAAAAGAAAAATAAGTGAATAGGTTTTAAAAAATTTCATTAAATTTATTAAATAGGATTAATGTTAATCCGCATGCTATTATGAAAATGATGTTGTATTTTATATATTTATTTTTCACTTTGCTATACTTTTATAAAAAACTTTAAGAAAGAAATAAAAAAATTATTTCTTTCTCATAAAAATCTGTATCGGACAACCAGAAAAATTAAAATTTTCTCTCAATTTATTTTCTAAGAATCTTTTATATGGATCTTTTATATATTGAGGTAAATTACAGAAAAATGCAAAAGCAGGGAAATATGTATTTAATTGAGTTACATATTTTATTCGAATAAATTTACCTTTAATTGCAGGAGGTTTGTTAGCATTTATTATCTCTAGCATTAATTCGTTAAGTTTCGAAGTTGTAATTCTTCTTTTTCTATTTTCGAATACTTGAATTGCTTCTTCAAGAACTTTATGTATTCTTTGTTTTGTTAATGCCGAGGTAAATATTATTGGAATATCCTGAAAAGGAGCTATTTTCTCTTTTATTTGTTTAGTAAGTTCTTTTGCGGTATTAGTTTCTTTCTCAATTAAATCCCACTTATTAACTAGAATAACGACTCCTTTATTGTTTCTTTTTATTAAAGAAAGGATGCTCATGTCTTGCGATTCTATTTGTCTGGTAGCATCGATTAATAGTAAACAAACATCCGATTCTTCTATGGCTCTGACCGAGCGAAGAACAGAATAGTATTCGAGATTCTCACTTACCTTACCTTTTTTTCGTAATCCTGCTGTATCGATAAGATGAAACTCGTGATTAAATTTTTTATAATATGTATATAACGAATCTCTTGTAGTTCCCGAAATAGGGGTTACTATATTTCGTTCTTCACCTATTAACACATTTATTAACGACGATTTCCCAACATTTGGTCTTCCAACAACGGCAAATTTTGGAATATCCGAATTATATTCTTCATAAACACCATCGTCGGTTAAAGCTATTTCATCGAGAAGCTCGCCTGTACCACTTCCGTTTATCGATGATACGCAGAATAAATCATCTAATCCAAGTTTGTAAAATATGTGTGAATCGTATATTCGTTCGTTATTATCTACTTTATTAACGACAAGTAGTACTTTTTTATCAGATTTTCTAAGAATTTTTGCTACAGTTTCGTCGAAAGATGTAATTCCAACAGTAACATCAACAACAAATAATATAACATTTGCCTCGTCCATAGCAATGTCAACTTGTTTCCTTATTTCGCTTTCGAAAATATCATCCGAATTTTTTAAATAACCGCCGGTGTCGATAATAGAGAAATTTTTACCATTCCATTCCCCTTTACCATATAAACGATCTCTGGTAACTCCACTATACTCATCTACAATCGCACGTCGTGTGCCTGTTAATCGATTAAAGAGAGTAGATTTTCCAACATTTGGTCTTCCTACAATTGCTACTATCATTGCTATAAATTATTAATAAATTACTTTTCCTATTATTACTTTAAATTTTACCAAAAGAATTTCTGATTTTGTAATTAATGTTTTCTTTTCTTCTTCTAACGAAGCTATACTAGAACAATTTATGTTTTGCAATAAACTAATGCTTGTTATTAAGCTTTCGTACGATTTTTTAAGATTACTCGAAAAATCGGTATTTTCTTTCGATTTTAATGCAAGAAGAAATTTAATTGAGACAGTTCCTGATTTCTCTTTCAATTCGCGTGTGTCAACTTGTGGCAACTCCTTATTTAACGATTTAGTAAATCCAAAACATTGTACCGTAAAATTGTATATTAATTGTTCAATTTCTTGCATTTGATATGTTTTTTATTTGTTGTACCCGAAATCTTTTAACATGCGATCTTTGTTTCTCCAATCTTTACTAACTTTTACAAATAATTTTAAGAAAACTTTCTTGTCAAAAAATGTCTCGATATCTATTCTTGCTTCTGTTCCAACTCTTTTTAAAGCAGCACCTTTATGTCCAATAATTATTCCTTTTTGCGAATCGCGAACAACATAAATTATTGCACTTATGCTTAATAATTTATCGGTGTCTTTAAATTCTTCAATATTAACCTCAACAGAATACGGGATCTCTTTTTTATAATGTAACAATATTTTTTCGCGGATAATTTCCGACACAAAAAATCTTTCTGTCTTATCTGTTAGTGCATCTTTAGGGAAATATGCTGGCCCCTCAGGTAGCTTCTCTTGAATTGTTTTTAATACAGTATTTACATTAAAATTCTTTAACGCAGCAATAGGAATTATATCGGCATTTGGAAGTGTTTCTTTCCATGTGTCAACTAATTTCTCTAATTCTTCTTGCGATGAAAGATCAATTTTATTTATTAAGAGAATAATTGGAATATCTGTTTTTTTAAGTTTTTCAATATATTCTATATTCTTATCAAATGTTTCAACAACATCGGTAATATATAATATTATGTCGGCATCTTCGAAAGCTGTACCAACATAGTTCATCATTTTTTCTTGTAATTTGTAATTAGATTTTAATATTCCTGGTGTGTCGGAATATACTATTTGAAAGTCGTCTCCGCTAACAATACCCATTATTCTATGACGAGTTGTTTGTGCTTTAGATGTAATTATCGAGAGTTTCTCTCCAACCATAATATTCATTAAGGTTGATTTTCCAACATTTGGATTTCCCAGAATATTTACAAAACCTGATTTATGTGGCATATTTTTAAATTATAAATTTTTACAAAGATAATAGAATTTATTCTTCTTGAATTCTAATAATTAAGATAATGTGATTTTTTTATTTTTTAGACTAAAATATTGTAGATAAATGGTTTTTATACTTATAAATTAATTGTGAAAGATAATTTGAATGCAAAATTATCGATGTTTTTGCTAAACGAATATGCTCCGTATCGATAGTAGATTCCTATCCCATATCCAAAAAACGATTGGTTTAATATGTTATTTATATGTAATCCGGTTTCGAAATATCCTTTTTCCATACTCGAGATACTTTCGGGGAAGTTATGTTTACCAATATTCGATAAGGTTCCTATTCCAAAGTTGTTGACTAGTGCAATATTAGGACTGAAATTTTTTGACGAAAATAATAAATGTCCAAAATATTGTTTCAAAAATATAGAAATAAATCTATCCGAATAAAATTCGCTCATTCGCATAGTTCCAAAACTATTGTCGGAAACAATCGAAAATTTATAATAACTACCATGTCCATTATATAATTTAGGAGCAGGAATATTACCAATAATAATTCCTCCAACAATACAAATTGATGTTTCTCCAATGGTTCTAGATTTAATATTATCGGTAATTTTTGTTTCGAATTTAGTGTAATTATATTCTCCTTTAATTTTGTCGATACCTTTAATAATATTAGCTTGAATTATTGGATATTTTGTGCCTTGCGGATATTTTACTCGCCCAATTTGTATAAATTTTTCTCTAAAAGCGTATCTTAATTTCATACCTGTTTCGGTAAATAAAAATGTATTTGATGTTGTGCTTGGCGATATTTGGTATGTATATCCATTAGTAGGAATTACTTTTGATTGATTCAAATAGATTTTTGATTCTAAATACTTCAATATTCTTGATGAATAGGAAATTTCTTTTTCTTCGATTTTGTTCATATTCGAAATTAAATATTTACGAAAAATCTCACTAGATGCTAATGTTAGACGCCGTTCGCTAAAATTGTATCCTGAAGCTTCTGTAACATCATTATTATATGTAAAATGTATTTTCTCTTCGGTTTTATTATTTAGGTTTATTTGAAATTCTCCACCATATTTTATGTTTTTATCATTAAAGCCATATGCAAAATGCCCACCTATAGCAAAGCTTTTCGATAATTTGTTATTCGTAATGCCCCCAATACCCAGTCTTAGTCCTTCGTATAAATTGTAATCGTAGAATTTATTTAAGTCAAAATTGAAAAATTTGTATGGGATATATCCCGACATTGCAGTTTCGAAGATACTTAATATCTTATCAATATTGTGTTTTTCCCCAATACTGTCGATTATATGATATGTTAATGTATCTTTCGAGTTGAGTTGTTCTGTTCTGTATTTATTCCAGTATTCTTTGGTTTTGTTAGAACTGTTTTTAGTAATATTTAGTTCGTTAATATTAAAATCAGCCTTTTTAAGACTTGTATCTAGTTTAATGTTGCTAAGGTATGATTTGTTTTTCGATATTAATTTTATACTGGAAGAAGGAGATGATATTTTGGTATTATTAAAAATTATTTCGGTATTTAATTGCTTCGGAAACCATTGTTTATTAGCGATAAATTCGTACTTCTGTTCAATTGTAACTGCATATGTCTCGTCTTTTTTACTCGGAGAAGCAACAACATTTTGTATAGCATATTTATTAGTGTTTATATGAATAAAGCCTGTTAAACCATCGAAATTTTTGCCTTTTCTTGGACGGTAAGAAATTACAAATAAGGTGTCGCCTCTAGAAGTGAACATAGTATCTTCTAAAAGAAAAAGATATTTATTAATGCTTCCTTTACTTATAGGGTTCAGATAGTTCTTATTAAAAAGAGTGATAAAATCCTTGTAAAACGAAAACGATTGAAGCTGAGTTGAAAGCATGCTAAAAAAAGGATTCCTTGTGCCTGAAATTTTAGTTGCAATTATCTTTTCGTTGCTTAAATCGGGATAAAGAAATTTTCTTTTGCTAATAGATTCTATAATAAATAAATGTTGTTTTTTTATTAACTCTTGTAGTTTGATTTCTGATGAATCTATTTTTTGTATTGTTGAATCTGTTATAATGTTTGTTGTATCTATATTTGTTAATGTAAAAATATTTTTGTTATACGATGTGTATGAAAATGAATGATGTTTCTCCGGATTGTTTTTGTTCTTGTTTTCTATTACTTTATTAATAATTCGTTCGGCAGGATTAACTCCCGGGAAAACTATAATTTCATTAATAGAATAAGCTTTTGGAGTAAGTCGAATTGTAATATTTTGATTTGAGCTTTTTGTTTTTATAGTATCGCTGTAGTATCCAAGGTAACTAATGTATAGTTCTTTAGTGTTTTTGTGATTAATAAAAAATTCTCCGTTAATATTTGTTGTTGTTCCAAGTCCTTTTTCGTTATATACAATATTAACAAAAGGTAATATTTTATTTGTTTTTTTATCAATAACTTTGCCCGAAATATAATTTCTTTCTTGGGCAAAGCTTTTAGCCGAAAATATAAATATAATAGAAATTAAAAATAAGAAATATTTCATTTTGTAAAAGTGTAATTATTCTAAAGTAAAGTGTAAATTTTTATTTGTTTTTTTATTATGCTAAAATAATAAAAATGATGCTGTTCAAAAGGTCGAATTGTTGTCATCCTATGTTTGCATTCTGAACGAAGTCGAAGAACCAAGTTGACTGAATTAAACGAGCTCAACGAAGTTAATCCATTAGTTAAAAATTAGATATTTCAACAAACTCAATATGACATAAATAGCTTAAAACTTTACTTTTTGTATAGCCTCATATAATTTAATGCATTTTTCCCTTTTACTCGTATTGTTATCTGTCGTTAAATTTAATTTCGGCAATAACTGAGTTCGGATTGTTTATTTATCGTTTAAGTCAAGATTTAGATCAATTACGACCCTGTTTTTTTGTTGGGTTTAAAACTATAAATATCAGAATTATTAAACCCGACATAGATAAAAATAAAATGTTCCCAGTAAGGAAATATGCAATTATTGATAAAAACGATGGTACTTATAAAAGGGTGTACCTAATAATTAATGTAGATCTATATTCTGTCATTTTTTCAATTAAACTAGTTTTATTTTTTATCTTCGATAATTTATATCTAAAGAACAATGTGCTTCCGAAAAATCCAATAACAATAAATATTGGAACAATATAAATAAATATTTCAGTTAATTCTTTTGTCACGAAATCGACATTTCTATTATTTATTAAATAAAAAGAAGCTAATGCAAACAATATTTGTACGGTAATTAATGCAAAATATATTATTTGCATCAATTTAAAATATTCTTGTGAAGTTTGTTTTGTAGTATTCATTTAAATAATGCTATTTGAATGTGTATAAAAATTATTTATAAGCTTTCATTTTTAATATATTTACTTCTTTTTCGGTAAGGAATCTCCATTTGCCTCTTGGAACGTTTTTCTTAGTAAGTCCTGCAAAAAGTACTCTGTCGAGTTTTTTTACCTCGTATCCTAACGATTCAAAAGTTCTACGTATAATTCTATTTTGCCCTGTATGTATTTCTATCCCAATAATTGTTTTGTCTTCTGTATTTACATAGCTAATAGCATCAGCTTTAATGTAATCTTCTCCAACTTTTAATCCTTCAGCAATTTTTATCAGGTCAACTTTAGTAACATTCTTGTCAAGAGTAACTTGATATACTTTCTTTTTATTGTGTTGAGGGTGAGTTAATTGACTGGTAAGTTCTCCGTCGTTTGTTAAAAGTAATACGCCGGTAGTATTTTTGTCTAATCTTCCAACAGGGTATACTCTTTCGGGACAAGCATGTTTTATAAGGTCGATAACTGTGCGTTTCGCATGTTCATCTTTCCGAGTAGTAACAACATCTTTAGGTTTATTCAATAAGATATATACTTTTTTCTCGCTTGAAAGATGTTTGCCTTTATATCGTACGGTATCTTTTAAAGTAACTTTTGCACCAAGTTCGGTAACAACCTTACTGTTAACAGTAATAGCTCCGCTTTTAATAAGCTCGTCGGCTTCGCGTCTAGAACAAATGCCTGCGTTAGCAATAAATTTATTAAGTCTGATTTCTCGTGGAGAATGTTCTATATTCTTTTTTTCGTTAGAAGAATTTCTTTCGTTAGCTTTTTTGTTATTGTATGGTTTCTTGCTAGTCATAATTTATTTTCCCTTACCCTGTTTTAATCTTAAAATATTGTACAAAGATAAATTATTTATGCATAATGATTTTAGAAAATAATAATTTCATTAATATATTTTCTTCTTAAAAAGCGAATTTAATTATCTTTACTTCTTTATACATTGTAAATAAGTAAAAATATGACATTAATAAAATCAATATCAGGAATTAGAGGAACAATTGGAGGAAATATTGGAGACGGATTAAATCCTCTGGATACTGTTAAGTTTGTTACAGCTTTTGGTATGTGGATAAAAAATAATAGAGCAAACAAAAAGTTAAAAGTAGTACTTGGTAGAGATGCTCGTATTTCCGGTCCTATGGTTAATAATATTGTAACAGGAACTCTTATGGGGCTTGGAATAGATGTTGTAAATATTGGTATGGCAACAACCCCAACTGTAGAAATTGCTGTAACAGAAGAAAAAGCCGATGGTGGAATTATTCTTACAGCTAGCCATAATCCGAAACAATGGAATGCTCTTAAATTATTAAATGCTAATGGAGAGTTTCTAACTGCTGGCGACGGCGAAATAGTTTTGAAAATTGCCGAATCGGAAGATTTTGAATATGCCGAAGTCGACGATTTAGGGAAAGTAGAAAATAAAGATAACTATCTCGATATCCATATTAAAAAGGTTATCGATCTAGATTTAGTTGATATTGATGTAATTAAGAAAGCAAAATTCAAAGTGGCTATCGATGCTGTTAATTCGGTTGGAGGTATTGCTATTCCTAAATTACTTAAGGCATTAGGTGTAGATGAAGTAATTGAATTGTTTTGCGAGCCAAATGGGGAATTTTCTCATAATCCGGAACCAATTCCTGAAAATCTATCGGATATATCGAAGACTGTTGCTGATAAAAAAGCAGATTTAGGATTTGTAGTCGATCCCGATGTTGACAGATTAGCTATTATTAACGAAGATGGATCTATGTTTGGCGAAGAATATACTTTAGTTGCTGTTGCTGATTATATTCTTAAAAATAAAAAAGGCAATACAGTGTCGAATTTGTCATCTACTCGAGCGCTGCGCGATGTTACCCAACAATATGGAGGAGAATATTCTTCTTCTGCCGTTGGAGAAGTTAATGTGGTTGATAAAATGAAAAATGTAAATGCCGTTATTGGAGGAGAAGGTAACGGAGGAGTTATTTATCCAGAAAGTCATTATGGTAGAGATGCCTTAGTTGGTATTGCTTTATTTTTAACTCATCTTGCAAAATCGAAAAAAAAATGTTCAGAGTTGAGAGCAAAATATCCTAATTATGTTATTTCTAAAAACAAAATACAATTAACACCACAAATTGACGTTGATAAGATATTAAAAAATTTGAAAATAAAATTCGCAAATTACACAATTATTGATGTCGATGGTGTTAAAATTGAATTTGATAATGGTTGGGTTCATCTGCGAAAATCAAATACCGAACCAATTATTAGAGTTTATTCCGAGAGTGTCTCTGTTGAAGCAGCTAATGGTTTAGCAAATAAAATAATAGATAAAGTAAATGAGATGATATAAAGAAGTATAATTTATTTCAAGTTATAAAATAGTAATTTATATAGTAGTATTTAATATTTATTTAATGAAAAAGAAGATTGTTTATTTTGTGATTTCTGTAATTGCTATAATTGCTGTTATTGTTATATATATGGCAAGTTCAGAACCCGAAAAAAGTCAGTTAACAGTAAAAGCTAAAAAAAGTGATTTCGAAATTTTAGTAACAATTACAGGAGAGTTACAAGCAAAAAGTTCTGTAGAAATACAAGCTCCTCCCGAATTACGTAGTAGAAGCTTACGAATTAGAAATATTAAAATCACTGATTTAATCCCGGAAGGAACTGTTGTCGATTCCGGTGAATATGTTGCAGCTTTAGACCGATCGGAAGCAGGTAATACCTTAAAAGATATTGAAGATGAAGTTGAGAAAAACGAATCGCAATTTTTAAAAACTAAGCTCGATACTACTATGCAATTGCGAGATCTAAGAAATCAGTTATTGAACTTAGGATTTGCTCTCGAAGAGAAACAAATAGTACTCGATCAATCGAAATTCGAACCTCCTGCAACAATTCGTAAAGCAAAGATCGATCTCGATAGAGCTAATAGAGAATACGAGCAGGCAAAAAGCAATTATAAACTTAAAGTACAGCAGGCAAAAGCCGATATGCGCGATGTAGAAATAAACTTGTTGAAAGCACAACGCAAAAACGAAGAAATGAAATCTGTGCTTATGAAGTTTACAATTTATGCTCCTCAACCCGGAATGGTAATTTATAAAAAAGAATGGAGCGGACAAAAACGTAAGGTTGGATCTATGATTAATCCTTGGGATTTAACAGTTGCAACATTGCCCGATCTTTCAACTATGTCGTCGAAAACATATGTAAACGAAGTAGATATCTCGAAAATAAAAGTAGGGCAAAATGTAAGAGTTGGTGTTGATGCTTTCCCTAATAAAAAATATTATGGCAAAGTTGCCGAAGTTGCAAATGTAGGAGAGCAGTTGCCAAATGCCGATGCAAAAGTGTTTGAAGTTGTTGTAGATATTTCCGAGTCTGATTCGATTCTTCGTCCTGCAATGACAACGAGTAATCAGATAATAACAGATACTTTTAATAATGTAATTAGTATTCCTTTAGAAGCTGTTCACTCTAACGATAGCTTGAGTTTTGTGTATAATACTAAAGGGAAAAAGCAGATTGTATTACTGGGTATGTCGAACGAAAATAGAGTTATTGTGGAAAAAGGATTAGAAGAAAATGAAAAAATTTATCTGTCTATTCCCGAAAACGAAGAAGATTTACAATACTCAGGGCTCGAAATTATTCCAATAATTAAAGAAAGAAAAATTCAGGAAGAAATTAAGAAAAAGATGAGAGACACAAATGATATAAAAAAAGATGATATAAAAAAGTCTCGTAAGAAAGGAATGGGTCAGTATACAAAGAAAGGTAAGTAATTAAAATAGTTACTGATAATTTTAGTAATATAAATGTTCGTGCAGAATACGAAAAGTATATGATAGATAGATATTTACATGATATAGAGATTGCAGTAGAAGCTATTTTGTCGAATAAATTAAAATCGGCTTTAACAGCATTAGGTATTATATTCGGTGTAGCTGCTGTAATTAGTATGCTTGCTATTGGAAATGGTGCCAGACAAGAAATTCTCGATCAAATAAAAATGGTGGGAGTTAATAATATTGTTATTACTCCTACTATTGACATTAATGGCAATGGTAGCGCCGACGAAGAGATTAATGGCAATAAAAAACAGAAGAAATATTCTCCCGGCTTAACTATGAACGATGTTAATGCAATTAAAGAAATAATACCTTCGGTAAAGAAAATTACTCCCGAGATTGTTGTTAATTCTTTTGTTATTCAAAATGGAAAACGTATCCCTGCAAAAGTTATTGGTATTACAAACGATTATTTCAATTTGTATAATATTAATCTTGAAAAAGGATATGCTTTTAGCGATTATCAGAACGAATTTGGGATTCCTGTTTGTGTAATTGGCGCCAATGTTAGTGCAAAAATATTTAATAAAGAAGATCCAATAAACAAGTATATAAAATTTGGACATGTATGGCTGAAGGTTGTAGGAGTTATAAAGAAAAGTGATGTTTCGCTTTCTGCAGCCGAGAATGCCGGAGTAAATATTGTTAACGATAATGTGTTTATTCCTGCAAATACAATGTTAATGAGATATAAGAATCGTTCAATAATAAATTCTAAAAAATTGCAGGGTAATAGTTTTTTTGGTGGATATTATTTATCTTTTTCCGGTCAAAGTAACTCATCCGATCAAAATTATAATCAATTAGATAAAATTATTGTTCAAGTTGCAGAAACCGAACAGTTGACTGTAACTACCGAAATACTTAGTAGAATGTTGTTACGACGACATTATAATGTTAAAGATTTCGAGATTTCTGTACCCGAACTATTATTAAAACAACAGCAGCGAACAAAAGATGTATTTAATATTGTTTTAGGAGTAATTGCCGGAATATCTTTATTAGTAGGGGGTATAGGAATTATGAATATTATGTTTGCTACTGTAATGGAAAGAATTAAAGAGATTGGTATTCGATTGGCCTTAGGGGCTAAAAAAATCGATATTGTTGCTCAATTTTTATCAGAAGCAATATTAATTAGTGTTGCAGGAGGGATTATTGGTGTAATAACCGGTATTTTATTTTCGAAAACAATAAGTAAAGTTGCCGATGTAACAACAATAGTATCTCCAATGTCGATTGTTATTGCATTTGGAGTTAGTGTAGCTATAGGAATTATTTTTGGCTATGCGCCAGCTAAACGTGCTGCACAAAAAGACCCAATAGAATCGTTAAGGTATGAGTAGGATAATATCGTTATAAAAATTGTTTTTTACTTTTTGGTACTCCGATGACTTTCATATGCTTGAGAATAAACAATTCTGTTTGCAAATATTCTATTGTGAAAAATGTTTTCTGTAAACCGGGAAAGGTTATTTTTGTTATGTTGCAGGGTAACTAAAAAGTTATATGACTATCTGTGTACTTAGCTAATTCAGAGATTGATTTTCTTCATCTGCCCCATCCTAAAGGAAGTGAAGAACCTTTAGCTCACGAACTTTGTGAGTAAAATCAATTTGTTCCCTTTAGGGTTTAGGGCAAACAAATTGATTTTCAACATATATCTCTTGTAAAATAGGTATATAAGCGGACATTCATTAAAGTTATTAATTGCAAATTATTAATAACTTATTAATAACTTTTCTGCATATTGGTTGTGTTGATGTTTTTTTTTGTACATTCGTTCTCAGTTCTTTAAAGAATATGCAAACTAGTTGC
>CAZDCZ010000006.1:12335-47832 GCA_964504155.1 uncultured Bacteroidales bacterium | reverse complement strand
TAAAGTAAATATAGAAAATATTTATTAATCCACAATAATTTTCTACTGATCCAAAGTTATTTACCTATATAGTTATTTGTTAAAAAACTAACGCAATTTAATATTTATAAATTGCGATTGAAAGTAACTCTATTCATTGCGATAATTTATTGCTTTTTGGAGCATAGAAAATATTATTCAGATATATGGAATTGATATATCTAAAGATAAAGTCGAGAATCTCAGCCTATGCTCAGCATAATTTTCAGAGTTAAGTTATTGAATATTTACAGCAAAACATAATAAGATGTTTATTAATTACTACTGCTTTGTTGTAATAATGCGATTTCTTAATTATGATAAAAAAATATAGGAAAAGATTTTTTTTTATTAGCTAAACTTCTTAAAATTTTTAAGCATGTCTGATAAAAAATATTTATATTTATACTAGAACATTTTTAGGTATCTGTATTAATATTGATATAAAATGGATGATAATAATGAGAATATAAACAAGAAGCGTTTACTTGCAGAAAATCAAGAAAGATTAAAAGAACTTGCGTGTATTAATCATACTTCGAGTATTATTAATGAGAAAAAATCTATTGAAGAAACATTGCAAAAAATAGTTTTGTTATTACCTAGTGCAATGCAATATCCCGATTATACAATAGCACGAATAATATTTAACGATAAAGAATTTCATAGTCCGGGATTTGAAGAAACAGAATGGTGTTTGAACGAAAAATTTAATACAATTGCTGAAGAAGGTAAAATACAAATTTATTATAATAAAGAGTTTGTTAGTCTGTATGAAGGACCATTTTTAAAAGAAGAACGAGAACTGATACGTAATATTTCAAATTTAATAAAAGGATATATCAATAGTGTTAAGGCAAAAGATATAATAGAGAAAAAGAGAGTTAGTAAAGATGGTAAAAAGAAGCATTCTTATAAATCAAAAGAAACAAATAATAGAAAATTATTACAAAAATTCTTAAATAAGCATAATTCCGAAAGAGATTTATTACACGATTTAATGCCTTTTAAGGTAAAGGAAATATTATTAATTGCTAATTTATACGATGCCTACAGTATTGAAAAAGAAGGACGTTTTACCGATTATATGCTTGGCGAATATCATCATATGAATATTACTTCTATGCCTCGTATTACCGGAGTTTCTACAAAAGAAGAAGCTATTGAAGAATTAGAATCAAAGCATTTCGACTTAGTAATACTTATGATGGGTGTTGATAAAAAAGGTCCATTGGAAATTAGTCATACAATAAAAAGAAAATACTCGTATATTCCGATTTTTTTATTGCTAAATAATAATAGCGATTTGTCTATTATAGAAGATAGTAAAGAAGAGTTAATAAGTATTGATAAGATATTTGTGTGGAATGGTGATTCAAAAGTGTTTTTTGCAATGGTAAAAATGCTTGAAGATAAGGTTAATGCTGATAACGATACGCAAATTGGCTTGACTAGAGTAATATTGATAGTTGAAGATTCGGCAAAATATTATTCTAGATATTTGCCGATTCTTTATAAAATTGTAGTGGAGCAAACAAAACGATTAATAGAAGATGTTAATACCGAAGACTTATATAAAGTTCTAAAACTCCGTGCTCGACCTAAAATATTGCTTGCAACAAGTTACGAAGAAGCAATTGAAATATTTGAAAAATATAAAGATTATTTTATTTGTATAATATCTGATGTGAGTTTTCCTAAGAGTGAAAAAATGTGTGATATTGCAGGTTTTGAATTAATTAAATATGTAAAAAGTGTTATTCCTAATTTGCCAATTTTATTGCAATCATCAGATTCAGAGAACGCAAAATACTCCTATGAAATAGGAGCGAATTTTATGAATAAGAATTCTGAAAGTTTATTGCAGGACTTAAAAAGTTTTATAAACTTTCATTTAGGTTTTGGCGATTTTGTTTATCGCGATAATTTTGGAAATCAAATAGCTGTTGCAAAATCGATGAAAGAATTTGAATCGTTTTTAGAAACTGTTCCTGATGATTCTTTAGTTTATCATGCTTTAAAAAATCAATTTTCTTTGTGGTTGATGGCACGTGGCGAAATTCAAATTGCAAAAATAATAAATCCACTTAGTGTAAATGATTTTAAAAATCCGGGACAATTACGACAATTCTTAATTAACATTATTAAATTACATAGGCGCGAACATGCTAGAGGTAAGATTGTAAATTTTAGCGAAATAGATTTGTTAGAAGAAAGTAATATTGTTAGTTTAAGTTCTGGTGCTCTTGGTGGAAAAGGTAGAGGTCTGGCTTTTATTAATACATTAATATATAATTTTCAGTTTAAAGAATTATTACCAATAATAAATGTTAGAACACCCAAAACTAGCATAATAGGAACCGAAGAATTCGATTTGTTTTTAGAAACTAACAAGTTGACAGAAAGGGTTTTCAGGGAATCGGATTTTAATAAAATAGAAGAAAGTTTTATTAATGGACGATTATCAAGTCAATTACGCAAAAAATTAAAAATATTTATTAAGCTAATAAAAAAACCTTTAGCAGTTAGGTCATCAAGTTTGTTCGAAGATAGTATTACACAACCTTTTTCCGGAATTTTTGGCACGTATATTTTGCCTAATAATCATCCCAATGACGATGTGAGATTAAAACAATTAATGAATGCAATAAAATTAGTATATGCATCTATTTATTCTAATAATTCAAAAAATTATTTTAAAGCTATTGGATACAAAATAGAAGAAGAAAAAATGGCTGTTATAATTCAAGAATTAGTTGGGAATCAATATGAAAATTATTATTATCCACATATTAGCGGAACTGCACAATCGCATAATTATTATCCTGTAGCCCACATGAAACCGGATGAAGGTTTTGCTGTTGCTGCATTAGGTCTAGGGCAGTATGTAGTAGAAGGAGAAAGAGCATATCGTTTTTCTCCAACATTTCCGAAACTAGAGATTTCAACAACTAAAAGTTTATTAAAAAATTCACAGGTGAATTTTTATGCTGTTGATATGAATAAAACAGAAATAAACTTGCTCGAAGGAGAAGATGCTGCACTAATAAAACTCGATATTGATGTGGCAGAGAAACATAAAACAATTAATCATATTGTATCGGTGTACGATTCTGAGAACGATAGAATTATGCCTGGCTTAGATATTTATGGCCCGCGAATATTAAATTTTGCTAATATTCTTAAATATGATTATATCCCACTTGCAAAAACAATAAAAGTTATATTAGATATTGTAAAAGATGCCTTAGGCTCTCCTGTAGAAATAGAATTTGCTGTGGATTTAACAAAAGATAAAAAAGGACTTGTTTCGTTTTATTTACTTCAAATTAAACCTCTTGTTGGTAACGACGAGAGTTGTAATCTTGATATGAGTAAAATAAATAAGGATAAAGTAATTCTTTATTCAGAAAGAACTATGGGAAATGGAAGACTTGAGAATATTCGCGATATTGTTTATGCAGATCCTAATAAGTTTAATAAGAACGAAACAATTGAAATGGTTAAAGAGATAGAAAAAATAAATTCTAAATTACAAAATCAAGGAAAACAGTATGTGCTAATTGGTCCGGGAAGATGGGGAACTCGAGATAGATTTATTGGAATTCCTGTTGTGTGGCCACAAATTTCAAATGCAAAAATTATTGTTGAAATGAGCCTCGAAGATTTCCCATTGGACGCATCTTTAGGTTCACATTTTTTTCACAATGTAACTTCTATGAATGTTGGATATTTCTCTGTTAATCATAAGTCGATAAAAGATTTTATTTCTTGGGATATTGTAAAAAAACAGAAAGTAGTAGAAGAAACGAAATTTTTTAAGCATATTGAATTTTCAAACCCAATAACTGTAATAATGGATGGGCATAAAAGAATTTCAACAATTTTAGAAAATAAAAATTAAATAATATAAGGTATGAGTTTTTACACAAATCAACAAGATAATTTGCAAATAGATTTTAGTGATACTTCCTTTAATTTGTTAATGCAAAAACGAATACATAAGGTATTGTTAGTTGCAAGTAGTTACGATGCTTTTATGCTTGAAGAAGATGGAAGAATTGATGAACAGATATTTAACGAATATGTATCGTTAAATTTAAGATACCCACCGGTTTTTGTTTTGGTAAATTCAGTAGAAAAAGCTATAGAAACATTAAAGGAAGATAATATAGATTTGATAATTACTATGTTGCGAATTGGCGAAGAAGATACATTTGATTTTGCAAATAATATAAAATCAGATTTTCCTACAATTCCTATTGTTGTTCTTACTCATTTCTCGCGCGAAGTTACAATGAAACTAGAAAAAGCCGATTTAAATGCAATCGATTATGTATTTTGTTGGCTTGGCAATGCCGATTTATTATTAGCTATTATTAAACTTATCGAAGATAAGATGAATGTTCAGCATGATGTGGATATTGTTGGTGTTCAAACTATATTGCTTGTTGAAGATTCTATTCGATATATCTCATCATATTTACCTAATATTTATAAAATAATATTTAAGCAATCGAAAGAATATATGCGCGAAGCTTTAAACGAACACCAGAAAATGCTTCGTATGCGAGGAAGACCCAAAATATTGTTAGCAACAAATTACGAGCAGGCTATAGAATTATACGAAGAATATAAATATAATTTGCTTGGTGTAATTTCTGATATGACATATAAACGCAAAGGGATAAAAGAAAAATTGGCAGGAGTTAGGTTGTGTAAAAAAGTAAAAGAAGATGATGAATTTATTCCATTTTTAATTCAGTCGTCAGATCTCGATAATAAAAAATATGCAGATGAATTAAATGCCGGTTTTATTCATAAATATTCGAAATCTCTTTCGATAGAACTTCGAAATTATATTATTAAGCAATTTGCCTTCGGAGAATTCAAATTTATAAATCCTGAAGATGGTAAGGTTGTTGGTAAAGCTACCGGTTTGCAAGAATTACAACATATGATTGTTAATGTTTCAGATGCTTCTCTAGAGTATTCTGCAAGTAGAAATGAATTATCGAAATGGTTAAATGCCCGCGCTATATTTCCAATAGCTCAGCTATTCAAATATATTAAGTTAAGCGATTTTAATAATTTAAATGAAGCAAGAGATTATATCTATCGCTCGATATCGAGTTATCGAATGAGTAAAGGACGTGGTGTTATTGCAAAATTCGATAAAAATAGCTTCGACGAATACCTTGTTTTCTCACGCATAGGAGACGAATCGATTGGAGGAAAAGCTAGAGGTTTGGCTTTTATTAATGCCATTATTAAGAAAAATAAAATTTTTAATAAATTTAAGGATGTAATTATTACTATTCCTCGTACAGTAGTGCTTAGTACCGATATTTTTGACGAATATATGGATTCTAACGATTTGTATGAAATTGGCTTGTCTGATATGAGTGATGATGAAATATTAAAACATTTTGCTGAAGCAAGATTGCCTAGCCGTGTTTATCAAGATTTATATACTTTTATTTCTGTAGTTAAAAATCCAATTGCAATTCGTTCGTCAAGTAAACTCGAAGATTCGCATTACCAGCCATTTGCCGGAATATATTCGACTTATATGATTCCTAAAGTCGATAACAGTACCTTGATGATTAAAATGCTTTCTGATGCCATAAAAAGTGTATATGCATCGGTATATTTCGAAAGTAGTAAGGCATATATGACAGCTACATCTAATGTTATTGACGAAGAAAAAATGGGAATCGTTTTACAAGAAGTATGCGGTACTCAATATAGGGATTGCTTTTATCCTACTCTTTCAGGAGTTGCTCGTTCTATAAATTTTTATCCAATAGAACCGGAAAAATCTGATGAAGGAATTGCTAATATTGCTTATGGCTTAGGAAAACAAATTGTTGATGGGGGAGTATCTTTGCGATTTTCGCCCAAACATCCTAAAAAAATATTGCAGCTTTCGTCTCCTGCTATGTCTATGCGCGATACACAGAAATATTTTTACGCATTAAACTTAAATCCCGAAACTTTTAAATTATCTACCGATGATGGTGTTAATATTATAAAATGTAATATAAATGATGCAATAAACGATAAGACATTTAAATATGCAGCATCAACTTACGATTTTCAAAATGATATTGTTAGAGATGGAACAATGTACGATGGAAAGAAAATTGTAACATTTGCAAATATTTTAAAATATAATAAGTTTCCATTAGCCGATATTTTAAAAACCTTACTCGAAATGGGGCAACGTGAAATGGGAAATCCTATAGAGATTGAGTTTGCGGTTGACCTAAATGTAAAAGAAGGAGAAAAAGTAATTTTTAACTTTTTGCAAATACGCCCTATTGTCGATAACGACCAAAATATTGATATTAGTATCGATGATGTAAAGGATGAGGACACAATAATTAATTGCCAGTCGGCATTAGGTAATGGAACTATAAATGATATTTGCGATTTCGTTTATGTAAAACCGGAAACATTTATTGCATCGGAAAGCTTAAATATTGCTGCCGAAATATATAAATTGAACGAGAAATTTATAAACGAGAAAAAAAATTATATTCTTGTGGGCCCCGGGAGATGGGGATCGGCAGATCCTAGTCTGGGAATTCCTGTTAAATGGGCTCATATCTCTCAAGCTCGACTTATTGTAGAATCAGGATTAGATAATTATAGAATCGATCCAAGTCAAGGAACTCATTTTTTTCAAAATCTAACATCATTCCGTGTTGGATATTTCACCATTAATCCGTTTATAAATGATGGATTTTATGATTTGGATTATCTAAATAAATTTGATGCTGAATTTGAGAATAAATTTATCCGTCATGTAAGATTTAAAAAACCAGCTAAGATTAAAATTGATGGAAAACAGAATAAAGGAGTAATACTAAAGCCTGATTAAATAGGATTTATTACAGAGAATATAAAATAATTTGTTCATAAGTTATAAAATAATAAGTATAATGGATGTAAATAAATTAATAAATAGGCTTGAACAGAAGCACTCAGGAGAGGTGGAATATTTACAGGCTGTTCGAGAAGTGTTAGAATCAATTAAAGAAGTATATAGCAAAAATCCACAGTTTGAAGAATCCGGAATTATTGAGAGAATAATTGAACCCGATAGGATTTACACATTTAAAGTTCCGTGGTTGGATGATTGTGGGAAAGTGCATGTAAATATTGGATATCGTATTCAATTTAATAATGCAATTGGCCCATATAAAGGAGGCCTGCGATTTCATCCGAGTGTAAATCAAAGCATATTAAAATTTTTGGGTTTTGAGCAAATATTTAAAAATTCATTAACTACTCTCCCTCTGGGCGGAGCAGTGGGTGGAGCAGATTTCGATGCAAAAGGGAAATCGGATATTGAAATATTGCGATTTTCACATGCATTTATGATAGAACTTTGGCGAATTATTGGTCATAAGACTGATATTCCGGAGGGTGATATAGGTGTTGGTGGAAGAGAAATAGGATTTCTTTATGGAATGTACAGAAAACTTGCTAGAGAAAATTCAGGTGTTATTACCGGGAAAGGACTTAATTGGGGAGGAAGTTTAATTCGTCCCGAAGCTACAGGCTACGGGAATGTGTATTTTGCTAGAGAGATGTTAGAAACAAAAGGAGAATCTTTTAAAGGAAAAACAGTAGCAATATCAGGATTTGGTAATGTTGCATGGGGAACAACAAAAAAGGCTAATGAATTAGGTGCTAAAGTAGTAACAATTTCAGGTCCCGATGGATATATTTATGACCCTGAAGGTATTTCAGGAAATAAAATCGATTACTTACTCGAACTTCGTGTAAGTAATGAAGATATTGTTAAACCTTATTCTTATCGATTCCGAAGTGGACAGTTTTACGAAAAAAAGAAACCTTGGGAACAAAAGGTAGATATTGCACTCCCTTGTGCAACACAAAATGAATTAAATAAACAAGATGCTGAAGCCTTAATAAAAAATGCTTGTATATGTGTTTCGGAAGGTGCTAATATGCCTTGTACACCCGAAGCCATTGAACTATTTCATAAAAATAAAATATTATTCGGCCCGGGTAAAGCTGCTAGTGCAGGGGGAGTTGCTGTTTCGGGTCTTGAAATGTCGCAAAATTCTATGAAATTAAATTGGTCAAGAGAAGAAGTTGATGAAAAATTATGCGAAATTATGAATAGCATACACGAAGAATGTGTAAAATATGGAAAAACTAATGATGGATATGTCGATTATGTTAAAGGAGCAAATATTGCCGGTTTTTTAAAAGTCGCAAATGCAATGCTCGATCAGGGTGTATATTAACTCAGGTTAATAGATATCTTTGATAGTAAAAATTTTATGAACGGTGAAGCCCTCAATGGAAATTAATTTTAATAGAACAGTATTAATTATATTGAATAACTAGTTTTAAATATAGAAATAATAATAAGTATGGAAACAATAAAGACAATTTATTTAGGCGATTTAAGAACCGAAGCAACACATATTCAATCGGGAAATAAAATTATTACCGATGCTCCTGTCGATAATAGGGGTAAGGGAGAATATTTTTCTCCTACCGATATGCTTGCAACATCATTAGCAAGTTGTATATTAACAATAATGGGTATTCGTGCTATGGATTCGGGATTTTCTATTGATGGAGCAAGTGCTAAAACATGGAAAATTATGTCGGAGAATCCTCGAAGAGTTGCCGAAATAAAAATTGAATTCGATTTTTCTATGTGCAAATTAGTCGATAAGGAAAAGGATATTCTTCGTGGATTAGTAAAAGTTTCTCCTGTACCTTTAAGTCTTCATCCGGAAACTAAACAAACAGTAAGTCTAAAATTTTAATATTTATATACAAACCCAGACCTTAAAATAAGATCTGGGTTTGTATTTATTTATGCACTTTGTGTTGGCATTTTTCTGTCAACTTTTTTTATTAATCCTTGTAATACTTTACCCGGGCCAACTTCTGTAAAAGAACTAGCGCCATCGGCTATCATATTAATAGCTGTTTGTGTCCATTTTACAGGAGATGTTAATTGTGCAATAAGATTTTCTTTTATCTCATCGGGAGAAATAGAAGGTACTGCATTTACATTCTGATATATAGGACAAAGAGGTTTGTTAAAGACAGTATTATTTATTGCTTCTTCTAATTCTTTTTTTGCAGGATCCATAAGTGGAGAGTGGAATGCTCCTCCAACTTTTAATTTTAATGCTCTTTTTGCTCCGGCAGCATTAAGTTTTTCAATAGCTAAATCTATTCCTTTTTCCGAACCTGAGATAACAACTTGTCCCGGACTGTTGTAATTTGCCGGAACAACAATTTCGTCTATCTCCGAACAGATATCTTCAATAATTTTATCTTCTAGTCCAATAATCGCAGCCATTGTTGAAACTTCGACTTCGCATGCTTTTTGCATTGCCATTGCACGTTTATATACTAATTTTAATCCGTCTTCGAACGATAATGTACCATTGGCAACCAATGCAGAAAATTCTCCTAATGAGTGTCCTGCAACCATTTCTGGTTTAAAATCTTCAATTGTTTTCGATAAGATTACTGAATGAAGAAATATTGCCGGTTGTGTTACTTTTGTTTGCTTAAGATCGTCTTCTGTTCCGTTAAACATTAAGTCGGTAATTCGAAAGCCTAATATTGTATTTGCTTTTTCGAATAGTTCTTTGGCTATTGGGTAGTTATCGTATAAATCTTTACCCATTCCTACAAATTGAGCTCCTTGCCCTGGGAAAACGTATGCTTTCATAAACAGTTTTTTAGATTATTAATTGTTATTTATTAGAGAGTATAATTTTTAGTATTTAAAAACTTAACTCGGTAAAATTTTAATTAATTATAATGAAAAACAAAATTACTAAAATTCTAGTGTAATTTCGAACCTATTAAATGAATGAATTCTTCTCTGGTTTTTATATTATTTAAGAATGAACCTGTAAAGGCAGAAGTTGTTGTTACAGAGTTTTGTTTCTGTACTCCACGCATTTGCATACACATATGTTGAGCTTCTATAACTACTGCAACTCCTTTTGGATGTAAAGTTTCTTCTATACAGTCTCGTATCTGATTAGTTAGTCTTTCTTGTATTTGTAGTCGTCTGGCAAAAGCTTCTACTACTCTTGCAATTTTACTTAAGCCTGTAATGTATTGATTTGGAATATATGCAACATGAGCTTTGCCATAAAAAGGAATCATATGATGCTCGCACATTGAATATAGTTCAATGTCTTTAACAATAACCATATGATTATAATCTTCCTTAAATATTGCTGATGTTATAATATCTTTAGGTTCAATGCTGTAGCCTTGATTTAGGAATTGGATGGCTTTTGCTACTCTTACAGGAGTATCAACTAAGCCCTCTCTGTCAGGATCTTCTCCAATAAGTTTTAGAATTTCAGAATAATGTTCAGCTAGTTTTTTTGTCTTAACATCGTCCCACGAATCAATTCTTTTATATCCGCTATTCTCGGTTGTTCTAACCCCTCCATTAATTATTTCCATATTATTTAGTTGTCATTAATGTTTTAAATATTTTATTAATCTGTAATTTATACTTGTATTAATGTAAATAGAATAATCTTTCGATGATTACTTTTTTCAATAAACAAAAATAGAAAGTATATTTGTAATAATATTTTACAAAATTAATAATAAAGTGAATATATTAATTGTTTCTGCAACAGAAAATGAAGTTCGAGTGTTGAAATCTTTATTATCAAATAACAAGATAGATAATAATAAGGAGATATATAAGATAAATGATGTAAAAATTGAATTTCTTGTAAGTGGTATTGGAATGGTTTTCTCTGTTTATAGCTTATTAAAAAAAATAAATATTTCTAAATACGATTTTGTTATTAATATGGGTATTGCCGGAGCATTTAACAATGAATTAGCTATAGGTTCGGTTGTTAATGTTGCTCAAGAAGAATTTGGTGATTTAGGAATCGAATCAAAAGATAGATTTTTATCCCTGTTCGATACAAAATATTTATCAGAAAATGAGTTTCCTTTTAAAAATGGAATTATAGTTAATCCTGGTGTAAATAGATTTAATATTAAATTACCTCAGGTAAATGGTGTTACGGTTAATACCTCACATGGAAATGCACAATCGATTAGTAAGTTTAAAGAGAAATTCGATGCCGATATCGAAACTATGGAAGGAGCAGCAGTATTTTATGTATGTTTACTCGATAATATTCCGTTTCTTCAAATTCGAGCTGTTTCGAATTATGTAACTGAGAGAAATATAAACGAATGGAAAATTCCTTTGGCAATCGAAAATTTGAATAACACTGTGTTCGATTTATTAAATACAATAGAGTAAATAGTTAAGAATGAATAAAATAAAAATAGGATTTTCTACTTGTCCGAACGATACTTTTATGTTCGATGCATTAGTACATAAAAAAATCGATACAAAAGGTTTAGATTTTGATGTTACTTTAGCAGATATCGAAGAGCTAAATAATCTTACAAAGCAAGGGGAAATAGATGTGTTGAAAACTAGTTTTCATAGCTATGCGTATGTATCCGATAAATATGTTTTACTTGATTCGGGTAGTGCTTTGGGAAAGAATAATGGGCCGATTTTAATTTCAAAATATAAAATTTATCCCGACGAAATTAGCGATTTGCATATTGCTATTCCCGGAGAGAAAACAACAGCTAATTTACTGCTTTCAATAGCATACCCAAATGTAAAAAAGAAAACAGAATATATATTTTCCGATATCGAAGATGTGGTTTTAAGTAAGGAAGTTGATGCAGGTCTTATAATTCACGAAAATAGATTTACATACGCAAAAAAAGGATTGAAGAAAATTATTGATTTTGGGGAGTACTGGGAAGAAAAACTAAAATCACCAATACCATTGGGGGGGATAGTAATTAAACGCTCTTTAAAATACGAATTGCAGTTAACAATTAATAAATTAATAAGACAAAGTATAGAGTATGCATATTTACATAAAGGGTCTGCCGAAAAGTTTATTAAAGAAAATGCTCAAGAGATGAACGATGAGGTTATTCAAAAACATATCGATTTATATGTAAATTCATATTCAATAAATCTTGGTAAAAAAGGACGAGAAGCAATAAATGTTTTATATAATAAAGCAAATTCTTTAGGTATTATACCAAAGATGAATGAACAAATATTTTTAACTTAGCAGAAATTTTAATATACATAATTATGATAGTAGTAACAGGTGCAGCAGGGTTTATTGGAAGTAATTTAGTTAGTAAATTAAATAGCGAAGGATTTAAAGATATTATCTTAGTCGATGATTTTTCGAATGAAGAGAAAAATAAAAATCTGGAAAATAAAATATATACCGATAAGATACATAGAAAAGATTTCTTTACTTGGTTAGATAATAATCAAAAATTTGTACAGTTTATTTTTCATATTGGAGCACGTTCAGCTACTACAGGATTCCCCAAAGAAGTTTACGATGAATTAAATCTTGATTATACTAAAACTGTTTGGAGTAAATGTGTTGAATATGGTTTGCCATTGGTATATGCATCTTCGGCTGCCACTTATGGTATGGGCGAGTTTGGCTTCGACGATAATCATGAAATAGTGAGTAAATTAAAACCACTGAACTTATATGGCGAGTCGAAAAATAATTTCGATAAATGGGCTTTGAAGCGAGAAAAACAGCCTTATTTCTGGGCAGGTTTAAAGTTCTTTAATGTGTATGGACCTAATGAGTATCACAAAGGACGAATGGCATCGGTTGTTATGCATGCTTTTAATCAGATTCAGAAAACAGGGGGAATGAAATTGTTTAAATCTCATAATCCTGATTATCCCGATGGTGGTCAGACCCGCGATTTTGTTTATGTAAAAGATTTAAACGAAATTATGTTTTTCTTGATGAATCATAGAAAAAATTCAGGTCTTTATAATGTTGGAACAAGTAAAGGAAGAACTTTTCTCGATTTAACAAAAAATACTTTTAAAGGAATGGATGTTGAAGAAAATATTAGTTTTATCGATACACCTGTTGATATACGCGATAAATATCAATATTTTACAGAAGCAAACATGAGTAAGCTTCTTTCGATTGGATATAATAAACCTTTTACAAGCCTTGAAGATGGTGTGAATGATTATGTAAAAAAATATTTAATCGGACATAGATATAATTAATTACGAATTACGAATTCTAAAAGCTGACAACTAATTTAATACTGCCAATTATTAACTTAAGATTGTTCTGCCGAGCGTAGTCGAGGTATCTGTCAAATTAATAAAGGTTATTAATATTTGTTCGGTAGAAATGAGGTTAACAGTTAATTTTATTAAAAATAGATTTCTTAGCCATAATACTTTGAAAAATGCCTCGGCTTAGCATAAATAATAGAAATGCAAACCATAAGCCATTGTTACCCCATAAATTATTGAAGATGTAATACGAAGGAAGGAAAATTAATAAAGAAGAAAGCAACATAGAGTTTCTCATTCCTGCCGATGCAGTAGCTCCTATATAAATTCCATCCCAAATAAATGCAGAAAAAGAAGCTAATGGAAGCAAGATTGTCCAGAATAAGTATGGTTTTACTTGCTCAATAACAATTTCGTTGTTGGTAAATAATAATATTAGTTTATCGTTAAAGAATGCATATACAATTGTAAATATTAAAGATAAAGCAATGCCCCATAAAAAAAGAAGCTTAGTTGCTTTATATAGATTTTTTTTATCATTGGCACCATAATATTTGCCAACAATTGCTTCTCCTGCATATGCAAATCCATCGGTAACGTACGAAAAAATTGTAAAAAATTGTAAAAGTAATGTGTTTACTGCAAGTATAGTGTCGCCTTTAGATGCCGATACTGCTGTGAAAAACGATAAAATAAAAATAAGGAATATTGTTCGTATAAAAATATCTTTATTAACTAAATAAAACATTTTTAAAGCTTTAGCCTGCATAGCTTTTACAAGATTAATGTATCTCGATAATTTACCATAATATTTCAAAAGTAAGATTATAGAAATAATAAAACCCGAATATTGTGCTATTACTGTTCCTAATGCTACCCCTGACGATTTCATCCCGAAAACTCTAATTAATAGTATATTAAATACAATATTTAAAGCGTTGATTATTATGGCAATAATCATTGGGAAACGTGAATTTTGCATTCCTATAAACCATCCGGTAATTGCATATAGCCCTATTGTAGCAGGTGCAGCCCAAATACGAATAAAAAAATATTGTCTTGCAAAATATTCTACTTCAGTACTTCCATTAATAATTTTAAAACTAAGCCATGCAATAGGAATCTGGAGTAATAATAATAATAATGCTCCAGCAAAAGCTACTATTAATGAACGTGATAAAATCAGAGTGCTTTCTTCTAAATTTCGTTTTCCATAGGCTTGAGCAGTAAATCCACTTGTCCCCATTCGTAAAAAACTAAAACCCCAATAAATAAAATTGAAAATCATAGTTCCAATAGCAATTGCACCTATATATACTTTCGAATCGAGATGACCAACCAAAGCTATATCAACTATTCCAAGTAATGGAATAGTGATATTGCTGATAATATTAGGGATGGCTATATTTAGTATTCGTTTGTTCATATATAATTGTGCTAATGTAATATTAATTTGTAAAATTTTTATTTTTCGTTTGAGCTTTTGAGAGTATTTATTAGTTCAAATAACAAATTCTAAAATTCAAATTTCGACTGATGGTTTTTGTAGAAGTAGCAGAAAAAAGACCTTAAGGTTTTATAACCTTAAGGTCTGAAGAACGAAGTTCAAATTTTCAAATTTTATTTAAAAGCTTTTTCCAGTAGTCCGTCACCTTCGAGTTTAAGTCTATCGAAGTACTCAGGTACATTTCTCCCTGTTAATTTATCAACATATAATTTAGCAAGATATTGGCCAAGCATAAATCCTTGTCCTCGTAATCCAATAAATAAACCTTTCTCAGGATCAATTATCATTCTTGGTTCAACATAATATCCCGACCATACAGCTTGAAATCCTACAGATGATAGATTTGGTATCCAATCAACAAATACCTCAGAAACAATTTGCAAGAACTCTTGAGAGTTAATGTTTGTATTCTTTCCTGTTTCTAGAGCTTCTATTGTCGGTGAGGCACAACCAATAATCTGACCTGTTTCTGCTAATTGTTGACCATATACGGCTGAGAATCCTTTATATTTCCTGCGGTCGATAATCATAGGTAATGGAGTATTATCCATACCCATATTTGGTATTCTTCGTGTAATAAATGCTTGATGTTTTACTGGGAACAATCCGGTTTCTATGCCTAATTGTTTGGCGTGTTTGTCGGCATTCTCCCCCAAAGCGTTTACGAATATTTCTGTTTCGTATTCAACATATTCATTATTATGGTCTTTAACAATAACATTATATGTTTTGCCATTCTTGCTAACATCAATAAGTTGGCAATCTTCTAAAATTGTTCCTCCATTTTCTTTACCAATATTCCTAATCGAATCGACAACAATTCCCGGTGTTGCTTGCCAACAATTATCAGTAATTAAGGCCGATTTATAAGTAGAGATATTCTGATTAAAGAATGGTGAAATTCTTTTATTAAAATCTTTTGGTTCTATCATCTCAGCATTCGACCAAGCCATAGAATCTTCTAAGGCTTTATACATTTGTTCGTCGTGAGCAAAGGTTACATATTTGATAGGGAAGAAATTAATATTAGTTTTCTTTTGAAGATTTTTAAAAATCTCTAAATTGTTATTTGCTATATCAGAAAGTTCAGGTAAACTGAAATTTGGTCTTCCGCCTGCAATATTTCTCCATGATCCACCGCGTCCGTAATTTAGAAGTACAGGTTTTTGTCCTGCTTCGGCAAGATATCTGAAAAGAGCACTTCCTCCAATACCACCACCGGCAACTAACGATTGTACTTTTACTTTCTTCCTTGCAGATGATTTTTCTGAAGTAATAATGCTTTCATGTTTTTCTTTAGGATACAATTCACCTAAAGTAAGTTGGTTCGAAAGTGGTCCGCGTGGAGTAGAATCTCCAATTAATGAGATATCATATTTAGGAAGAACTTGTCTTAATCTTTTAATACATCTTTTCCCTCTACATGGTCCCATTCCCAGTCGAGTAGTGTGTTTTATCTCGTCAATAGAAATAAATTTCCTGTCTCCAACAACATTAAGAATATCATCGAGCTTAACATCTTCGCAATGACAGATATATTCTTCTGTTTCTGTATTATCAGAATTCTCATCGTAATATTCAATATCTTCGGGGAACTTTTCTTTAACGATAAATCCTCTTACTTTTGTTAATTCATTACCTGTAATTGTAAGCGATTTAACTCTTGCAATATTTGTTTTATTCTTTTTCTTAAGTATTTTTTCAATAACTCCTTCGCCTAATCTAGTTCCATTATTATCTACTAAATATACTTCTGAGTTTTCTTCTGCTTCGTATTCAATAGGTAAAAATAACCAATCTTTATCTTCATTATACCCAAATATTGCTAATCCCGGACATTGATATACACATTGCATACATCCTGTGCATTTGTCGTAATCAACAACAGGAATCAAGCCTGTCGATAGTTTGGTAATAGCTCCTTGTGGACAAGCAAATGTACATGGATTACATGCAAATCCATAAGTACAATCTATTACAACGAAAGGTTTTTTTTCTTTTCTTTCTGGTGTTGGTTCAGCGGCTTGTTCTCTTATTTGTATAGGATGTTGTTGAGAGTCGATATATTCTTTCGATACTGTTAAATATTTTTCGTAATCATAACGAGCACCCATTTCACCAAGAATTTCGTAAGCTGCTTGTTTTCCTCTAAGAACAGCACTTGTGCCTTCGCCAATACGAATAGCATCACCGGCACCATGACAATCTCTTCCGAAAATCTCTTTTCCTTTAATAAATAATGCATCGTCTTGTACTAATCCGGTACAAATATTTATTGCATCAATATCTTTAATAATTTTTTCTGTTCCCGGTATTGGTTTAAAATCTTTTGCTTCTGCAATTACAGCACCAATAATTCCATCGTAATTTTCGTTTGGAATTGCTTTTACAAGAATATGAGAAAGCATAATAGGAATACCTAATCGTCGTACTCTGTTTGCTTGAACAGGGAATCCTCCCTCGTTAGGCATTGCTTCGATAATTGCTTTTACATTAGCTCCGGCCTGCATTAATTGGTACGATGTAAGATATCCGATATTACCCGCACCTACTGTAAGTATATTTTTACCTAATAATGTGAATTCTTGGTTCATCATTTTTTGAATAACTGCGGCAGTATATACTCCGGGAACATCATCGTTTTCGAAAGATGGCATAAATGGTACAGCTCCTGTTGCTACAATTAAATGCTTAGCATCGACATAAAATATTTCTTCTGTCTTAATATTCTTTACTGCTAAACGTTTTCCTTCTAGAATATCCCAAACGGTAGAGTGTAAAATTATTCCATCGTGATTTTCTCCGGCAAGAGTTTTAGCAATGTCGAAACCACGCATTCCACCAAATTTCTTTTCTTTCTCGAAGAAGAAGAATTGATGTGTTTGCATTAGAAATTGACCACCAATTTCATCATTATTATCAATAACCAGATTGTCGATATTGTTTTCGTTTAATATTTCTCTTGCAGCAAGTCCGGCTGGTCCTGCACCAATAATTACAACATCGGTTTTGTGTATGTTAAGCGAAATATCAGTCTCAGGTTTTCTTTCTTCAGGTTGGTAATCTTTTGGAATTTCTTGTACTTCTTTAACTCCATCAATCTTTGTAATACAAATTCTACGAATTACTCCATCAACAAGCATTTCGCATGCCCCACATTTTCCAATACCACATTCAAGACCTCTGGTTCTTCCATCGATACTGTGACTGTGTACCGGAAAACCTGCTTGATGTAAAGCTGCTGCAATAGTAAAACCTTTTTCGCCTTTTACTTCTTGCCCTTTGTATTTGAAACTAACAATTTCCTCGTGTGGAATATTTAAAATCGGATGTTTATTTATTTTGTGCATGATTTATAATATTTATTTTTTAAAATGTATTGCGAATGAATGATTAACTGTTTTTATATATTATTCTATAAGACTATTATTTTTATTAAATGTTTATTCTATAAACAATAAAAATGTTATAAGTTGTATTTTTCCTGTATTTTAAAATACAAATGACAATATATATCTTTATAAAAAAAGATATTTGAATTAAAATATGCAATGATTTTTATCATTTAAAACAAGCCAAAAATATAAATTATATAGAAGAAAAATTGTTTTTTTGATTTTAAAATTATTATAGATGATTTTTCTTTTAACTGATAATTATTTCGAAATCATATAAGTTCTTAAATCCGGTGGTATAGTGATTTAAAAATACTAAATTTTTTAAAAATACCTGTCATTTCGATTTTGTGGAGAAACGGCGAAGCCCTCAACGAAGTTAATCTGTTAACAAGTACTTATTAGTTTTAAATATGTGCTTTGGAATTCTATTATACAGATGTCTCGACTATCGCTCGACATGACAATTCTCAGTAGGAAGTCAGCAATTATTAATTGATAGAAGAAAATTAATAATTTGTAATTAAAAGAATCAGATGTCTCGACTTCATTGCTGAGTTTATGTAACTTGTTAAAAAAAGACCTTAGAGCATAACTCTAAGGTCTTTTAAAAAAATAATTAATAGCTTATTGAATTGCAAATTTTCTAACAAATGATTTATTGTCGGAATATATTTTCAAATAATATATTCCGGGAGGATAGTTAGAAACATTAATTTCTTTTACTAATTCGTTAATATTTTTAAAGTTCTTAATAAATAATGTTTGACTCTGAGTATTAATAATTTTTAATGTAAAATCGATTTTAATCTCAGAATTTAGTTCAAGAGTTAAGTTGTCGTGTACCGGGTTAGGATAAATTTTAAATAGAGAACCTATATTATTAAAATCATTTATTCCATCTGGTATATTTAGTATAACAATTTTGTCGCTTCCTTCACACCCGTATTCGTCAGTAACAGTAACCGAGTATGTCCCTTCTTCTACAACAGTAAAGCTTCTATTTGTATCTCCGTTTTGCCACAAATAAGTTTCAAAATCTCCTGCATCGAGAGTGTGAGGGAAATTGGCATATATTGTATCCGGACCAAGATTTACATCTGGTGTTCCGATTACTTCGATATTTTCAGAAAGTGTATTGTTTTCTGCTACAATGTCTCCATCAAATAATACACTTACTACGAAGTTATGAGTTGTAATTTCATGAACATCAGCTTTTGTACTAAATGTATGGTTTGTATTATTATCAGGTTGTAAGTTTTCTGATAGTATTAAAGTGTCAAGAACATCAGCAGCACCATTTAAGCTATACGATAATGGTATTTTTGTGTCGGCATTTAACGAATAATTACTATTGTTTTCGATGCTAATAATTACATCAACAAGATCGGGATATTCACAAGATGAAACAGGTGCAACAAGCTCGATTACACTTAAATCTGTAATATTGAGAGTAACCATTACCGAATCGTAATTACTACATCCATGATTATCGGTAACAGTAACACTATAGTAATCATCAGCGCTAATAGTCGATTCTTCGACAGTAAATATTTGGTTTATCGATTCATCATGCCATATATAGCTATCGAAGACTCCCGGGTCTAAATTGTAACTAGTTGCTTTAACAATAGTGTCGGGACCTAAGTCAACTTCAGGATATCCAAATACTTCAACAGAAGTTTGTAGAGTGTCGTTCTCGGAACGCATATCTTTATCCCAAATAGTATATATATCGAAGTTATATAACAATGGCGATTGCATATTTATTGAGTCAATAAATGTGTAATTTAGTGTATTGTTCGGATATAACTCGCTTTCAAGAATAAGTGTGTCAACATTTATTAGTTCTTGATTTATATCGAATCCAATTAATACAGTATCTTGAATATGTAAAGTATCTGTTCCGTTATTCATAAATGTTATATCTATTGGAGTTTTCTCTAATAGTTCGCAATCAGATATTGGATTATTAAGATTTGTAACTCCTAAATCGTGTATCCAAAGAGTAACTTCTGCTGAATCTGTAGTTGAGCATGAGTGTTCGTCATAAACTGTTACTGAGTACCAGTCGCTTTGGCTTACAATATAAGTAGAATCAGTAGATCCATCTTCCCATAAATAAGCTTCATATCCATCTCCGGCATTTAAAGTAAAATTAAGAGCTTCTACAAATGTGTCAGGCTCTAATACAAAATCAGGATATCCAAACGATATAATAGTTTTTGTTAGTGTATCATTTGTATATGTCGAATCGTATTGCAATTTACTAAATACTTTAAGTTTATAGCTAGTGTCGAGAACAGACATGTCCGGTCCATTTTTAAATGTATATATAAATGAACTGTCGATACTAACTCGTTGTTGTAAAACAAGAGTGTCTATTGTTTCTTCAAGTCCAATTGTATAGCCTAACTGAATGCTATCGCCAATAAATAAAGTGTCGGTTCCGAAGTTTGTGAAGCGAGCTGTTAATGTAGCATCATTGCTTAATTCACAATCGGAAACAGGCGAAATTAAACTATCGAATCCGATATCAGGAATTAATCTTACTATTTCTATCGAGTCTGTAGAAAAACATCCTGTTGTATCGTTTGTTACAGTTACAGAATATTTTCCTTCAATAATAACATTAAATATTGAGTCGGTAGAACTATCTTGCCATAAATACGAGTTTATAGAATCGGTATAAGCATCTAGTACAACACTATCAGGATGAACGGTAAAGATGTCTTTCCCTAGTTCAATATCAGGGGTCCCATAAACATATACTTTATTGTAAGTAGTATCGTTACTTTCCGGTAAATTATAAAATTCAGGTGTTTCATCTAACAATGAGAAAGCATGTATATTATATTTCCCTACGCTTATCATATTAACCGAATTGCTGAATTCAAAAATGTAGGTGCTGTCAGGACATACGTATTCAGCTAGAATGCAAGTGTCGGTAATAGTTTCTATTTCTCCGCTTTCGAATTGAAATTTATAGCCAAGCATAATAGTATCGCCGATATTTAACGAATCTAATCCATAATTTTTTATCGAAACAGAAATATTCTCATCATCTGAAAGCGAACAAGAACTAAGTGGCCAAATAATAGAGTCGATTCCTACATCTTTTGGAGCTTCGTATATATTTAAATCGTCGAAAGCAAAACCTTCATAGGTGTTATTTGAGCCGTTACTTGCAAAAAGAAATCTTAGTTTCACACTCGATAAGTTTGTTATTTCTTTTGGCATAAATGTTTTTACAGTATACCATGTTCCGCTAATAGTGTCCCATCCTTGCGAGCCTAATGCCGGTATAGCTTCGTAATCGTTGTACCATTCCCATTTTGGGATATTTGGATACGAAAGAGAATCAACTGTTACCCAATTATTTCCGCCATCAATAGAATATTGAAATGCTGCTCCATCAAGATCTTCCTCTGTATCGCCCCATATTCTTAATTCAACAACTGGATAGTCGGAATTTACGAAACTAAAACAAGGACCTTCAACAAAAGAGTATTCATTATTATTATAGTTTCCATTAAGATTTGTAACCCAGCAATCATTATTTGCTGCTTGTGGTGAAATTGTCGATCCTGTAGGAATTCCCCATTCCCATGTTGAATTTGTTCCTGAAGAAATCCAAAATCCTTCGTTTATTTCAAAATCGTTAAAGTATGGAGTAGAATAAGTTGGTGCGGCATAGATTTCTACATTTAGAGTGTCGTTATCATGCCATTCGTCATCATTGGCAGCTGTAGTAACATAAAAATCGGAATAATAACCCGCTTCCGAAAGATCAATAGTTGTTTTTAAAGTTACAATAGTATCTCCTCCTATAGGAATAGAACAAAAAATAGTATCGGTAACAATTGTAGTTCCTCCATCAACCGAACAAATTATTGGTATTGTATCGGGCGATATACTGCCTCCCAAGTTTTCTATACGTATTGTAACACTATCTGTTGATGTGTGTCCACAACCATCAATTGGAGATAATAATTCCGATACTCTAACATCTTTCGAAATATAATTACCTGCAAAAGATAAATTGTCGATATTCCATCCCGAATATTGATTTCCTCCATCGGTAGGACCAATATTAAATCGAAGTTTTACCTCATTTGAATATTCTACATAAGCCGGAATATTAATATTTATATGTTCCCAAGAGTTATCTCTTTCGTAGTAATCGTTTCTCCATATATTGTGCCAGCTAGAGCCATTGTCGGCACTTATATCTATAGTTGCCGAATCGGTATTATCGACATTTAACCATCTGTAAAAATATAAATCTAAATCTCTATAATAATTACAATTTATTGTTGGAGTAGTTGCTTTAAAGGCTCTATTAGTTAACGAAGTGTCGTAATCGCCGGGGAAAGGCATTATGCCTGTTAAATCAACTCCTAAAACATAATCGCCCTGATAAGCTTTTGAAGGGTCGGGGTTTCCAACTTGTCCTCCAAGTCCTTGAGGTAAATCTCTTTCAAATTCACCTGTTAATGTCCATGATTTGTCAGTTTCGAAATTATCGTAAAATATCGATTCAATTATATGTCTATTGCCATTTGGAGAAATATCTGTAGAAGGATAACTTCCTCCATCAATATATATGCTGTTTGCATTAAACATAGCATCAATAATATTATTGTGTATTTCGTGAGTCAGGTCAGAAGAAATATCGTATGTTACCCATATGAAAGTATATCCGGTAGGAATGTCATAATTAAGGTTTTTGAATTTGGCAATGCCGGAGTTAAAATTTTCTGCTGTTCCTAATTGATTCTCCGGAGTGAAAATAGAATCTTCTGTTAAAAATAGTTTTATGCCATTGCTTGCAATATTGCTGTCGTTGGTATTTAACGATTTTAATATTAACGAATCTAACATAACAGTTCCGGTGTTTCCTGTAACGCGGAAATCTATTCTTAATATTGGATTTACCGATGACTCGGAAACAACGATGTCGGTGCATGCCTGATGTATCGATATTGTATCAAGTTCTTTTTCAACAGTACCTCTTTCAACTATAGTAATAGAATCGAGACAAACACCATGTCCATTATTTGTTGTTGCTTTAAAGCCAATAATACATGTGTCGAATAAAGCTCTGTTGGGTAATTGAATATTTCTCTCAACCCAACCTACTGTAGTATTTGCGTATTCTTCGAGAAAAACCCACGAACTATCTGCTCCTTTTTTATAATATACTTTTAAATTATCGTGTTTGCTTATCCATTCTTCTTGTGCATGATAAAAATGTAAGTCGGGGTTGATTGCAAATTCTAAATCCGTAGATGGCAGTTTTAATATTGTGGAAGGTAATTCTAAACTTTGAACAAAGAAAATAGCATTTTTACTGCCTTGGAATGCACTTTCAGGATGTCCACTATTTGGGGTGCCGGACTCGGCAGAATGTCCTCCTCCAAGTGTATCCCAATCGTATGAAAGATTAACATATTCGTTCCATTTGCTGGGAATGCCATCTTCGCTTTCGAAATTCTCGCTATAATATGTTTGCGAAAAAACATTTGAACTTAGAATAAATAAGAATATAAATATAGCTAGAACCTTTTTTGAAATAGTTGAATTCATACAATGAAATAATTAATGAATATATGATTAATAAATATACGAGAGAAAATAAAAATCGGTTACAAACAATAAGTATTAAATTTAAACAAATATACAAACTTATTTTTGCTTTTGTACGTAAATAATATATGAAGATTTTTATTGTTATATGTAATTTTTATAATAATTTAGTTAATATTGTATCATATATATTAGAACAGTTATAAAATATGTATTTAATAACATATATTAATTCGTGATTTTCTTAAAAATATATATAAATGAATTATATAAAAAGGAGTTATATATTACTATTTTTATTTGTTATTTTCTCTATAGCAAGAGTTTATTCGCAAACCGACAAAGAATTTTGGTTTGCTGTACCCGATATTACCAGTGGTAATTGCGTTGGAGGTACATGCCCGGGCGATGAGCCTATTTATTTACGATTATCGGCTTGTAAATTAGATGTTAATGTTAGTGTGTCTATTCCGGCTGCCGGGCTTACTATTGAAGAAATTACTATACCTGCAAATTCAACATATACAGTTAATTTAAGTCCTTTTTTAGCAAATCTTGAAAATACAAATTATGGTATTGTTGATAATAAGGGATTACATATTGTTGCCGATAATTTAATAAATGCTTTTTACGAACTAGGAGAAATTAATAATCCCGATATATTCTCGCTTAAGGGAAATAATGCTTTAGGAAAAGAATTTTACACTCCTTTTCAGAATGAATGGAATAATGCAAATATTTATACACCAACACCATATAGTGGTTTTGTAATTGTTGCAACTAAAGATAATACCACTGTTAATATAACTCCTACTCAGGATATTAAAGGAGGGAATTTAGCTAATATCCCTTTTGCAATTATTTTAGACGAAGGGCAAACTTATGCTTGTGTAGCAGATGGACAAAATGCTGCCGATCATCTTTCGGGTTCTTATATTAGTTCAGACGAGCCTATTGCTGTTACTATATACGACGATTCGGGAACCCATATCTCAGGACTAGATAATGATCTTAGTGGCGATCAGATAGTTCCTGTTGGAATTGTTGGTATGCAGTATATTGCAATTAAAGGAGATGTAACTTCAGATGAAAAAGTATTTATTCTTGCTACCGAGAATGCTACAACTGTAGATATTGATAATGGTACTGCAACACTTAATTTAGCAAATGCCGGCGATACTAAGTTGTATGCTTTAGTAAATCATGCTACAATAATAAATGCCGATAAACCTGTTTATGTATTACATTTAACAGGATATGGATCGCAGTTGGGCGCATCATTGCTGCCTACTATCGATGGTTGCACGGGTTCTTCTGTTGTTAATCTTTTTAGACCTACTACTCAAGCTTTTTATCTTAATTTAATGATTAGAGAGGGTACTGCAAAATCGCAATTTTATATCGAATACGAAGATGGAACAAGTTTTAATATTCCTCCTGAGTGGTTCGAGCCTGTAAAGTACGATTCTTCATGGCTTGTTTTAAAAAAATTGAAAAGTTTATTTGCAAATTCATCTATAGATGGTGGTATCCCATATAACGAAGTAACAAGAATTCGTAATACAGAAGATATTTTTCATGTTGGATTTAATAATGGAGCAGCAACAACAGGATGTAGTTATGCATTTTTTTCTAATTATAAAGGAAACAGGGGAAATGTTGAAGAAAGTATAACAGAACTAACAAATATACAAAAGTGTTTTGGAGAACCTATTCAGTTAGTAGCTACAGGAGGAGTATTTTATATCTGGTCGCCTGCAACATATCTCAACGATAGGTATAGTCCAATTCCTATAGTTAATGCAATACCGGGCACTTATCATTATGATGTATATATCGATAGAGCTTGTTATGCCGATACTGTTATTGGTGTTGATATTACTGTCTCGGATTATATTTATGCTCAGTTTACTCCCGACAAAAATTCGGGTTGTGCTCCTTTAGATATTAATGTTACCGATAACTCTGTTGGCGCTTTATTAGCAAAATATGAGTGGTGGTACGATTATGATGGTAGTTCTCCTGCAGATGTTTTGGGTGTTAATTCAATATCGCATACTTATACTAATAATTCTGACACTACTAAAATATTTAAAATGCGCTTGAGAGTCGAGAATAGCGATGGCTGTGCCGATAGCCTGATTAAAGATATTGTTGTGCAGCCATTTATTTCTGCCGATTTTGAACCTGTTGATACAGTAAATTGTAATCCTGTGGAAATACAATTTAGAAACCTGACAACAGGAGGGAACTTAGATAGCACATTGTATTCATGGGACTTTGGCGATGGAGGAACATCAAACGATTCAATACCATATCATATTTTTATTAATACTTCTTCTGCCGATACAATATATATTACTCAGTTAATTACCGAATCGAAGTTTGGATGTAAAGATACTGCAGAAACAAATGTTAGCGTACATGAATATATAAAGGCCGATTTTACTATAGATACTGTAGAGGCTTGTTCGCCTTTATCTGTAAATATAAATCATAATACATATCCCGGAGTAAATTCTTATACTTGGGATTTTGATGATGGAAGCACATTTGTTGGTGCTAATCCTCCAAGTCATACTTATACAAATACAAGTGATGTAATTGATACTTTTCAATTAAAACTTGTTGTTGATAACGATAATAATTGTAAAGATTCTCTAATCCGACAAATAGTTGTTTTCCCGGAAGTACTAGCCGATTTTTCGCCTTTGGTACCGGCTCCGATAGGGTGCAATACTTTCGAAATAGATTTTAATAATAATTCTGTGTATTCGGGTACGGCTTCTAATACCGATTTATTATATTCATGGGATTTTGGTGATGGCGGAACATCGAATATTTTAAATCCCTCGCACGAATTTGTAAATGTAAATAATATCGATTCTGTTTTTAATGTTAATTTGTATGTAGAATCTCCGAACGGATGTTTTCACGATACATCGACTACGGTTACAGTACATTCGTTTTTAGATGCAAAATTTACTGTCGATATAGTACAAGCTTGTTCTCCATTAACAGTTACAATAAATAATAATTCAGAAGGAGGTATTACTAATTACTATTGGGATTTTGATGGAGATGATGTAAGCGATTCTATTTTGTCAGATAATGTTTTTACTAAAACGTACCATAATACAAGTGGAAGTCCAATAGAGAATAATTTAAGACTCGTGGTTGCGAATATTAATGGATGCACCGATACTCTTATACGAAAGATTACTGTTTTCTCTGAAGTAACAGCCGATTTTTTACCCGTAAACACATTAGGGTGTAATCCCGATACAATTGATTTTATTAATAATTCGTCGGTATGGGCAACAGATTATATCTGGGATTTTGGTGATGGCGGAACATCAAATGAAAAAAATCCAAAACATATTTTCGAAAATTCCAGTTCAAACGATACTGTATTTAATGTAGAAATGATAGCTATTACAGTAAATAATTGTAAAGATACAATGAATACAAATGTTACAGTGCATGAATACCTAAATGCCAATTTTGTTGTTGATAATCCTGTTGGATGTGCTCCATTTTTGATTAATATTACTAACAATTCAGAAGGAGGAATTAGTTCATACGCTTGGGATTACGATGATGGATCGCCAATTGATAATACATCATCCTCATATTTTACTCATACTTATAATAATAGTACTTTATTACCTATTACTTTTAATCTTAAATTAGAAATACAAAACGATAATGGATGTAAAAATGCCTTAACTCGAGAAATTACTGCTTATCCCGAAGTAATTGCCGATTTCAGTATCGATAATGTAGCCGATTGTCATCCTTTAAATGTTCAGTTTACTAATTTATCGATAATTCCCGAGCCTGCTATTTATTCGTGGACCTTTGGCGATGGAGCATCTTCCGACCAAAAGGATCCTATGCATACTTTTAATAATTTTAGTAATACTACGGATATTACAAAAACAATAAAATTAATAGCTACATCAGATTATTTTTGTGCCGACACTATCGAAAAAAACCTTACAATATTCCATAATCCAAAAGCCGATTTTAATATCGATAAAACAGCCGATTGTCCTCCTTTAGTTATTAATTTAGAAAATACTGCAGTTGGAGCTAATAATTATAATTGGATATTTGGTGATGGAGTAACTGATAATTCCGGTAATATAAATATTGAACATACTTACCCAATAAATACTACATCGAATGTTATAGATTATAATTTAAAATTTATAGTAAGTACAAATAACTTATGTAAAGATAGTTCAAGTCTGGTATTGAATGTTTACCCGAAAGTTACAGCTAATTTTACTATGGATTCTACAGGATGTAATCCTTTTAGTGTTGAGTTCGAAAATCAATCGGAAAATGCCGATTTATTTACATGGGATTTTGGCGATGGAGTTTCTTCAAGTTTAAATAATCCTGTACATAAATTTAATAACAATGAGGCGACTGATACAAATTTTACTGTGGAACTCTTGTCAAAATCGCAATACGATTGTGCCGATTCTGTCGAACATCAAATAACAGTATATCCGGCACCTGTTGCCAGATTTGCTGTAACTCCAAGCTTACAGGTTTTTCCAAATTCTATTATCAGTGTCGATAATACAACAAATGTTGGTTCTTGGGATTTCTTGTGGGATTTTGACGATGATAATACTTCTACTCAAAGACAACCCGGAACACATACCTACGATCATTGGGGTGAGTATGATATTTTATTATCAGTAAGTAGTAATCATTGTTCCGACGAGGTAAGTCATAAAATAGTTATTATTCCTCCGGAACCTGTTGCTGCTTTTTCTGCAACGCCACTAGAAGGCTGCGTTCCTTTAACCGTTAATTTTACCGATCATTCAACTTTCGACGAAGAACATTTATGGGATTTCGACGATGGCTCTACTTCGACTGAAGAAAACCCTGTTCATACATATACCGAAGCAGGAACATATTACATAAAAGAGACTATTAGTGGAGAAGGTGGTGAAGATTACGCATATAAAACAATTAGAGCATATAAGTTACCAATTGCCGATTTTAATGTAGGACCCGAATTGGTGATGTTGCCCGATGAAGAAATACATGCTTTTGACCTTTCAAAATACGGAGAAAAATATTTCTGGAATTTTGGTGACGGAGTAAGTTCTGATGAACAAAATCCTACCCATTTATATACCCTCGAAGGAGAGTATGATGTTAGTTTAATTGTTACAAGCGAAAAAGGATGTACCGATTCATTATCGAAAAGTCGTGCTATTACCGTTGTAGGAGAAGGAATTATTCAATTCCCAACTGCTTTTACTCCTAGTAAAGCAGGTTCTAATGGAGGATATTATAATCAAGAAGAAGATAATAATTATGTTTTTCATCCTGTGGGTGCCGGTATAATTAAATATGAACTGACTATTTTTAATCGTTGGGGCGAAATAGTTTTCGAAACTAATGATGTAAATATTGGCTGGGATGGCTATATTAATGACAAAATAGCAAAGCAAGATGTTTATATATGGAAAGTAAAAGGGAAATTTAGTAATGGACGTGCTTTCGAGAAAGCAGGTGATGTAACTCTTATTAGATAAGAATATTTTATTGATATAAAATATCATATTCTTTTATGTAAGCGATTCTATAGAATATTAAATTACAAGGAAATGAATTATATAAAATCATTAAAAATAGCAGTAATTATATTTGTGTTATTTGTAAGCTCGGGAAAATTATATTCGCAAACAGATACTGAGTTTTGGTTTGGAGCACCGGATATTACTGCCGGACATGGAGTTTTTCCCGGGGGAGAACCTATTTATTTGCGATTATCGGCTTTAGCCCTCGATGCAAATGTAAGCGTTGATATTCCTGCTGCCGGAATTAGCATTGCTAATATTACAGTATTTGCTAATACAACGCAAACAATTGATTTAACTCCTTGGACAGCAAATCTAGAGAATACAAATTATGGAATAATAGAGAATAAAGCTTTACATATTACTTCCGATAACGATATTACAGCATATTACGAAGAAGCAGAATATTGGAATACCGATATTTTTGCCTTAAAAGGGAGTAATGCTTTAGGTACCGAGTTTTATATTCCTTTACAAAATCTGTGGAACAATGGAAATTACACTCCTACACCCTTATCGGGTTTTATTATTGTTGCTACTCAGAATAATACACTTGTTACAATTACACCAACAAAAGATCTTCAAGGAGGACATCCTGCAAGCGTTACATTTCAAGTAACTCTCGATAAAGGGCAAACATTTCCATGTGTAGCAACTAGTAGAAATGCTAATATGCATCCTGCCGGGTCGCATGTAACATCGAATAAACCTATTACAGTTACAATATATGACGATTCAAGTACTCATTCGGCCGGTGGTTGTAGAGATCTTAATGGCGATCAATTAGTTCCTGTCGATATTATTGGTAAAACATATATTGCGTTGAAAGGGGGGCTTAATTCTAATGAAAGAATTTTTATTGTGGCTACCGAAGATGATACTGATGTTGATATTGATGGTGTGCCTTTTACAAATCTTGCTTTTGCAGGAAATATGAATTCAATAGCTTTAGCTGCCAATGCTACTTATGTTGAAGCCGATAAACCTGTTTATGTATATCATGTATCGGGTTATGGCTGTGAGGTAGGAGGTGCTGTTCTTCCAACAATCGATGGTTGTACCGGTTCATATACCGTTAGTATTACTCGTTCAACTGTTCAATCGTTTTATTTGAATTTAATGATAAAAGCAGGTTCTGAGGATAAGTTTTATTTTGAATATGAAGATGGAACATCATTTAATATTCCTCCAAGCTGGTTTGAACCGGTTCCCGGAAATCCGATTTGGGTTGTATTAAAAGCTGCTAATAGTCTTTTTGCTGATGGAACCGTAGGTGGAATTCCTGAAGGAGAGGTAACCAGAGTTTACAATACCGAAGATATTTTTCACTTAGGGTTTAATAACGGAGGTCCTGGTTCCGGTTGTAATTACGGATATTTTTCCGATTATAAAGGAAGTACCGGTAGTGCAGGTGAAGCAGGTACCGATTTTAGCTTTATGCAAAAATGCTACGGAATTCCAATACAATTAATTTCAGAAGGAGGAATAGCGTATAAATGGGCTCCATCAATATATCTCGACGATCCGAATATTGCAACTCCAACTGTTAATGCTATTGCCGGAGCTCATCATTACGATGTAACTATCGATAGGGTTTGTTACCCTGACACTACTTTAGGTATAGATATTACTATTTTTCCATTTGTCGATGCTCAATTCAATGTTGATAAAACATATGCTTGTGCTCCATTAGAAGTTGAAATAACTGATAATTCTATAGGTGCCGAACCAGATAAATATCGTTGGGATTTTGGCGATGGCACACCCATTAGTAATACTAGCGCATCGTCTTTTACTCATGTGTACGAAAACAATACCGATACAACACAAATTTATTTATTAAACTTACAGGTTCAGAATTATGCCGATTGTCCCGATACTCTTACCCGAAAAATATATGTACAGCCTTTTATAAACACAGATTTCGAACCTATCGATACTGCTGGGTGTAATCCATTGGCAGTGCAGTTTCGCGAATTAGTAACAGGTGGAAATATGGATACGACAAAATTTACATGGGATTTTGGCGATGGAGGTTCTTCGTACGATTCTATTCCTAGTCATGTATATATTAACAATACAGCCACCGATACAACATATATTACACAATTAATTGCTGAATCGAAATTTGGCTGTAAAGATACTTTAGAAACAGGTATTACTGTACACGAATATATAAAAGCCGATTATACTATCGATACAGTTGCAGGTTGTTCGCCACTTATAGTAAATATCGATCATAATACTTATCCCGGAGTAAATTCTTATTCTTGGGATTTTGGCGATGGAAATACATACCCGGGAGCAAATCCTATTAGTCATAAATATATAAACAAAACGGGTGTTCCTGATACCTGTATGCTTAGCTTGATAGTTAAAAACGATAATAATTGTGCCGATACATTGGTAAGGCAAATTATTGTATATCCCGAGGTAAAATCTGATTTTGTACCTATTGTACCTGCACCTGTCGATTGTAATCCTTTTTCTATTGACTTTGTTAATAGCTCAGTTTTTTCAGGAACAGCAAGTAATTCTGGATTAGTATATAATTGGAATTTTGGCGATGGAGGTAGCTCAAATATGCTAAATCCTAGCCATCAGTTTATTAATCCCGGGAATATTGATTCGGTATATTTAGTAAACCTAAATGTAGTATCGCCTAATGGATGTATGCACGATACTTCAACGATAGTTACTGTTCATTCGTTTATTGAAGCAAAATTTTCTGTCGATATAGTTCAAGGATGTTCGCCTTTAACAGTTACAGTAAATAATAACTCTAAAGGTGGTATTGTAAATTATTATTGGGATTTTGATGGAGATGGTTCAACCGATTCAAGCTTAACGGATAATGTTTTTACAAAAATATATCATAATACTACCGGAGTACCAATAGATAATTATTTAACCCTTATAGTTGATAATTCAGGAGGATGTACCGATACTCTTATTCGGAAAGTAACTGTATTCTCGGAAGTAACAGCCGACTTTACACCAATAAATTCAGTTGGATGTAATACAAAAACAATAAATTTCACAAATAATTCATCGGCATGGACTGCAACATACGATTGGGATTTTGGCGATGGAGGAACATCGAATGAGAGTACTCCAACTCATATTTTCGAAAATGTTAATTCGAACGATACTATTTTTAATGTTCAAATGATTGCAACTACAGTAAATGCATGTACCGATACATTAAATACAAATGTTACAGTTTACGAATATATAAAAGCCGATTTTGTTGTTGAAGAATCAAATGGATGTGCTCCATTTGATGTTGAAATTACAAATAATTCTTCGGGTGGAATAAGTCAATATGCATGGGATTATGGAGATGGAGCGCTTGTCGATAATTCATCGGCAGCAAACATAATTCATAGATATGAAAATACTAGTTCGTCGGTAAAAACATTCGAATTGCAATTAGTAGTACAAAACGATAATGCTTGTACCGATACTTTAATACGACAAATTAGTGTTTATCCTGAAATTACAGCTGATTTTAGTATTGATAATAATATGAATTGTCATCCATTACAAGTTAATATTACAAATATGTCGTCTGTACCTGCTCCGGCAATATATAATTGGAGTTTTGGCGATGGAGCTTCATCTAGTCAGATTAGTCCATCACATACATTTTATAATTTTAGCAATTCCGTAGATTTAACCGATACAATTAGATTAATTGCAAATTCGGAATATAATTGTCCCGATACAATAGAAAAATATGTTACTATATATCATAAACCAAAAGCTAGTTTCGATATTGATAAAACAGCAGACTGTCCTCCTCTAATTGTGAATATAGATAACACAAGTAAGGGAGCAATTGTTTATTCATGGATTTTTGGCGATGGAGATATTGAGAGCTATACCGCTAATAATTTCAATCATGCCTATCCTGTTAATTATTCAACAAGCACAAAAGATTACGAATTAAAGTTAATAGCCACAACAAATAATAATTGTGTTGATAGTACCGGTTTAACTGTTAATGCTTATCCGAAAGTAACAGCCGATTTTACTATGGATTCTACCGGTTGTAATCCATTATATGTTGATTTTACGAATAATTCGAAAAATTCAAATGTATATTTATGGAATTTTGGTGATGGTGTTGAATCTAGTCTTAGAAAACCTTTGCATAGATTTGCAAATATAACAGCATCAGATGTATCGTATAGTGTGCAATTGATTGCGAAGTCAGAGTTTTTATGTAGAGATACTGTTAAACATAATGTAACAGTTTATCCTTTTCCGGAAACCGAATTTGCTGTAACACCAACATTGCAAACATTCCCAAGTTCAACTATTAGTATTAATAATACTACTAATGTTGGTCCATGGACATATAACTGGAGTTTTGGTGATGAACAAACATCTAATCTTGCTCAGCCCGGAACACATGTTTATAATCATTGGGGAGAGTATGAAATTAAATTAGATGTTGCTAGTGATAATTGTTCTAATAATGTTTCGCATAATATTTTAATTGTTGCACCGGAACCTCAAGCTATGTTCTCAATCGATTTCGAAGAAGGATGCGTTCCGTTAACTGTTCAGTTTACAAATAACTCTACTTATGACGAAACTTATTTGTGGGATTTTGATGATGGCTCAACATCGACAATAGAAAATCCTGTACATATATTTAACGAAGAAGGTATATATTATGTAAAAGAGATAATTAATGGCGAAGGGGGAGAAGATTATGCTTATAAAACAATAAGAACGTATAGATTGCCGGAAGTTGATTTTAAAATTGAAAATGAAATAGTTATGCTTCCAGATGAGAAAATGCATGTTTTTGACTTGTCGAAGTATGCAGATACTTATTTGTGGGATTTTGGCGATGGTTCATCATCTGATGATAAAGACCCTGAACATTTTTATGAAAAGTTAGGGAAATATGATGTGAAATTACGAGTTACAACAGACAAAGGATGTGTTGATTCATTATTAAAAATAGAAGCTATTACAGTTGTAGGAGAAGGAATGATAGAATTCCCTACTGCTTTTTCTCCATCATTAGCAGGGTCAAATGGAGGCTATTTTGTTAATGGCGATATTACTAACGACGTGTTCCATCCTGTGGCAAAGGGAGTAATAAAGTACGAACTGTTTATTTATAACAGATGGGGAGAGCTAATTTTTAATAGTAATGATATTAATATTGGTTGGGATGGATATATTGATGGAGAACTTGCTAAGCAAGATGTTTATGTTTGGAAAGTTAAGGGAAAATTTAGTAATGGGAAAAAATTTGAAAGAGCAGGAGATATTACATTAATTAGATAATATATAGGTTTAAATAAAAAAAAAGAATTTGGTACGGAAAAAATATATAATAATATTTTTATTAATTGGATTAATCTCGGGAATATATAGTAATGCGTATTCTCAGATTATTGATAATTACGGAATAAGATTTGGAGCAGGTTTGTCAAATCAATATTGGGATTATAAAAAATTTTCGAATTTATCGGGATGGAAAGAAAATAAACTTGGTATAGACATTCATTTTGCAGCCGAAAAAAAAATTGGTAAACATATTTCAATAAGACCGGAACTGGGATATATGCAAAAGGGTTTTGCCAACAACATTACTTATACAACAGCTGAAGGAGGAGATATTAAGGTTGATAATAATAATGTAATTCTTCATAATTTGTCATCAAATATTGGAGTTAAATATTTGCCTTTTAGCAATAATATAAAACCATATTTTATTGCAGGTATTCGTTGTAATTATTTATTAGATTATAAAGATATTATAGTTGAATCTCAAAATGTAAAATATGGGATATACGCTGATATTTTAAGCGATTTTAATAAATTTACAACTAGCGGGTTGTTAAGTGTTGGCGTAGAATATAACAATAAAATATATATAGAACTTGAATACAATCCTGCAATAAGTAAAAACCTGAATGATAATGGTTTGGAGATTATGGGCAGATGTTTTAGCTTGACAATTGGTCTGAAAATAAATAATTTTTTTTAAATCAAAGTTGAGTAATGTAAACAGTTTGTTCCGTGAAAGGGGAAAGCGAACAATAATTTTGCCAAGTAAAATTTGAATAAGGAATTGTAAAAAAGAATAACAGCATATTGAATAGAGAATTATATATTGTAATTATAGCAGTTTAATGAAAAAATAGAGTTGATTAATGTTTATTAGTTATATGTT
>CAZDCZ010000006.1:0-12235 GCA_964504155.1 uncultured Bacteroidales bacterium | reverse complement strand
ATTATAGCAGTTTAATGAAAAAATAGAGTTGATTAATGTTTATTAGTTATATGTTGTTAATAAGTTATTAGTTATTTTTGATTTAATATATGGGCTGTATAAAAAATATTCATAATTTTACTTTTTAGCTTTATTTAAAAAGAAGTAATATATTTGAAATAAATAAGTTTTAGTAAGAGATATAATTGATATAAAAAATTGTGAAAAAAATAATATTAATAATATTAATTTTTGTTGGGACAATGTTTACACTTTGTGCTCAGGAATCTCAATTTTCGCAATTTTATTCCAGCCCTTTATATTTGGCACCATCTTTTGCTGGAGGAACAGATGGCGATAGAATATCGGCAAATTATCGTAATCAATGGCCATCAATAGGGAATTCATTTATTACTTATGCTTTTTCCTACGATCATTATTTTCCTCATTTAAAAAGTGGTTTGGGTGTTTTGCTTTTTCGCGAACAAGCAGGTTCAGGTAGTTTAGCAACAACAAATTTTGGTTTTCAATACTCATATAATATTAGAATTAACGAGAAATGGAGAATGCGACCGGGCTTACATTTTTTATATACTCAACGAAGCCTAGATTTTAACAGTCTTGAGTTTGGCGACGAATTATGGAGGAGATTATATGGTGATAATACTAATGGAACTATTGAAGTTCCTACTATTACACGAAAAGGCGATATTGATGCATCTGCATCTGTTTTAGCGCATAACGATAGTTATTGGGTAGGTTTTACTATGGATCATATATTAAAACCTAACCGATCGTTAATAGGAGACGAAAGTAATGTCCCATTTAAGTATACTTTTTTTGGAGGAGCCAAAATACCTATTATGCGAATTTATAATAAACCAAGCGGACAAAGTATTTCTCCGGCATATTTGTTTAAATATCAAGATGGTAGATCGCAGCTAGATTTGGGATGTTATTGGTATCAAATGCCTCTTGTTCTAGGTGTGTGGTATAGAGGTATTCCTGTATTTAAGAATAATGCCAGTAACGATGCTATTGCTTTTTTAGTTGCTTATAAAATTCATAATTTAAACCTTGCATATAGTTACGATTTTACAATATCGAAATTAGTGGGTTATACTGGTGGAGCCCACGAAATTTCTGTAATCTTTTTGTTTAATCAAGGAGTTACCGAAAGAGAAAGAAGAAAACCTATTCCTTGTCCTCAATTTTAATTTCCTGCTTTTTAATTGTTTGTGATAAAATAGATTATTATAAAACAATAGTGGTAAAATTATGTCTGAAGAAGATATTTTGTTGATATAATGCCAGATATTTTTCCTATTAAACCTTAAGTGTTAATAATTGTTAATTTAAAAACTAACTTGCTAAAAAAGTTTGTTAAACTCTTTTAGCTTACTATTTAATAAATTATATTTGCTATCTGATAAATTAAAAATTAAAAATTAAATAATTATGAAAAAAGCATCTCTTTGGATAAATATTGTTTTAATAATTGCAGTTGGAGTTCTTTATTTCTTGCATTTTGTTGGTCCGAAAAATGGTTCAATTGATAATAATGAAGCAGATAGCACAAAAATAGAAATTGATGAAAACTATTCAATAGCATATGTTAATTTCGACACTTTACTTACTAATTATGAAATGTTTGCAGACAAGCAAGCTGAATTAATGAAAAAAAGAGATGAGTCTGAAGCTGAATTGCAAACAAAATCGAGAAAGCTTGAAAAACAAGTTGTAGATTTTCAGAAAAAAGTAAAGAATGGTTTAATTACAAGAACTAAGGCTCAGGTAATGCAACAAGATTTAGGAAAAAAAGAACAAGAATTATATCAATTACGAGACCAATTAGCCAACAAATTATCAGAAGAAGAGCAGGTTATGAATCGCCAAGTAATGTTCTCAATAATGGAGTATTTAAAAGAATATAATAAAGAGCATTCTTACAGATTTATCGTAAGTAATAATTTTGGTGGACCTTTATTATTTTCTGATAGAAATTTGAATATTACCTCTGATGTTTTAGTCGGATTAAATAAGTATTATCAAGAATCTAAAGAAGATTAAAAGATAAAATGAGTTTTGCTGATTCTTATTTAAAGAAGTATCCATATAAGGATATATTATTTAATCAAGAACCAAATGATGATTTAAATATTATTATTGTAATACCCGCTTTTAAAGAAGATAAATTATTAAAAACTCTTTTTTCTTTACAAAATTGTATTAATACGCAGAAATCTGTTGAAGTAATAATTATTATTAATTCTTCGCAGAGTACAATAAAAGAAATAAAAGAGCAAAATGTCGAAATATATAACGAAGCAAGGGCTTGGATAAAAAAATATCAAAGTTCTTTGTTTCGTTTTTTTATAGTTAATATCGAAGATTTGCCGACTAAACATGCAGGAGCCGGATTAGCTCGTAAAATAGGAATGGATGAGGCAATTCGTAGATTTAATAAATTAAATAATAAAGCCGGAATAATAGTTTCTTTAGATGCCGACACTACTGTTGAAAATAATTACTTGATAGAAATAGAAAAGGCATTTTGTAAAAAGAATACTAATGTTGGAATATTATATTTTGAACATGCTATTGATGGTAACGAATTTTCAAAAGATATTTATTCTGCTAGTGCTAAATATGAACTATATCTTCGTTATTATAAATTTGCCTTAAAATTTACAGATTTTCCATATTATTATCAAACTATTGGTTCTTGCTTTGCAGTAAAGGCCGAAGCATATGTAAAACAGGGAGGTATGAATAGACGTCGGGCAGGCGAGGATTTTTATTTTCTCCAAAAAGTTTTTCAACTGGGAGGTATTGTCGAAATAAAATCAACAAAAGTGTATCCATCATCTCGCCCATCCGATAGAGTTCCGTTCGGTACAGGACCAATGATAAACGAAATAGCAAAAGCAGATTATAATTTTGAAATTTATAATTTTCAAGCTTTCTGTGACTTAAAATTATTCTTCGGAATAATAGAAAAGCTATTTAGTAATTCCGAATCTGATAATACAGCGTTGATTAATACATTATCGGAACCGATAAAAGAATTTCTTGAAATAAATTCATACAAAAAGGCTATAAGCGAGATTAAAAATAATGTTTCTTCTTTAGAAGCATTTATAAAACGATTCTATCGATGGTTCGATGCTTTTACAATTATTAAATACCTAAATTTTTCTAATGCAAATTACTATAACAAAATGCAGTTAAAAGAAATGTGTTGTATTTTGATAAGTAAAATAGAGTATCAAAAGAATACTGCAGAAATTGAAAATCTGAACGATAGAGAATTATTGCAGTTATTTCGAGAGATTGAGAAAACTGTTATGTCGAGCGAAACGCAGTGAAACCGGGATATCTGACTAGTATAATTACGAATTACTACTAGTGCTTATTAACAGATTTCTCCATAAAGTCGAAATGACAATAATTTTGAGAAACAGATTTCTTCGCATTCTTCTATATAACTCAGAAACTTATGTGCTTATGTGTACCCTTTGGTAAGCTCAAGGTACTAGTAATGTTATGAGTTAAATTAAATAAGTTATTTTTTTACACACCTAATATATATATAGTTTCTTTTTTTCGATACAGAATTTTGTTTTGTAATTACTCCGTTCGATTTAAAATTAAAATATCCCGGTTCATCATTGTCGAGATACCAAAAATTAGAAGTATAAATTGTGTTTTTCCCATTTACAATTAATTCTCCACCAAGCAATAAATCAAAACCTGTTTCTCCGAATGGATATAACTTATCTAAATCATAATTTGTTGGCTTAGTATTATTGCTAATCTCTAATAGTAAATTATTCCATTCATCAGATGTAGGTAATCTCCAACCTTCCGGACATATTGTTTCTGCTGTTTTAAAATTATACATGCTTCCAAAAGCTTTGCAATTAGCAGGATTTTCGTTTCGGCATTTTATGTCATCTTCAGGGATATATTGCAAATTTTCTGCCATCCATTTTACATTTCCAATTTTAACCCACTTATATTCTTTATTATCCCTTTTATCGGTGAATGTTCCGGTTTCTAAGTTTTTTAGATTTTTTATAAAATCATTATTTATAAGAACATATCGTAATTTTGCTTTTTCGTTTGTCTGTTTTTTGTTCCAATTAATTGTTTTAGATTTATTACTTGGGAAGCTAAAGAGCTTTTTACTATCTTCTTTATTGTCTTTGTTAATCCAATAAGTTTTATAGGTATAATAATTTATGTCCATCCAATAGTCCGAATTCGACATATTGAATCCCCAACTACCTTTAGCACTCATTCTTTCGCTAATAATATTATTTGTATTCTCAAATTTTATCGATGGAGTAAAATATTTGAAAAGATTTTCCCAGTCTTTTTTAGTAGGAATTTTCCACCCATATGGATATTTGCTTTGTATTTTAGAAAAACCATAATTCCCCGGAATATCTTTCTTTAGCCATATTTTATTTCCATATTGTTGCCACAAATATTTTTCTCCGGTAAATGGATCTCTAAAATTGCCATATAAATTATTTGAAAGTAAAATATGTTCTGTTATATTTTCTAGGGTGTCTTTATATATTGCACTTTGAACACATCTGATACTTAATTCGTTGGTTTTAGGAAGTAATTTTTTACTTATCTCGTTTTTGTTTATTTTTATTATTCGAGCAAAAAATTTATCGGAGTTCCAATAATAATTTTGATTATGTGTACTCGACCAAAAAGCTACAATGTCTTCATTGTTGTATAAGGTATGCCTGTATTTAATTGGGCTTAAGTTAAATCCCAATTTGGTAAAATTCTCAAGATTTACTTTTCGCAAGCCAAATTCTTTTACTTGAGTATTGTCCATTCCCAGATACGACTCTAGTTTTTTCCAATCGACATCCGATGGTAATTCCCATTCTTCGGGGCATGCATTATGAGCAAGATTTGCAGTATAAAGATAACCTTGTTCGTTAATATTTTCGGTATTCGATGCTCCATTAATAGGGGTCTTCAAATTTGTAATCATCCATCTGGTATCGTCGTATCTAATCCATTCATATGTATTATCTTCAACATCTTTTAAAGTTCCGTTCTTAGTTTGTTCAATAGCATAATGAATAGCAATAAGTTTAAAATTTACTTTTGTATTGTCAGAAACTTTCAGATAATCGGTCCATAACATTATCTTTTTATTTTTTCCGGGTGTAATACTGTCACCAATTTCTCCGTGAATATATTTTGTTAATTTCCAATCGGTTTTATTAGTTCTGTAAAGTAAATCTACTTTAAAAAGTTCATCTTTCGATGATGAAAGATCATATGTAATAATAAGTTCTCCTCCGTTTTGAAGAATAGAAACATTTTCTAATTCTTGAGCATCAGCAAAAATCGATATAAAAATGAATATTAATAGAAATAGTTTTTTCATGATATAAGAGTTTTAAAATATATGTTTGCGAATATATTTATCGAAAATATAATTAATATGCTAATTTATGAATATTTGTATAATTAATTAAGATATTATTTTAAACTAATATCAAAAAACTTATTCTAAATTAGTAACTCGTTTATTTTTAACAATAAAAATTTTCATAGTATGAGATTATCCTTATATAAAACAGTAATTTATCTTATAGCAATGGTGTTATTATTAACATCGTTTAAAATAATTACTCCAAAAGAAGATATTATTAAGTTGAATTATCAGAATGACGAAACTCCAACATATTACCAGATAATTGATATGTATAAGAAACTTGATAGTGTTTCGAAAAATGCAAAATTAATTGAGTACGGATTAACCGATGTTGGAAAACCTTTGCATTTATTTGTTATTACCGACGATGCCGATTTTAATCCTAAGTCGATACACAGAAAAGGAAAAACAGTTATAATGATAAATAATGGAATACATCCCGGCGAACCATGTGGGATTGATGCTAGCTTGCAATTTGCAAACGATATTCTTATAAACAAAAACAATCTGAATATAAATCTTAAAAATACTGTTATATGTATTATTCCTGTGTATAATATTGGAGGAGAATTAAATAGAAGCGCATATAATCGTACCGCTCAGATTGGTCCTAAGGAATGTGGATTTCGTGGAAATGCGAAAAATCTAGATTTGAATCGCGATTTTGTTAAATGCGATTCTGAGAATGCAAAATCTTTTACAAAGATTTTTCAATTATGGCAACCCGAAATATTTCTCGATACTCATACTACTAATGGATCAGATCATCAATATACTATAACTCTTATTCCGCCGCAACCATGTTCTATGCAAAAAATACACGAAAATTTTCTTCGAGAAGAAATGCTTCCTGCTTTGTATAAAAAAATGGATACTACCGATTATACATTAATTCCATACGTAATTCCTTTTAATCGTTCGCCCGAAAATGGAATTACTTCGTATGTGCAAACAGGGAAATATTCATCGGGTTATACTCAGCTTTTTAATTGCCTGGGTTTTATGACAGAAAATCATGTATATAAGTCGTATAACGACAGAGTTAGATCTGCATATAGTTTTATTGTTTCGCTTGTTGAATATTCTAATTCGAATTCCGACAAAATTATTTCTAATAAAGAGAGAGTAGATAAAGCTATTGAGAATCAAAAAGAATTTGTGCTGAGATATAAATTAGATACTTCGAAATATAGTTTTATAAATTTTAAAGGATATAAAGCAGGACAATTTAAAAGTCCACTTACCGGATTAATGCGTTTTGGTTATGATAATACTAAGCCTTGGGAGGAAGAAATTAAATATTTCGATTATTATATACCCGAAATTAGTGTGCAGAAACCAGAATATTATGTTGTCCCTCAAGCATGGAGCGAAGTAGTTTTGCGATTAAAAATGAATAATATCGAGATGAAAAGATTAGTTAAAGATACTATTCTTACTGTTGAAGTATATTATATAATAAATTACGAAGACGAAAAGAGACAGAATAATGGTCATCGTGTTCATCGTAATGTTGAAACAAGTGCCGAAATTCAGCAAATAGCTTATTACGAAGGCGATTATATAATTAAGTTGAATCAGAAATCGAATAGATATATTGTTGAAATGCTTGAACCAAGAGGAGAAGAAGCTTTCTTTGCATGGAATTTTTTTGACTCATGTCTTGAAACACGAGAATATTTCTCGTCGTATGGTTTCGAGAAAAATGCTATTAATTATTTAGAAGTACATCCTGAGTTTAAAGCCGAATTTAATAAAAAACGAAAAGAAGATAAAGAATTTGCTGCTAATCACAGAGCACAGTTAACATATATTTATCATAATACAGAATGGAACGAAGTGTCTTACAATAGATATCCGGTAGCTAGAATAAACGAAAAACTTAAATTGCCAATTCAATAAAATAAGATTGTTATGTAATTGTGACTGATGATTGTATATGTTTACTATAATTGCCGACTGTTTACTGAAGACTGAGAGCAGAATTAATTTTCTTCTTCAACAATAATAAAGATATCTTCATTATCTTTTTTCATAAGATATTCTTCGCGAGCGAATTCTTCGAGATTTTTATCATTTGTTTTTAATTGATTCAATCGTTTTGAATCTTTTTCTATTTTTAATTTATAGTATGTTTTATCTTTTTGTAATTGATGAAGGTGGGTTAAATCTTTTGCCCTGTCAATAAGATTGTTATGATCGAAAAATAATAACCATACAAGAAATAACACTAAGGATATAAAATACTTATTCCTTAAAATTGGAATCGATTTTTTTGCTATTTTGTGTAGGTCCATTTCAGGTATAATTTTATTTATGCAAATTACTTAATATAAAATATAAACCAAAAACAAAAAGGTATATTTTTATTGGCGATTTGTAATATAATTTTTTGTATATATATTTTTACGAATTAGCTGATGTTTTTTATCCTCCACTAATCATATGTATAATATCTAACTTATCGTTATTAATTACATAAGTGGTTTGGTATTCAGGCTTTCTAATTAATTGTCCGTTTAGTTTTATTATTATTCTCGAAAACGAAAAGTTTTTTTCTTTTAGTAGTTCCGATATTGTTATAGATTTATATTCGAATTTTTCTAATCTGTTATTAAGGATTATTTCCATTTCACATTATTTCAAAAATAGTTTATTCATTTTTTAATAAAATCTCTAAAACTAAATTTGCTTGCATATTTGCTACAATAGCAACTCTCGGAGCAAGTGGTGGATTTGTTTTAGAAACCTCAGATTTTTCGTCGCCACAAATATATAAATTTTCAAGTTGTCGTGAATGTAAAGTGTTATTTTCTCCCCATCCGGCCATGCCTGATCCTGATATAACAGGTGTTTGTTTCATCTCGGACAAAATAGTTTCTATTAATATCTTTTTCATCTCTGCAATATCAAAGGCTTCAATGATAATATCGCAATTCGAGAATATTTTGGGTATATTATCTTCAGTTAGTTTAATATCGTGAATAATAATTTCTGTAGCCGGATTAATATTTCGGATATTTTCTTTTAAGGCATATACTTTTTTTTCGCCAATCTGATTATAGAAATAATATTGTCTATTAAGATTGCTTTCGTCAATAGTGTCGAAATCTGCAATTACCAGTTTCCCTATTCCGGTACGAGCCAGAGAAACTGCACAATTAGAACCTAAGCCACCTGCTCCGGCAATACCAATAGTATAATTCTGTAATTTATTCTTTATCTCCGAAAAAGTCATAATGTTATTTTAAAAATACTTTATGCATATGTTTAATGAAAGCTCCGGTACCCCCTCCATTATTAATTATTTCTATTACTTTGTTGTTGTTGAAAACAGAACCAAAAAGAATTTTAATATTCTTGTAATTAAACATCTCTTTATGCATAATTGTTGACGGTCCTAACATATAAATATCACAATTCGTTTGACTTGCGTTAACAATTTCAAGAAACGAATTATTTAAAACAGAAGTAGATGTGAGAATAATAGCATCGGCTTTTTTAATGTGTTCAATTTGCTTATTCATACCTGTTAATATATTATCCGATTCTGTTTTATCGAAAATATATAAAGGAATATTTTCGTTTTTAAACTTAGTAACTAATGATTTAAAAAAACCTATCATTACAATATTGCCATATTTTTTAAAATCTAGTTCATCAAAAATGTCAATTTCAGTATTATATTGATTGTTATAATTAAATAAAGCATTGTAATAAGCATTAATAACAATTCTATGCTCGATACTTTTAAAATTTGGTTTTTTTAGATCGGAGATTCCAACATTTATTTCTGCTAAGAGTGTGGCACAAACGCCTATATTTCCGTTTTTTAGCAATACCGAAACATATTTTTCTCCACAAGTGATTGAATTTATTATAGAAGTATCGATATTATATTTTTTATAAAAATATTGTAATGGTTCAGTCATAGTTATTCATTTTTTGCAAATTTAAAATTAATTTATCATATAATATTTACTATTTTTTTTTTTGTTATAATGCATTGAAATTCAATTAAAAAATAAGTAAACAATAAAAAATGCGATATGCATAATATAACATATTGACATAAGTCATTTTAAAAATTTGTTCAATAGATTATTTTTATATTTTTGTATAAAATTGATTCTTAAAATAGGAGATAAAAATATGGATATTAATGAGATGAAAAAAAAGCATAAATTGCTTAAGGAGTATAAATATAATATTACTCCATTAGATAAAGGTACTACAGATAAAACTTTGTATATCAATGTGTCTAATAATGCAATTGAAGAAAGACCTATTTCTTCTGTAATGAAAGATAAATTTATTGGAGGAAAAGGTTATGGTCTTAAATTGTTATGGGATGCTACAAACCCAGATACTAAATGGAATGACCCTGAAAACGAGGTAATTATTTCTCCCGGACCGGTAAGTGGTATAACACAATATTCCGGAGCAGGAAAATCTCTTGTTGTTTCTGTTTCTCCTACCGGTTTTGTTATGGATAGCAACGTAGGTGGTTATTTTGGTCCATTTCTGAAATTTTCGGGATTTGATGTTCTTGAATTACAAGGAAAAGCAGAAAACGATGTAATAATCTTTATCGATGGAGTTAATGGAAAAATTGAAATCTATGAAGCTCCCGAAGAAGCTGTTAATAGCCATGTGTTAGCAGAACAACTTACCGAAATGTATGCTGATGATGAAAAAGATAAGAAAAATATTAGTGTAGTATCATCCGGTAAAGCTGCTGAAAATTCATTAATTGGTATGCTTAATGTAAGTTTTTACGACACAAAAAAGAAGGAAATTCGTTTAAAACAAGCCGGTAGAGGTGGTATTGGTTCTGTATTCAGAAATAAAAAAATTAAAGCTGTTGTTGCAAAAGTTTCAGGTGTTAAAGGGAATGCTAATAATGTTCTTGATATTGATGCTATTCGCGAAAGAGGTAAACGTTTTAACAAAGAAATGAAAGACCTCGACGAAGAACAATGCGAAATGAGAACCAAAGGAACAGCTCATCTTGTCGAAATAATGAACGATTACGATTTATTACCTGTTAATAATTACAAATTTGGTAGTCATAAAGATATTGATAAAATTCATTCTGAAGTATGGAAATCTAGATTTACACAAAGTTCCCCGGATGGATGTTGGATTGGTTGTTCAATGGCTTGTGCTAAAGGTGTTCAGAATTTTAAACTACAATCGGGACCTTATAAAGGTCAAGAAGTTATTGTTGACGGACCGGAATATGAAAATGCCGGTGGTTTAGGTTCTAATGGTGGTATTTTTGATCCTGATTATATTATTGAAGCAAATTTCTATTGCGATACATATGGTATTTGTACAATTACATGGGGTACTCTTTTAGCTTTCCTTATGGAGTGTTACGAAAATGGGATTATTAACAAAGAAATTACCGGAGGTTTAGAACTTAAATTTGGAGCTAAAGAAGCAGCTCTTGAATTAATTCATCAATTAGCACGTGGTGAAGGCTTTGGTAAAATTGCAGGTTTAGGTATTGCAAAAATGAAAGATGTTTTTGTTGAGAAATATGGTGCCGATAGAGCTTTCCTTGATGATATTGGAATGGTAAATAAAAACCTAGAATATTCTGAGTATGTTTCTAAAGAATCTTTAGCTCAGCAAGGCGGTTTTGCTATGACTAATAAAGGACCTCAGCACGACGAAGCTTGGTTAATATTTATGGATATGGTTAATAACCAGATACCTACTTTCGAAGATAAAGCTGAAGCTTTACATTATTTCCCAATGTTCCGTACTTGGTTTGGTTTAGTTGGTTTATGTAAATTACCATGGAACGATGTAGAACCTGCAAACAATGCAGAAACTGATGAACCTGCTAAAGTTCCTGAGCATGTCGATAATTATGTAACTATTTATAAAGCTGTTACCGGAAAAGAATTCGACAAATTCAGAATGATTGAAGATTCGGAACGTGTTTATAATTTCCAACGTATATTTAATATTCGTAGAGGTTATGGTGTTCGAGAGTTCGATAAACAACCATATAGAGCTGCCGGACCTGTTACTGTTGAAGAATACGAATCAAGAGCAGAACGATACGATAAACAAATGAAAGAGCTTATCGGCGTTAATCCTGAAGGAAAAACTTCAGAAGAAAAAGTTGCTATCACTAGAGAATATCGTGAAGGTCAATACGAAAAACTTCTTGATGCAGTTTATAAGCGTAGAGGCTGGAATAGTAATGGTGTTCCAACAATAGAACATTTAAAGAAAATAGGAATGGATCTTCCTGAAGTTCTTGATGTTGTTAAAGATAAACAATAATAAAAATAGAAAACGGGTTTTCCCGTTTTCTTCTAAATAAAATATTATAATTATGTTTAAAACAAACGAATATTTCGATGGTAAAGTAAAATCTGTAGCTTTCGAAACAGAAGATGGGAATGCTACAATTGGTGTTATGGCACAAGGTAACTACGAATTTGGAACTTCTACTATCGAACACATGACTGTTACATCGGGTAAAATGACTGTTTTACTTCCGGATGCAAGCGAATGGAAAGAATATAAAGAGTTCGAAACTTTTATTGTTGAAAAAGATAAAAAATTCAAAGTAAAAGTTAGTGGCGATACATCATACAGATGTCTGTATAAATAGTATTTAACTTTAGTGTTATTGAAAAGACTTCAGGAAATTTTCTTGAGGTCTTTTTCATTTAAAAATAATAATTTATAGTCAAATTTATCGGATCACTTTAAAAAGTTGTGGAGAATCATTATAATCAGGGCTGAAAGCCCAAT
>CAZDCZ010000005.1:0-53114 GCA_964504155.1 uncultured Bacteroidales bacterium | reverse complement strand
ATGTTTTTGTGCTAGATTATAAACCACTAATTCAAAATTAGAAATGATTGTTTTCGATAAAGGCACGGACAACATGTCCGCGCCAGGGTTAATACTATTTAGCAAAACCAACGACCTGTTAATAAATTAATGAATTAAAATAAATGCTCTAAATCAACAGGTGGTGCTCGCAGATTGAATGAGTAAAAGGGAAGTATTATACATTCACTTTGACTGTGAAAAGTATAGTAATCTGAAAAGAATTCAGGTTTGCAGGTATTTTGCGGATTTTCATTATCAATGAATTCAACAAATTCATAAGCACAAATCGGGCAATTTTTATGTTTTTCATTAACTTCCGGTTTGTCTGAAAAAGAAATATGATGATGCTCGTGGTGTACATACAGAAAATGCGTTGCTTTTATCAGCAAGGGGCTGAAAAATACAATCATCAGGAATATTGAGAGGTGTTTTCTGTATGATATAGTTTTAGACATTATTTTTCAATCAAATCCCATTTGTATTTATTAATTGAAAAGCACCCACTATAATAATTGAAAAGTGTACCAGTTTGAACGATAAAAATACAATTATTTATCCAATAAAATAATTGTTAATTTTTTTTCAATTTGGCTTTAAGATATTTCCAATAGTTGCGGGTTTTGGTGTAGTCGTCTTTGTCGGTAAGTAAAGCTACAATATCTAACACACTAAACCTCCACTTGGCGTTTTGTTCGTCCCAAACGGCTCGTACTTCGCGGTCGTCAAAAAAACGTATGGATATTTTTGCATTACTCATAATTTTAATATTATCTATTCTGTCAATCTGTAATTATTCGTACAAAGTTATAATAATTTTTATCTTGTAGTTTAAGCCTGCAGTGTCCTATTCAATAAAGTTAATACTCTGGTATTTATTTTACATATTTAAAGCATCGTACATTATTTCTATTGGATGCAAGGCTTTTTTGCCTGTTCCGTTTTTTATTTGTTCGCGACAACTGGTTCCGGGTGCCGAAATAATAGTTTCTTTAGATGCTTTGCGAATAGCCGGGAAAAGCACCATTTCTCCAATTTTCATCGATAAGTCGTAATGTTCTTGCTCGAAACCAAAAGAGCCTGCCATACCACAACATCCCGAAGGAATTTCTTCTACTTCGTAATTATCCGGTATCGAAAGCATCTGTTTTGTTGGTTCGGTAGAAGCAACGGCTTTTTGTTGACAATGTCCATGAAGTTTTATTTTTTGACTTTCTTTGGTAAATTGATTACTAGAAATATTATTTATATTTTTTTCCTTAACAATAAACTCATCGAACATAAACGAATTCTTTGCTAATAAATTTGCAGCATCTTTTAAATGTTTATCGACTAATTCGGGGTATTCGTCGCGAAAAGCTAATATTGCAGAAGGTTCGATACCTATTAACGGGCAATCATCAGAAATTATATCTTTTAAAAAATCAACATTTTTGTTAGCAATTTTCTTTGCTATACGTAATAATCCTTTAGAGAGAAAAGTACGACCGCTTTCAACATGTTTTGGAATAACAACATCATAACCGAGTTGAGTTAATAATTGTATTGCTTTTATTCCAATATCGGTATCGTTATAATTAGTAAATTCGTCGTTAAATAAATATACTTTTTTTATTTTTTTATTTTTAGTCTTTAATTCGTTAATATATTTTCGAGTATATTTTTTCAAAGTATATTTATGTAATAATGGCATATCTCTTTTTGGAGAAAAACCTAGCATTCGCATTACAATACTCGCGAATATTTTATTTTTCATAAAAAGATTATATATCCCCGGCACAATCGATGCTAGTTTATTAATGCTGCTTATATATGCAATCATTCGTGTTCGAAGGGGAATACCATGCTTATCGTAATAATGCTGTAGGAATTCGGCTTTTAATTTAGCAACATCAACACTCGATGGGCATTCTGATTTACAAGCCTTACACGAAAGACAAAGATCCATAGTTTCTTTTATCTCTTTATGGTCGAATGGGTTATCTTTTGGCGAATTAGTAAGAAACTCTCGTAATATATTTGCTCTTGCTCGAGTTGCATTATGCTCGTCGCGCGTAGCCATATAACTCGGACACATTGTTCCTCCTGCAATTGCCGACTTACGACAATCGGCACTTCCATTACATTTTTCTGTTGCTCTAACTATTCCTCCAACCTTAGAAAAATCGAATATTGTTTCTATTTCTCTTGTTTTTTTATCTTTCTCGTAACGTAGATTCGAATTCATTGCAGGAACATCGATTATCTTGCCGGGATTAAAAACATTATTCGGATCGAAAAGATTTTTAATTTCTTTTAAGATATTATAATTGCGATTTCCTATCATTATAGGTATAAACTCTCCACGCAATCGGCCATCACCATGTTCGCCACTTAATGAGCCTTTATATTTTTTAACTAATTGTGCAACTTCAAGTGCAATAGTATGGAACATCTCAACATCGTTAGAGTCTTTTAAATTTAGTATTGGTCGAAGGTGCAATTCTCCGGTAGCAATATGAGCATGAAAAACACAATTGAGGTTTAATCGGTCTAATATTTTTTGAAAATCGGCCATATAATCAGGCAATACTTCAGGATTTACAGCGGTATCTTCAATTACAGATACAGGTTTACCATCGCCTTTCAAATTCGACAATACTCCAAGTCCTGCTTTCCTAAGTGCCCACACTTTTGTTGTATCGGGAGAATATATTATTGGGAAAGAATAGCCATAGTTAGCTGATTTTAAATCGTTAACTATATTCAGGTATTTTTCTTCAATATCTTGTTTTGTCTCGTATGCAAACTCAATCATTAAAATTGCTCCGGGATTTCCTTGCACAAAGAATCTGTTTTTTAATTGTTCTTTATTGCCTTTAGTAAGTTCAAGAATTGTATTATCCATTAATTCTACTGCTCTGGGCATATGTTTTAATGCAATAATATTAGCTTTAAAGGCTTCTTCTTTTGTGTTGAAATGAGCTGCTATAATAGCAATATTTTCGGGAGGTGCAGCAACTAAATTTAATTTTATCTCGGTAATAAAGGCTAAGGTTCCTTCCGAGCCACAAATTAGTTTCGACAAATTGAAATTTTCTTTCGAATCGGAAAAGATTTCGGTATCTAACAATAAATCAACAGCATAACCGGTATTTCTTCGTGTTAAATATTTGTCGGGATATTCGTTTCTTATTTCGTTTTGGTTTTCTTTGTTGTTTAATGTCTTATCGAAATACTTATATATTTTACCTTCAGCAGAATCGAGTAAGAGTTTTTCTGCATATTCTTTTTTCGATAAATTTTTAAACTCTACTTCAGAACCGTCGCTAAGAATTGCTTTTACAGCTAATGTATGTTCGCGAGTCGAACCATATATTAATGAGTGTAATCCGCAGGCATTATTCCCAACCATCCCTCCAATAACACATCTGTTTGATGTTGATGTTTCCGGCCCGAAAAATAAATTTTTAGCTTTAAGAGCAGTATTTAACTCATCGGGTATTACTCCCGGTTGAACTCTTACCCAACTTTCCGATTCATTAAGTTCAATAATTTCGGTCATATATTTCGACACATCAACTACTATTCCGCTACCAACAACCTGCCCGGCTAATGATGTTCCTGCTCCTCTAGGAATAAGAGCAAGATTATTATGCTTAGCAAATTTTAATAATTCTTTTATGTCATTATTATCTTTCGGACGAGCAACAGCTATTGGCATTTCTTTATAAGCCGATGCATCGGTAGAATATAATATCCTTGTTTTTTTATCTGTAAATAAATCTCCTTTTAATTGAGATTTTAGTTCTGAAAATATTGCCTGCATTTTTTTATTTTTCGATAGGTAAGACCTAATATTTACTGCTTATACTTAATTGTTTTTTAAACGTTTTTTCAAACGCAATAATAATTTAACTTTATCTTTAAGCTCCATCGGATTAAATGGTTTTGTAATAAAATCATCAGCGCCAATTTTTAATCCTTTTGCTTTTGAATCTCTATCGGATAAAGCTGTAATCATTATTATTATGGTATTATCGAATTGTGTATCTTTCCGTATTTTTTTGCAAACATCAAAGCCATCTACTTTAGGCATCATAATATCTAGTAATATAATATCGGGGATAGTTTTATTAGCCATCTCAATAGCCTCTTCTCCATTGCTTGCAAATTCTAATTCGTAATGATAATCGAGTACTTCTCGAATAATATTTTGTATCATTAAATCGTCATCGGCAACAAGAATTTTATCTTTTAAACTCATATATAATTAATATTACTGTTTTTTTTTATAAAATTTAAAATACAAATCCGATTCTATAAATAGGATTTGTATATGGTGTATTAATTGTTTCGGTAACATTCCACAAAACTAATATATATATGTATGATTTATTACCTATTTTTTGATTATATCCTCCACCAAGAAGAAAACTATTTAACCAAAATCTATCTTTTCCTATATTAGTATTAGATATATCGAAATATTTCGATTCCAGACTAAGTGCTTCATATTCAATATGAGTAAATAAGCCTCCAAATACTTTTACAGGTAACACATTTTTAAGATCTTTAATAATTACATATTCCGAGAAGATGCTTCCTCCAAAAATATGTGTTTCATAATTATTAAATACATCACTCCTGCTATTATAATATTGATATTTTCCTCCAATTCCCATTGAAAGACGAGGGATTGGACGTATGCCAATCACAGGATCTATATTTATTGCTGTAATACTACCAAATTGCAGACTAAAACTGCCACCAAAAAATATTTTGTTTTTTAGATTCTTAGTGTTCTCATTTTCCTCTTTTTGGGAATATGCATTTACTGATATAGAAAAAAAAACTAATATTATAATTATGTATTTACTTAATCTCATATAATCTTAATTTTGAATTTTTTAACAAGCCCAAATTTGGATATTACGAAATTTATATTTTCTGTATTTGATTGTTATTTAACTTTGTTAAGGTTCATTTTGCGGTTCATATAATTCACTTCGTTTTTGTATAAATAAATCTGTTAATGCAAAAAGCAAAAAAAACCCTTAGGAAAATAATAAACCTAAGGGTAAAAATAATAATCTAAAATTGATTATTTATATTCTTTAGCATTTATTTCGCCTTTTATAACCATTAATCCATTCATAGCTAAAGCTTCCATTTCGTCTTCGCCCGGATAAACAATCATCGGAGCAATAAAAGATGTCATTTCTTTAACATATTCTACTAACATATGATTATAAGCTATTCCACCAGTTAAGATTATAGCATTAACTTTTCCTTTTAAGACTGTGGCTAATGCTCCTATTTCTTTTGCTATCTGATAAGACATAGCATCTTGAACTATCTTTGCTTTTTTGTTTCCATCTTTCACCATCATTTCTACTTCATAAGCATCGTTAGTTCCCAAATAAGAAACAAGTCCACCTTCACCTTTTATCATTTTCTTGATATCGGCATGAGTATATTCTCCACTAAAAGCAAGTTTTGCAACTTGTCCTGCAGGTAGTGTTCCTGTTCTTTCAGGAGAAAATGGTCCTTCACCATCTAAAGCATTGTTAACATCTATAACTCTTCCTTTATGATGCGCTCCAACAGATATTCCACCACCAAGATGAGCAATGATTAAATTTAAATCTTCGTATTTTTTATCAACAGATTTAGCATATTTTCTTGCTACGGCTTTTTGATTTAGGGCATGGAAAATTGAATGACGAACAAATTTTTCATTTCCTGTATATCGAGCTTCTTCTTGCATTTCGTCAACAACAACAGGGTCGGTAATAAATGCTCTGGCATTAGGGATTGATTTTGCAATATCGTCGGCAATAAAACCACCAAGATTACTTGCATGTTCGCCTAATTTACTTTCTTTTAAATCGGTAAGCATTGCTTCATTAACCTCATAAATACCCGATTCAATTGGTTTTACTAATCCTCCTCTACCAACAACAGCTACAATCTTATTAATATTGATATCTACTTCGCCTAATTCTTTTAGAATAATATTTTTTCGAAATTCGAATTGATCGACAATTTTTTCGAATTTATTAATTTCTTCGGCTGTATGTTTTATATTCTTTAAAAATATTGATTTTGTATTATTAAAAACCGCTATTTTCGTAGATGTTGATCCCGGATTTATTGCTAATATATAATTTTCTTCCATAATAATAATTTTAATTTAATAAATAAAATCAATGTATTTTCTACATTGCGGCAGCAAGAGCAATCGACATCATTTTACTTTTATCGGTATCGGCTCTTGAAGTTAATACTATTGGCACTTTTGCTCCAACAATAACTGCAGCCGAGGTACTACCACCGAGAAACATCATTGTTTTATATAAAATATTACCACTATTCAAATCAGGAGCTAATAATATATCTGCATCACCTGCTACTTCGCTAATTATACCTTTATGTTCGGCAGCTTCTTTCGAAACTGCATTATCTATAGCAAATGGTCCATCAATAATACAACCATTAATTTGCTTTCTTTTGTTCATAATAGATAATATTGCAGCATGAGTAGTAGATTCGATTTTCGGATTTACTACTTCTAAAGGACCTACTACAGCGACTTTTGGATTTTCTATTCCTAAAAGATGTAATGCATCTACAGAGTTATTAATAATATCTATTTTCTCCATTAATTCAGGAGCAATATTCATTGCAGCATCAGTAATACCAATTAACTTATGATAATATGGAGTTTCTATGTATGCAAAATGACTAAGAGTTGCACCTTTTCTTAATCCATTCTCTTTATTTAAAACTGCTTTTAGTAATGGAGCAGTACTTACTAAACCTTTCATTAATATATCAGCCTTATTTTCTTTAATTAAAGAAACTGCCTTAATACATGATTTAGAAGGATCGAGTTCATTATAGATATCTATATCTTTAATATCAAAATCTATTTTTTTACAGATTTTCTTAATATTTTCTTTATTTCCAACAAGAACAGGAACTATTATATCTTGTTTATAAGCAGCTTTCACTGCTTCAAGAACTGCTTTATCATCGGCAGCTGCAACAGCTAATCTTCTTGTTTCTTTACTTTTGGCAAGAGTAACTAACTCGTCTAAGGATTTTAAAATCATTTATTATAATTTTATTTATTATTATTTATTCTCCAACAATTCTCTGAGTATCTTTAGCTATAACTAATTCTTCGTTTGTAGTTACAACAAAAACTTTTGTTGTAGAATCTTTTTTTGTTAATTCAAAATCAATTCCTCGTTTACCTTTATTAGCTTCTAAATCGAAATCGACCCCTAGAAATTCGAGACCTTTACAAACATCTCTTCTTGTTTCGCAACCATTTTCGCCAATACCACCGGTAAATAGTATTAAATCTACACCTCCCATAATAGCAGCATAAGATCCAATATATTTTTTTACTCTATACACAAACATTTCAAGTGCTATTTTTGCTCTTTCATTATTATTTGCAGCTGCATTTTCTATATCGCGCATGTCGGAAGATACTCCGGATATTCCTAATAAACCACTTTTTTTGTTAATTAAGTCGTTTGTTTCTTTGATTGATAGATTTTCTTTTTCGGCAATATAAAGCAAAGCTCCAAGATCAATATTTCCGGCTCTTGTTCCCATTAATAAACCTGCAACAGGTGTAAATCCCATCGAAGTATCAACAGATATACCATGGTCTATTGCATCGATAGAAGCTCCATTTCCAAGATGACACGAAATAACTTTTTTATCTTTCCAATCCCATCCGGCTAATTTACAAGCTTTCTCGGCAACATATTTATGGCTAGTTCCGTGGAAACCATATCTTCTGATTTTATATTTTTCGAAATACTCATATGGTAGTCCGTAAAGATATGCCTTTGGCTCCATTGTTTGATGAAAAGATGTATCGAATACAGCAACTTGAGACACTCCCGGTAAAATTTTCTCCATTGCTAATATTCCTTTTAAGTTAGCAGGATTATGTAATGGTGCTAATTCTATACATTCTTTTATTTTTTCTTTTACATCATCAGTTACAAGAACACTATCGGAGAAATATGGTCCACCATGAGCAACTCTATGTCCGACAGCTGAAATTTCTTCAACAGATTTTATTACACCATATTCTTCCGACAATAATGCTTCGAGAATATAGTCAATTCCTTTAGTATGATTGGGTACAGGAGTTGTTAAAGAATAATTTCTATTATCGAAGGTTTTGTGTTTTAATTGTCCTTCATCTAAACCAATTCTTTCAATTATTCCTGAGGCTAACACATCAGAATTATCAGAATTGTCCATATTTAATAATTGGTATTTTATTGACGAACTTCCACAGTTTAAAACAAGTATTTTCATTTTTTATTTTTTATTATATTTATTTTAAGAGAAAATTAAAATTATTCACCTGCAGCTTGGTTAGCAGTAATAGCAACAAGATTTACAATATCGCTAACAGAACAACCACGAGACAAGTCATTAATTGGTGCAGCCATACCTTGTAAAACAGGACCAACAGCTTCAGCATGAGCCAATCGTTGAACAAGTTTATATGTAATATTTCCGGTTTCGAGAGTTGGAAAAACTAATACATTTGCTTGTCCGGCAATTTTACTGTCGGGAGCTTTTTTCTTTCCAATAGCTTCAATAATTGCAGCATCAGCTTGTAATTCTCCATCGATTAATAATGATGGATTCATTTCTTTAGCAATTCTAGTTGCTTCAACAACTTTATCGACCATTTCGTGTTTAGCACTACCTTTGGTTGAAAAACTCAACATAGCAACTTTTGGTTCGAAACCTGCAATTGCTTTTGTTGTTTCGGCAGTTGCAACGGCAATTTCGGCAAGTTCTTTTGCATTAGGATTAGGATGAACAGCACAATCGGCAAAAACTAGCATTCCATTTTCACCAAATTCTTTATCTTTAAGAATCATAATAAAAGCACCGGAAACAACACTAATTCCGGGTTTAGTTTTTACGTATTGAAATGCTGGTCTTAAAACATCTCCAGTAGCATTTTGTGCGCCTGCAACTTCTCCATCGGCATCTCCATTTTTTATCATTAATGTTGCAAGGTATAAAGGATCTTCAATAAGTTTTGCAGCATCTTCTTTTGTTAATCCTTTATTTTTTCTAAGTTCAACCATCATATTAATATAATGATCTTTTTTCTCATGATTTAAAGGGTTTACAATGATAGCTTTTTCAATATTCACGAGTGAGAACTCTTTCGCTTTGTTTAATATTTCGTTAGTATCACCAATTAATATTATTTGAGCAATACCTTCTGCTAATAATTCATCGGCAGCTTTTAAAGTTCTTTCTTCGGTTGATTCAGGCAGAACAATTTTCTTATTATGTTTCTTTGCTTTTTTCTTTATTTCGTCAAGTAAATACATTGTATATCAATTGTTTATAGTTTATGAAAATAAAGTTTAAAGATAGCAAAATTTGGCGAAACATTTTTCCTTTCCTTAGGAAATATATCGCCTATAAATGTGTTACACAACAAATAATTCAATGTTTGCTTATAATTTTATTTGCTTGTCCATATTTTCCATGAATCATCAGCTTGAAATTTTAGCATTTCTAATCCGTTAATAATTTGAGCATTATGCTTTATTCCTTGTTTAAGAAAAGCTGTTTGTTTTGGGTTGTAAATTAAATCGTACAGCAAATGTTTAGCTGTAATGAATTGATACGGAATATCAGGAGATTCATCAATATTTGGAAACATTCCTAAAGGGGTAGTATTAATTATTAATCTATGAGAATCGAGAATAGTTTTAGTAAGTTCTTTATATAAAAATTGTTTTTCTGATGTTTTTTTTCGGGACACTAAACAAAATTCTATTCCAAGCTCTTTCAGTGCATATTGAACAGCTTTAGAACTTCCTCCTGTTCCTAATACCAGTGCGTTTATTTTGCTATCGTTCAAAAACGGTTTTATGCTACGTATAAATCCTGAGCAATCGGTATTATATCCTTTTAAATAGGTTTTATTATTGCAATAATTAATCTTTATAGTATTAACGGCTCCAATTTCTTTAGCAGCAATATCAATTTCATCTAAAAATGGAATAATGTTTTGCTTATAAGGTATTGTAACATTTAAACCATATATTTTCTTGTTGTTTTTTAGGAGCGAAACAATTTCGTCAATAAAATTTAGCTGATAAAGTTTGTATAGTGAATTAGTAATACCTTCTTTTTTAAATTTCTCGTTAAAATATAAGGCAGAAAAAGAATGCCCTAACGATTTACCAATAAGTCCATACAATTTCATAAATTTTGCTTTATCTATTTTTTTTGTTGTGCAAGTTTTTCTATTATACATATTGTTACAACTCCAACAATCATAAGAGAAATAGCTATTATAACTTCTAAATTAAATGAATCTGGAATATATTTAGTATAGCTTTGTATTACTTTATCTCCATTTTTGAGAACATAATTTCCAAAGTTATCCATTTTATATACTTCGTTTTTCCAAGGCCACAAAATACTTAAAGAACCAAGAATAAAACCTGTTAAAACAGAAATTGTTTGATTTTTATATTTTTTATATACCCATGATAAAAAATGAGAAAACAAAATTAGTCCAATAACAGCACCAATAATTACAGGAAGTAAAATTTTTATTTCGAAATTATTTACAGCATCAATCATAACTAATTCGTAATTCCCTAACAATATTAATATAAACGAGCCCGAAAGTCCGGGAAGTATCATACTACAAATAGCAATTACTCCACATAAAACAAGATATAAAAATGAATCGTTTTGTTCTGCAGGATTTAGAATAGAAATTATAATTGCTATACTAGCTCCGATAATAAATGCTATTATAACGCTTATATCAATCTTTTCTATTGTTTTTCCCACAAAATATACTGAGGCAAGGATTAATCCAAAAAAATACGCCCATATATATATTGGAAAGTTTGTAAAAAGATAATCGAGTACATGGGCAAACGATATTATGCTAACTACCATTCCTAAAAATACCGATAATAGAAAGTATAAATCTATATGTTTTATTAATTTTTTAATTTCCCAATTAAAAAGCAATTTAATTGCAACACCATCAAACGATTTTACTGCATTAATTATTCTTTCGAAAATACCTGTAATAAGAGCTATTGTTCCTCCTGATACTCCGGGGATTACATTTGCCGATCCCATTCCAAATCCTTTAACGAAAGAAATAAAATATTTTTTAAACATATGCTTTATTTAATGTATATAAATTAAATAACTAAGTTTTATTTTAAATAGAAAGCCTGCTAGATGTCTATTAACAGGCTTAATAATAATAATTTAACAGTATTTTATTTTAAATTCTCAGGTAAGAATTCAAAAAAAGTATCTCCACGTAATCCTTGTCTTAATGCTTCAAGAGAAATAATTCCATCATAAGCAATATTTCCAAGATTCACATCAAATCCCATATTTTTTATAAACCACACTTGTTGATTTTTTAATGGAGCTTCCCAAAGAACATTATCCATATTAATGTGATTTTTAATATCATTGATTAATTCTATGTTTGCAGAACCATCTTTATTATATATCCCAATAGTACCACTCTCTCGTGCTTCGGCAATAACTTTCCAAGAGCCTGCTTCTAATTCTGATTTCATTTGTGAAACCCATTCATCAGGAGGAATAATAAGACTTGCATCTTTAGACCCTACTTCGGAAAGCACAGTTACTTGTGATGATAGTTTATTTATATATTCTAATTTTTCGTTATGTGGCATTGACATTGAGCCATCAGAAACTTCACATAATTCCATATTATATTTATCGAGTAATTTTCTATACTCATCAAACATATTACGAACAATAAACATTTCGAAAAGAGTACCACCAAAATATGGAGTAATATCTGCTTCGCAATATAATTTAAGTTTTTCTTCTAACTTATTTGTAATTAATGATGTTCCAAAACCAAATTTAACAACATCGGTAAACTCACCACATGCTTCGACAAAGTCTTCTACCTGATTAAGGCTCAATCCCTTATCCATCATCATGGTTATTCCGTTTTTTCTAGGTTTACTTGTACGATTGGGCAAATAGGGTAATTCAAAATTCATAATAGATATATTTTTTATTTATATTTTTCCAGAAGCTTCTTAATTTCTTTAATTTTTAATGCTTCAGGGTAAAGATACAATAATTCTGTATAATTTGAATAATTTAACTTTAATCCTTTTTCGAAATTACTTATTGCCAAAGGCTTTTTATTAATTAACAAATAACATGATGCTAATCTAAAATATATTAATGAGTCGTTAAGAATTTCTTTTTTAGCTTCAAATAATTCTATTACTTTGTTATATTCTTCTAATTTTAAATATGTATCAGACAAATTTATAATGTATTCTTTTTCGTAGGCATTTATTTCTAATGCTTTTTCGAACAATTCTGCAGCTTGGTTAAATTCATTTGTGTTAAAATAAATAATTCCTTTTACATTATAAAATTCATCATTATCGGGCTCCAGCTCAATAGCATTGCTTATTGTTTTTAAAGCTTTTTCATTTTCGTCATTTTGTTCATAATTTTTTGCTATTTCGAAATATGCATAAGCATATGATTTATCTTCTTTAATACATCTCTCGTAATGTTTAAGTGCCAGGTCTTTGTTTCCAAGAAAATTATAGCATTGTCCTAAATAATATTCAACAATAGGATCATCTTCTTCGTATTTAAGAAACTCTTTGTAATAAATAATTGCTTTTTTAAACATATCGTTTGCAAAATAGGCATTAGCTAAGTGAAAATAAGCAATAATACTATCGGGATTTATGGCAATTGCGTATTCTAAAGCGTCAATTGATTTTTCATAATTCTCTTGATTATAATACATTATACCTAGATTAAACCAGGCATTGTCAGAAAATGGATATTCATTCAAGAAATCTTTGTAACAAGCAATAGATTTTTTACTTTGTCCGATATGCTCGTAACAATATGCAATAAAGTGCAAAAGAGAGATATTTTCAGGATCGAAAGAAAATGCAAGTTTCAAAAATTCTATAGCATGCAACTGCTCATTATACTTATCGAATATCTGAAAAATATCTATAGCATAACTCGAATAATCATCTTCATTGGATATTTCGAATAATGAATAAAATATTTCGCTAGCTTTTTGCGATTCTCCAATACCAACTAAAGCCTCTCCTTTTATTAAGTAAAAATCAACATCTCCGTTTACCAATAATTCAATAGATGCTAATGTTTCTAATGCTTTATTTGGTGCTTTTTGTTCGATATAAACAAGTGCTTTTTTTATGGAAAAATTTATTTCTGAAGGATATAATTTATCAGCATAGTCTATTACTTGTAAAGCATCTTCGTTTTGTTTTACATATATATAATGGTCAATAATATCTTCAAATTCGAAAATGTCGAAAAAATATTCAGCATTTTCATCTAACATTTTCTCGTATTTCTCAATTAGGTTCGATGTTTCATCATCCCAAAATATATCATCAAAAGTATCACTCATATTAAAATTCTATTAAAAATAAGCAGCAAAATTACATTTTTTAATATAATTATTCTATTATTTTCTCTTTTGGTTTTTATTAATTAGTAGGTCAATAGTTAAATTAATATTTTAATATTATTTTTATTTAAAATAATATCCAAAACTAACTGAAATTCTATTATACTTAACCAATCTTTCAATTTCTTGATTATTATAATCAATATATGTATAATTATTTTGTTGGTAACGATAACCTAAACTTAAAGCAATTGCATTTTTCTTATTTAAATTCCACTTTATACCAAAACCGGGGCTAATAACTATACCTCCCCGATTTTCTCTTTCGTTATTACCGTTGTAATAGTAAATATCATCATTCTGAGCATCTATAACAAAAGAGTATCCACTTTGTAAAAATATAAAATGACTTACTTTACTATTTACAAAAGAATATTTTAAATCAATCATTGCGGGAACAAATGCATTATCGAGCAATTCAACTCCGGTAGCTAGACCAATACTAAAGTTGTTATTAAAATTGTATCCTCCACTAACCAAAATACTTAAAGGAGGATTCTTATTCTCGTTACCTGTACCATATAAAAATCCCAGGCTAAAATTAGTAAATACTCCATTTATTTTGAATTGGGAATCGGAGATTGAATCAACAATTACTTTTTTATCTTCTTTTAATATTTTTAAGACATCAGTATTATTAAAAACCCAAATATTATCGCATAAACTTTTTATTTTTACATATTTATCTGTTTTAATTTCAACAATTTCTCCCTTTATAATACTTCCGTTTTTTAAATAAACAACATCAACTTTGTCGATTTGAGCATATAGTTTAGTACTAATAACAAGTAATAATAATATAACTAAACTTTTTATAATACTTATTTTTCTAAACATAATAGTTTTTTTAGGAGTTATAAAATTAAAGAGAATTATATTTAATATGTTATTTGTTAAGATGCACATTTTAACAAATTGGTTGCGTAAATTTCCTCAAAACTATTATTTTATTAGAATTAATTTAAACGACGCAACCATTTTAAATAATTATACATCTATAAAATATGTTTGATTATATAATTTGGAATCTCTTTGCTTTATGAAATTAAAATTTTCTATTATTTTATTAATAATTCTTGCCACTTTTGAATCGTGCGAAGATCAGGTTTTTGAAAAGTACAAAGCAAATGTGCCTCAATATCTTTCTTACGAAGATTTGCGAAGTTCTATTACAACACTTGAAACAAGAGACTTAGAAAATACCGGAAAAATATATTTTTATAACAATTATCTTTATATTAACGAGTATTTGAAGGGAATTCATATAATTGATAATTCAGACCCATCGAATCCTGAAAATATTGCATTTATTTCTATCCCCGGCAATGTTGATATTGCAATAAAAGACGATATTTTGTACGCAGATAGTTATATTGACATTGTGGCTTTAGATATTTCAGATTTACAAAATATTAGCGAAGTAGATCGTTTGGAAGACATTATTCCTTATACTTTACCTCCATACGACGAAAATTATCGCGTCGACGAAGTTGATAGAGACAAGGGAGTTGTGATTGCTTGGGAAATTAAAGAAATTGAAAAAGAAGTTAACACTCCTAACTATCCAATATATTTGGATTATAAATTTGATGGTATTATGACAAATTCATCGTCAAGTTATAGTATGAGTAGTGCCGGCAGTTCTTTTGGCGTAGGAGGCTCGATGGCTAGATTTACTATATATAATGATTACTTATTTACAATAGATAATTCTTTCTTAAATATTATTGACATATCGAATTCCGGTAACATAATAAATACTTCGACTTGCTATGTAGGGTGGAATATTGAAACAATTTTTCCACATGAAAACAATTTGTTTATTGGTTCACAAAATGGTTTATTAATATATGATATTAGCGACCCCATTAATCCGATAAAGCTATCGCAATATTCTCATATTACAAGTTGTGATCCGGTTGTTGTTGCTGATACATTAGCTTATGTTACTTTACGCTCGGGAAATAATTGTGGAGGGACAACAAACAGATTAGATGTTATTAATATTGCCAATCTTTCATCGCCAACTTTATTAAAATCATATGGTTTAACTAATCCTCATGGTTTAGGTATAGATAATAATACTTTATTTATTTGTGATGGAGATGCAGGATTAAAAATTTATGATACTAGCGATCCTTTAACTATTTCATCGCATAAAATTGCAAGTTTTAGCGACATTCACGCATTCGATGTAATACCTTTTAACGAAGTATTAATGTTAATTGGAGAAAATGGTTTATATCAATATAATTATTCCGATTTAGAAAATATAGAATTAATAAGTACTATAAATATTAACCACTAATAAAAATATTCCTGCTTCACTACTTGATGTATCATGTATCTGCAAAAAAAGGGACCGCAGGAGTCCCTTTTTTATTTTCTTAAATCTTCTAAATAGAAGAATTAGTGTTGAGTCCTCTCTAAAAAGTCATAAAATTTAAACTCGTTTAGAATGGCATTTAATTTTTTTTAAATAATTTGCAATCTAAATTTTTGGAATACCTAATAAATTTGTGACTATTTTTACTAAGCCGCTTTCTTAATAATTTCTCTTAATTTAATTTCCATTTCTAAAGGAGATAAATACCCTAAACTAGAATAAATTCTTTTAGTATTATACCATGTAATATAATCTTCAATAGATCTATATAATTGCTTGTAAGAGTTAAACTTAAATCGATACAACCATTCATGTTTAATAGTCTTAAAAAAGCTTTCAGCTACAGCATTATCCCAACAGTTTCCTTTTCTACTCATATTTTGTGTTATTTTTTTATTATAAGAAAAAAGGCTTGTCATTTTATTGGAAGCATACTGCACCCATCTATCTGAATGAAAAACAATCCTTCAATAATATTTCTGTTTTGACGAGCTGATAACCAAGCCTTCATAACGGTATTCTTAGTTGTCATATCTTCACTTAAAGCCCATCCTACATTTTTCTGTCAGCAAGATCCATTATGGTTGTAAGATAATTCTAGTTATCTTTAACGCGTATATAAGTAATATCAGACACCCATTTTTTACCTAGTTCTAAACTGGTAAAGTCTCTGTCCAATTCGTTTTTTGCTATTGGAAATGAATGTTTTGAATCTGTTGTAACTACGAATTTTCTTTTTAGGATACTTATTAAGCCCATTTCTTTCATTAGCAAGCCTATATATGATCGTGAATAAATTAAATTCTCTCTTTCAAGCATTGTTTGAATTCTATAACTTCCATATATTTCTCGACTTTCTTCAAAAACCGCATTAATTCTTTCTTTAAGGATTTTTTTAGAAGGCTTTGTTTTATCCAAACCCTTAACTTTTAACCAATTATAATATGAGTTGGCTCTAGTTTAAAATAACTATGCTAAATGCATCAAGCTAGCATACTTTTCTTCAATGCTTCTATAATCCTTTATTGCATTAGTATTAGCAACACTTAATTCAATAATACTTTCAATAAATTCAGATTCTGTAATTTTTTCTTTTACATGAAACCAATTAATATAATTCTGTAAATATTTTGATGCAAACCCAAGCAATTGCTTGTCAATCTAATTTTTCATACGGCTATGCATTGAATTTACATGTTGAATGTGATATTTCTTTTGTTTTACATATTGCTGTAAGTCTGCTCTTAATACGCGATGTTCAATTGAATTATCTAATGCAAATCCTTTATAGCTAACATAACCGTCTGTGCACAAAACTGTTCTGTCTTTAACCTTATTTCCTATAGCCTGAATTATATTATCTTTTGTAATTCTACCTAAACAAGCAACATTTATATCTATTGTGTTTTTTCGGTCGGCAGAAACAATTACAGCTACTTGCTTATTGCTGACACCTTTCTTTTTACAGACTTTCCTCTTTTTCTTGCTTTCCTTTCTGTTTTTTTCGAACCCTTTTCTGAGTGCAAAAAAAAAGTCTCATCACTTTACGTAATACCGTTAAAGGACTCTTTCTCAATATCAGCAATAGACACATTGATTTTGTGTCGCCAGTCGAAAGCCGTTTTTTTATTTATGTGTAATTCTGTTTTTATTTTATCGAGACTCTGTCCCTGCTTCATTAATTTCAAATATGGAATTAATAAATGCTTCTTATGGATATGTACCAACCATGTTCCAATGTATGCAGTAAACACCTATTACAATTCACACATTTTTTTATCTTTATCATTCTTTTTATATCGCAAACTTCCGCAATGATGACATGTGCCTTGCTTATTGTCTAATTGTTTTACATGCCTTTCCAATAATCCGTAGCTTGACGTGTCTTTTACATTTTGGTGTTCTGATAATAAATTATCCTGTTCATCTGGATTTAAACTCACAAAATATTTTTGAATAGATGATGATTTCATTTCTTTTTTCTGTAAAAAAATAAAATAAACACAGTTATTTTAAACTAGAGCCTTAACAGTTGCTATCATCTTCATTTTTAGCACTATTCACCAAATGTACTATTTTTTTTGTTGAATATAAAATCTGCAGTAAACCTTACTCTACAGAACTTTTATATTTTTAGGTGTTACCAACAGTAGTTATTTACTCATCATCATTTCTTCTCGATATTGTTGAAGATACTCATCTTTTAGTTGAGTAAACACCTTTTCTACAGAGGTAATTTCTTCTGTTAAATAGGCATTAGTTCCAGCAAATGCAAAACCTTTTTCCATTTTTCCCTGAGCAGCATTAAATAAGGCTTGTGCAATACAAAATGAAACTTCTTTATAATTACAAGTTTTAAGACATTTCCAAGGACAATTAATGGGTTTTTTTATTCCATTAATAATATCTTCAACAAACGTATTTTTTATAACTCGAGCAGGTAGACCAACAGGACTATCAATAATACCAATATCTTCTTTTTTTGCCGAAATATATGACTTCTTGAATTCTTCATCAGCATCACATTCAAAAGTGGGAACAAAACGAGTTCCCATTTTAACTGCTTTTGCACCTGATTGCATTATTTTATATATATCATCACCGGTATAAATACCACCTGCCGCAATAACAGGGATTTCTTTATCAAATTTTTCTTCAAAAGGTTTTAATACTTTGACGGTTTCTTCTATCAAATCAGATAATTTAATTTGAGGGTTAATCAAATCATTTTTCCTAAATCCTTCATGACCACCTGCCAAAGGTCCTTCTATAACTATTCCGTCAGGAACTCGATTATAATTATTACTCCAATACTTAAAAATAAGATTTGTTGCCCTTGCTGAAGAAACTTTTGGAATTATTTTTACTCCTGAATTTTCTAACACTTCAACAGGAAGATTAACAGGATTTTTCAAAGGTAATCCTGCGCTAATGAAAACAACATCTATTTTTTCATCTATTGCAACTTTAAGTAAGTCGTCAAAATCAGATACAGCTACCATAAGGTTTACACCAATTACTCCGTGTGGAGACAATTCTCTTGCTTTTCTTATTTCTTTTCTTAGTGCTCGTTTATTAGCGTTTCTAAAATTTTTTATATAGTCAGGTTCTGTCATTCCTATACCTACGGCAGATATTACACCAATACCGCCTTCGTTTGCAACAGCTGATGCTAAACCTGATAAAGAAATAGCAACTCCCATCCCTCCTTGTATTATGGGAACTTTTAATGTTATATTTCCTATTTTTAATGATTTCATATTATTAATTTATTTTTTATTGAACTTGTTATTAAATCAAAATTTTTAAATGAAGTTAAAGCAATTTGATGTCCCTCTTTAGCGAATTCTTTTAATGCTTGCTGTTTAGAAACTTTATCAAATTTTGTAGGATGTTTTAAATCTTTAAGTATTACATACTTTACTTTTTCCCTTCTGATTGGTAATAAAGATTTATTAGTGTTTCAATACCAAATCTTGAATTTTTCATTTTATCGACAATAGGCAATATGTCTTTTTTTAATACTGCTCTTTCACCTGTAAACGATTTAAAAGGATTTATACTGTAGTTAATTAATGTTTCGGTTGCTTGTCCAAGTATCATATCTGCTTTTTTGTGTACTAATGGTATTCTCAATTCAAATAAATGTTCTTCTGTTAAATTATACAAATTGGCATCAACAAACACTATAATTTCACTGCTTGCATTTTCAATATCGATCGCCATTGCAAAACCCTTACCTTTATTTTCCTTAAATTTAATGTATTTAAATTCGTAATTTTTATTGAGTTCATTCAAAATATCATCGGTTTTATCTGTTGAATCATTCTATTACAATTACTTCATCAAAAAAATAATCGCACACATAATTGACACAACATCACTAATTGTTTTCTCTTCGTTATAAGCACAAATGATTGCCGTTATTTTCTTATTCGTACTTTTTTTGAAATTCATCTTGCAAAATTAGTAATGAATTATTTCGCTGAAAGAAAAGGTGGTAAATGAAAGGAAAATAGGGATAATACAATAATTTAGGGATAAAAATAGAATATAGAGGGGTGAAGATTAAGCCTGTTTTATTTTGTTTTTAAATTCATGAATGTATTTTTGAGATACAGATACAGGAAAATTCAGGCTATCCATAAAAAGTTGAAATCCTTGCGGATTACCCTGTATTTCATTAATGAAGTTAATATTAACAATATAGCTTCTGTGACAACGCAGAATAAAGTCATATTTATTAATTAATTCTTCAACCCGCTTTAAAGAACTTCTTATTATTTGTTTTTTTACCAGACCTTCATTCTTGTAAAAAACTTCAATATAGTTGTCTGAAGATTTTATAGCAATTAACAAGTCTGCTTTTATCACGAGGATGTCATTTTTATAGTCTGACTCAAAATAAATTAAATTATTATTCTGCTGTTTGCTTTCAAGTAATTTTTTATTTAATTGCTGTGCTGACACCAAATGCAAACGTACTAGCCTTTCTTGATTTATTGTAATTAGAACAGCAACAGGAAGTAATCCAAGTAACAAAATTTTAGTAATATCGAAAAAATTTATATCAATTATACCAGCTATCTGTGAGTAAAATAAAAAATCGCTACTTGAAATAGCAATAAGTATCCACAAATTCCAAAGTATTTCTTTTTTTATATTCCATGTATTTTTATAAAATATTTTAGGGAGTAATATTGGTATAATAATCAAATTTACACTAAGAACTAGAAATGTAGATGCGACAAGACCAGCAACTAAATAAAAAATTTCCTTTTTTGACCATGTAGCAAAATCGATTGGTTGAAAAATCAACAGAAAAACTAAAACACCCAGACTTATAAAAAGAATAATTTTAGCATTATATCTTAAATCATCGTTGAAAGGGTAAGGTTTATTTAAAAATTTAAGCATTTTTTCTATGTTCGTTAAAATACATACTTTACACAAGTTAAAGATTAGACTTTACACTAAATTAGTTTCTAACCTTATTGATTTTTCTTTATTTCTTAATTCATTTTCATTAAAGCATCCCAAAAATACGATTCTATAAAATACTTTCCAAATACCATTACATAAATCATCTATAAAAAAAATTCATTATCATTCTTTTTAATTTCTTTTAGAAATTTCACTAAATCCATTGGCGAATATTTACAATTTAAATTAATACCTAAATTGAGCGATTAGCTCAAAGAAATATAAAAGAATACTTGTCTCTAGTTTAAAATAACTATGCTAAATGCATCAAGTTAGCATACTTTTCTTCAATGCTTCTATAATCCTTTATTGCATTAGTATTAGCAACACTTAATTCAATAATACTTTCAATAAATTCAGATTCTGTAATTTTTTCTTTTACATGAAACCAATTAATATAATTCTGTAAATATTTTGATGCAAACCCAAGCAATTGCTTGTCAATCTAATTTTTCATACGGCTATGCATTGAATTTACATGTTGAATGTGATATTTCTTTTGTTTTACATATTGCTTTAAGTCTGCTATTAATACGCGATGTTCAATTGAATTATCTAATGCAAATCCTTTATAGCTAACATAACCGTCTGTGCACAAAACTGTTCTGTCTTTAACCTTATTTCCTATAGCCTGAATTATATTATCTTTTGTAATTCTACCTAAACAAGCAACATTTATATCTATTGTGTTTTTTCGGTCGGCAGAAACAATTACAGCTACTTGCTTATTGCTGACACCTTTCTATTTTTTTCGAACCCTTTTCTGAGTGCAAAAAAAAAGTCTCATCACTTTACGTAATACCGTTAAAGGACTCTTTCTCCTGGCGCGGACATGTTGTCCGTGCCAGCAGGAGAAAACAATCATTTCTAATTTTGAATTAGTGGTTTATAATCTAGCACAAAAACATCGAAGAAACTATCTAATTCTGCATAATTTCTTGCAGAACTATATAAATAATCTTCTGCTTTTTCAACTATTAAATCCTGAACAGGATTATTATGTATATATTCTAATTTCTAATACAAAAAAGAAGTGCTAAATATTTCTTTTGCCTGATTACTATCTTACCAAACTTTATAATTTTGCTTTTTTTTCAGATGCAAACATGCTTTTGAAAAATATTCTAACATCAATTCTCTTCTGCTCTCGGGCTCTTCTTGTATTTGACTAATTACATTTTTTGATGAGAATGTCTTAAAATCGCGCAAAACATCCGATAAAGACACTTTGCCTTCTGCCTTGCATATCGTATGTAAATGACTTGGCATTAAACAATAGGCAAAAACAATTAAGCCTTTATTCTTTATACAATATTGCAACGAATTAATTATAAGTTTTTTATGATTTGGGCGAGTAAATACATCTACCCAACCAACCGTTATTACTGTTATAAAGTATGCTTTATCCTTATCTTATATTTATCATACATAAATCAAAATAACAACAAGTATTTAGCACAGAACATTTGCCGTTAATAAGCACCGACAACATGTCGGGGCTAGCGGGATTTTTAAAAATCAAACCTGAGTTTGAACAAAAACTAACAATTGACATGATAAATAATTGTATTTTTGTGTCTCAAACTGGTAACTTTTCGATTAATCCTACTGGCAACTTTTGGATTAATATATACAATTGTTTTTTCATTAATATTTTTTAATAAAAAGCTTAACAAATATAGTTGTTCTATCAACTAATTTACAGATTAGAAATTTTATCGGGCAAAGTCTTTTTCAGCTTAGGAGCATAAAAGAAATGTTTAATATAAATAGGTTTTTCTTCTCCATATTTATTATAGAAATTATCGAGAAAAGTATTAAATTCTTTTCTTCCTTTTCGGACATGCTGTTTAGCTTCAACAGTAATATTTTCGAACTCAATTGTTACTTTTCTTTTCGGAATAAAAAAAATAAAATTAGCAAAAAAATAAAAAAATCCTTTTAAGAATGTTTTCAAGAATTCGGGACGAGTACCATCCCATGCTTTCGACCACATGCTTCCCCATAATCCTCGAAATCTCACTCCAATAACCTCAACATTATCGGGCATTGTTGAAACTACAGAATACGCACTTTGTTTATTCTGAATTTTTTCTAAACCACTATTTGTAAGCTTCCCCGATGGAAATATAATTATATTTTTACCATTACTTAGAGCTTCATTTACTTTTTCGGTTATATGATTTAACACATTAAGATCTTTATTTCCGGCACGAAAATCGCTTACTTTTACTGCTCCCAGTTTTTTTAAAAAATAACCAATAATTGGGGTAGAAAAAAGTCGTTCTGAAGACACAGGCGAAAATTCTACGTATTTATATACTTTAACCGCAATTATTTGAGGATCCATATGCGATTGATGGTTTGGAAGTATTAATTTAGGAGAACCAGTCTTTAATACCTCATAATTTTTAAGAATCATATTATATCTTCTAGAAAGAATAAAATCGTAAAATTTTCTATAAAAGCTTATTGTTTTATTCATGTTTTTATTTTTTTTGAACATACAAATTAAATATAAATATTAGCATTTTTAGTAATTGTACAAATAAATATTAATTATCTAAAAAATTATACATTTGTATCTAAATACAAAAACAAAATATATTATGAATAAACGTGGTTTTGCAAGCGATAACAATTCGGGAATACATCCCGAAATAATGAAGGCAATTAATAATGCAAATATAGGACACACAGTTGCTTACGGCGATGATATTTATACCGAAAAAGCAATAGCAAAATTTAAAGAACATTTTGGCAACGATATTGATGTTTACTTTGTATTTATTGGTACCGCAGCAAATGTATTAGGATTAAATGCAGCCACACGTTCGTGGAATTCGGTTATTTGTGCCGAAACAGCTCATATTAACGAAGACGAATGTGGTGCACCCGAGAAATTTAACGGTTTTAAATTACTAACTGTCGAAACTCCCAATGGGAAACTTACTGTAGATTTTATTAAAACACAAATGAAAGGTATCAACTTCGAACATCACTCTCAACCAAAAATAATTTCTATAACTCAAGTAAGCGAACTAGGTACAGTTTATACTGCAAAAGAAATAAAAGAAATTGCCGATTATGCTCATAAAAACAATATGTATTTACATATGGATGGAGCAAGAATAGCTAACGCCGCTGTTAGTTTAAATCAAGAATTTAGAGAATTCACAACAGATGCAGGCGTTGATATTCTTTCGTTTGGAGGTACAAAAAATGGAATGATGTATGGAGAAGCAATTATCTTTCTTGATAAAAGCTTAGGCGAAAATTTTAAATACATTAGAAAACAAGGTATGCAGTTAGCATCGAAAATGCGATTTATCTCGGCTCAATTCGATAGATATCTTTCTAAAGACATATGGTACGAAAATGCCAAACATGCAAATATAATGGCAAAATTATTAGCTTCAAAAATCAAAACTATTTCTCAAATAAAAATTACTCAGAAAGTTGACGCAAACGGAATATTTGTAATTATACCTAAAGAAATTATTCCGGAGTTAAAAGAAGAATTCTTTTTCTACGATTGGGACGAAACAAAATCTGAAGTTCGTTGGATGACATCTTTCGATACTACCGAAGAAGAAATAAATAATTTTGTTGAACTGATAAAAAGCAAATTATAGAAAATAATGGCACTAGCGAATACTGTACAACAATAAAAAAAAAATATTCTTCTCGTAAACGATTTATTTATTGACAAATAAAAAACCCGCATATTAAATTCTATGCGGGTTTTTAAATATAATAATTTCTTATTTAATAATCTTAGTTCGATGTAAGCTTTCTGTGTGTCAAATTTTACATCGAACTTAGGCTAATATGTTCTAAAGCTTCGTCTGTTGCTTCGAGAATAGGTTTATTCGAAAGTTCAACTCCAACAGCTTTTCTCATCCATACTTGCGGAGTTAATTTACCTTGACTCCATATTCTTTCAACTTCGTTTGCAAATACTTTTCCGCTTAAATACCGGTCAACCTGAAAATCAATTAAATGACCAATAGGATATGCCGATAAGTATAAAGGGTAACTTATCATATGCGAATAAATAGCCAAAATAGGCTCGTCTTTACTTCCAAATACTTCGGCATAATACTTATTCCATATTTCTTTAGAAATGCGCATAACAGCTTCTTTTAACTCAGCTTTGGTAGCATCAGGATTTGCATATAACCATTTCCAAACTTTCATATCGAGCATCGATACACCCATAATTTCGTAAACCGACCAAAAATCATCTAATGTTTGAAGATATTCTTTATCAGGATTTTTATCTTCGATACCTAACAACTGTAAATCTCTTTTTTGGAAGATAAATGCCAACGCTTCGGTAAATGCAGTATTAGGAACACCATTCAAGATATAATAATCTACATCGTGTAAAGATATTGTTTGCTCGACATTATGTCCGAATTCATGAATTGCAATATTATATCCTTTATAATTCATTCCTTTTTCAGGAATTCTTGTTCTCAGATGAGCTTTTTCAGATTTCATTTGTGCTCCCCATGCATGACCCGAACCACGTGCAGGATCAACAGAGATTTTCGAGGCAATAAAATCAGCTCTTTCTTTACTCCAATCAAGTTTCATTAATAATTCATCGAGATTATCGTTTAATGCTATTGCATTAGGATATTTTGTTTCAGTTATTAAGTTTAATTTTTCTTCAGAGATAGAACTACGTGCTTTAAATCCATCATACCAAATATCGAAAGGTTTTAAGTCTCTTCCTAAACGCGTACTTATTAATTCTCCAACTTTTTTAACCTGAGGCGATAATAAAAATTCATTAAACAATTCTTCAACCTCAGATTGTGGAATTTCCATTTCTCCCGAAAATTTTCGCTTTATAAATGTATTGAGAACCGGAAAATATGAATCTTCTGCCTTAAGAACATTAAAATTATTAAGCATCTGTAAATATCGAGTATTAGGTTCGGGCACAAATTCTACTTCATCATTATTGCTATATATTTTATTGTCAATAGGATTCCATTCATACTCGCCTGAATTTATTATTTTCTCAGGTATTGATTGATCAATTATGCGTTTCATAACAGTATATATCATTTCTTGTTTTTCTATACCATTTTCTTTATTTGCATAATTTGCTTTTATCTCATCGCGTAAATTCCAATGGGATAGGAGCACCATATCTTCAGGAAAAATCTTTTTCCCATCTTTATTCAATATATGCCCCATATAAATATTATAATTGGCAATATACATACTGGCATTTGTTTCTGCATTACTAACAGCTTGTTTTAGTTCAGCCGGCACTCTAGAAGTAAATACATCGCCTAAACGCGCATATGCCCATTCTTTTGATGTCCATTCTTCTCCTAATTTAGTTTTTTCTTCTAAAGAATAAACAGGAAAGTTTAAAGATATAATAAAGGCTATTTTATTATTGTAAAAATCTTCTGAGAAATGAGCATTAGGACTATAAGATGCAAATATACCATCGATACTATGTAAGGGACCATTATCCAGATGTACATTTTCCTGCAAATCGAGAGTTATTTTATTATTATGTCCCCAAAGAGATTCTAAATTCTTAGATGTTTTTAAAAATACTAAATCCTTCTCATCAGCATCTGAAATGTAATTACTTATACAAAACTCTTCGAAACTTTTAACATCTCCATCAGATTCTCTCCATAATGAAGCTGTATGAGCAACCCCTTTTTTAATAAGCATTTCGTTTTCTGCTCCATATTTCTCTACCAGAGCATTTTGCACTTCAATAATAACATTTCCATTAATATTTTTTATCTCATTTGCTTTTTTATCATTCTGGTTTGTACATTGTGTAAACAATAGCACAATTAATGATAATATAATACCTGTATTTTTCATATTTAATATTTTAGATTATTAATTTTTATATTACAAATATAATTAATATAATTATCTGGTGTACTTACCTAATTCAGAAATTGATTTTCTTCATTTTCCCCATCCCTAAAGGGAGTGAAGAAAATCAATTTGCTCCCTTTAGGGTTCGGAGCAAACAAATTGATTTTCAAAATATAACTCCTATAGTTGGGTAAATATAAGGACATTCATTTATATTAATATAATTATTAATGATAAATGTTTGATTTTAATTGTTGAGTCTATGTCCATATTTTAATAAGTTTTGATACTTCTTACTCAATAATTAGTATTTGTGCATAAAGTCAGCAAATAGCTCAAAGTTTTAATATCTGAGAAAAATAAAGCCCTAATTACATGGTTTTTAATAAAGTTATCCGCTAACTAATTTTTACTAATTAATAATATAGCATTTTTTTATTTAGTTAGACAATAGTGATAAAAAAATAGCAAATAATAAATTGTAAATTGTAATTTTGTAGTTTTAAAACTAAACTATTTATTTTTATGCATCAAATTATATTTTACTTAATAATTGCCTTTCTATTATTCGATTATGTAATTGAGCAGATACTCGATTACTTAAATTCTACAAGACGAAACAGTAAGTTGCCCGAAAAATTAAAAGGAATATACAGCGAAGAAAAATACGCAAAATCTCAGAAATACAATAAAATAAATCAGCGATTTGGCTTTCTTACAAGCACGTTTAATTTACTACTAATATTGGGATTCTTATATTTCAAGGGCTTTGCTTTTGTCGATAATATTGCAAGAAGCATTTCCGATAATTCTATAGTTATTTCGCTTTTGTTTTTCGGAATTATAATGTTTGCTTCCGATATAATAAACATTCCATTCTCTATTTATCAAACCTTTGTTATCGAAGACAAATTTGGTTTTAACAAAACAACACCTAAAACTTTTATTCTCGATAAAATAAAAGGCTGGGTAATAGCTGCTATTATTGGTGGTGGAATTTTATCGTTAATAGTATGGTTTTATCAATTAACTGCCGATATGTTTTGGATTTATACTTGGTTACTGATTAGTGTATTCATGATTTTTATGACAATGTTTTATACTAGTCTTATTGTACCATTATTTAATAAATTAAAACCTCTTGAAGATGGAGAGTTAAAGAAATCGATATTTAATTTCTGCAAAAAAACAGATTATACACTCGATAATATTTTTATTATCGATGGTTCGAAAAGAAGCACTAAGGCAAATGCATATTTTAGTGGTTTAGGAAAAAAGAAAAAAATTATTCTTTTCGATACTCTTCTCGATAAACTTACACATAACGAGATAACAGCAGTACTAGCTCACGAGATTGGTCACTACAAAAAGAAACACACTTTAGTATCAATAATTTTATCTATTCTTCAAACAGGAATAACATTATATATTTTATCGTTACTTGTTGGCAATCCTGCATTGTCAGAAGCCTTGAGTGCCGAACAAACAGGTTTTCATTTAGGTCTGGTTGCCTTTGGATTACTATATAGTCCTATTTCGACTATTTTAGGATTAGGAATGAATATTTTTTCACGTAAAAATGAATACGAAGCCGATAAATTTGCAGGAGAATACTTAGATCCTAATTCATTAATAGATGCATTAAAAAAACTATCGGTAAATAATTTATCTAACCTTACACCACATCCTTTATATGTGTTTTTTAATTATTCGCATCCACCATTATTAAAGAGAATAGAAGCGTTAGACAAAATAACTAACAATTAAATATTCGTTTTCCAACAAAAAAAATCGTTGTACAAAGCTAAAAATCAACAATAAAAAATTTAAAACATGAAAGCAGAGATAATTACAATTGGCGATGAAATATTAATTGGTCAAACTGTTGATAGCAATTCGGCTTTTATTGGAAATCAATTAAATAATATTGGTATTGATGTTACAAAAATTACATCGATAAGCGATACCAGAGATGCAATATTTCAATCAATCAGCAATATTGACTCAAACACTAAAATTGTAATTATTACAGGAGGTTTAGGCCCTACAAACGATGATATTACAAAACAAAGTCTTGCAGATTATTTTAAAACAAAATTGATTTTGAACCATAATGTTTTAAGTCATATTAAAGCTATTTTAAGTGCTAAGAATGTAAATATTAACGACAATAACATTAAACAAGCCGAAGTACCTGAATCGTGCAAAATATTAAAAAACAATTTAGGCACAGCTCCGGGAATGTGGTTCGAAGAAAACAATAAAATTTATATCTCATTACCAGGTGTGCCTTTTGAGATGAAAGATATAATAGTAAACGAAGTAATTCCTAAGTTAAAAAAACTGTTTACAGGTAATTATATTGTACATAGAAATATTATTACTCAAGGAATTCCGGAATCGGAACTTGCAGAAAAAATAAAACAGTGGGAGAATAATTTACATGCCGATATCTCTTTAGCTTATCTTCCTTCACCGGGAATGGTAAAATTACGCTTAAGTGCAAGAGGCAAAGACGAGAATAAAATAATATCGATCATAAACTCGGAAGTAAAAAAAATATCTGCCCTGATTCCAAAAAATATTATTAGTACTAATAACGAGTTTATTGAAAAACAAATTGGAGACTTATTAAGCAAAAGAAATAAAACACTAAGTGTTGCCGAGAGTTGTAGCGGAGGGAATATTGCTGGTTTAATTACATCTGTACCGGGATGTTCTAATTATTTTGCAGGAGGAATTGTAGCCTACTCAAATATTATTAAGCAAAAGATATTAAGCGTAAAAAACTGTAATATAAATCAATACGGCGCCGTAAGTAAAGTTGTAGTGGAAGAAATGGCCATAGGAGCAAGAAAGCAATTTGACACCGATTATTCAATTGCAACATCCGGAATAGCAGGGCCGGGTGGAGGTACACCTGAAAAACCTGTTGGTACAATATGGATTGCTGTTTCAAATAGAGAAAAAACAATATCAAAAAAATTTTTATTCAAAAACAATCGAGAAGTAAATATTCAAAAAACATCGCTTAAAGCGTTAAATATGCTTCGAGAAATGATAATTAATACTTAATGCTCATTTTTTCTAATATGATATTACTAAATTATATTATACATAAATAAATATGCATTACATACTTATATTGTAATACTTACGATACTTTAATTAAAGTAATTATAAAGAAAGATTTATTTATTTTGAAAATTGCAATTATCTCCAATAAAAATACTATTTTTGTTCGCTCTAAAAAAACTATTTTGAATTATTAAATAAAAACAAATATATCATAGTATTTCAAAATGGGAAATTATTAGAATAAAACTCATTTTTATCTGTCTTAATCATTGAAAAAGACAAAAAACAAAAAAAAACAAACAATATTGTAAAATAATTGTTCAATAATTTGAATTATTAAATAATAATCACGTATTTTGCAACCTGTTTGAGAAAAAAGTAAAAAAAAATTATATAACGATGTCAAGAATTTGTCAAATAACTGGAAAAAAAGTAATGGTAGGAAATCATGTTTCTCATTCGAAGAAACATGTAAAAAGAAAATTTTATCCTAACCTAGCTACACGTAGATTCTATTTCGAAGAAGAAGACCGTTGGATTACTTTAAAAGTGTCAGCTAATGGTATGCGTACAATAAATAAAAAAGGCTTAAAAGTTGCCCTTGAAGACGCTAAAAGAGATGGATTTTTAAAAACATTTAACACATAAGAGGGATAAGAAATGGCAAAAAAAGGAAATAGGATACAAGTAATATTAGAATGTACTGAACATAAACAGTCAGGTGTTCCAGGAACATCAAGATATATTACAACAAAAAATAAGAAGAACACACCTGGAAGAATGGAACTAAAGAAATATAATCCTATATTGAAAAAAGTAACTATTCATAAAGAAATTAAATAATACTATTGAATTATGGCTAAAAAAGCAGTAGCATCATTGCAAACAGGTTCAGGAAGAACGCATACAAAATGTATTAAAATGGTGAAAAATGAAACAAATGGTCACTCTTTTTCTGAAGGAATGATTGTTAATGAAAAAATAAAAGAATTTTTCTCAAAATAATAAAAAATATTTTACTATTAAAAAAAAGCTTTCTTTAAAAAGAAAGCTTTTTTTTATCAATAAATTAAGTAATATTTCTTAATTTTATACTCTGAAAATCATCTGTTTACTATATATATAAAGTTTAGCATGGCTACATTAGGAGTTTTTTCGAAAGATAAAAAAACAACATTAAATAAAGGTTTAAAGAAAACAAAAGAGAATATTTTTAAAAAGCTTTCTCGAACAATTGTTGGAAAATCAAAAGTTGACGATACAGTACTCGATGAATTAGAAGAAATTCTTATTACATCAGATGTTGGTGTCAATACCACCATAAAAATTATTGAAAGAATAGAAAAAAGAGTTTCTAAAGATAGATATTTAGGCATTAATGAATTAAATATTATTTTAAAAGAAGAAATTTCTTCCTTACTAATAGAAAATGACACTAATGAAATAGATATCTCATACTCATCGGAAAATGTACCTTATGTAATAATGGTTGTTGGAGTTAATGGAGTTGGAAAAACTACTACTATTGGTAAATTAGCTTACCAATTTAAAAATATGGGTAAGAAAGTTTACCTCGGAGCGTCCGATACCTTTCGAGCAGCTGCCGTTGACCAATTAACAATATGGGCAGATCGTGTAGGAGTACCTATTATTAAACAAAAGATGGGTTCTGATCCTGCTTCTGTAGCTTTCGATGCACTATCATCTGCAAAAGCAAATAATGCAGATATTGTTATTATTGATACCGCCGGACGATTACATAATAAAATAAACTTAATGAATGAATTAGGGAAAATAAAAAAAGTAATGCAAAAAGTTATTCCTGATGCTCCTCATGAAATACTTCTTGTTCTTGATGGTTCAACAGGGCAAAATGCTTTTGAACAAGCAAAACAATTCATTAATGTTACCGATGTAAACGCCTTAGCTCTCACTAAATTAGATGGAACAGCTAAAGGAGGTGTAGTAATAGGAATATCTGACCAATTTAAAATTCCGGTAAAGTATATTGGAATTGGTGAAAAAATAGAAGATTTGCAAATTTTTAATAAATCGGAATTTGTCGATTCATTGTTTATTTAATTATTCAGCAAACAATAAATAATAATAAATAGTAAATAGTAAATAGTAAAATGAACAATAAGAAAAAAGTAAATGTTATTACAATGGGCTGTTCTAAGAATTTAGTCGATTCTGAATATCTAATTAAGCAGCTCGAAGAAAATAAATTTGATATTGTTCATGACTCTGACAGACTCGATAATGATATTGTTATAATTAACACTTGTGGTTTTATTAACGATGCCAAACAAGAATCTATAGAAATGATTCTTCAATATGAGGAAGCAAGAAAAAATGGTGATTTAGAAAAACTTATTGTTTTTGGTTGCCTAGCGGAACGATATAAAGAAGAATTACAAAACGAAATAAAATTTGCTGATAATTTTTTTGGCGTTTACGACATTCCCAAAATAGTTAAATCATTAGATTCATCATACAATAAATCTCTAGAAAATGTCAGAACAATTACAACTCCCAAACATTATGCATATCTAAAAATTTCTGATGGTTGCGATAGATCTTGTTCTTTTTGCGCTATTCCATTAATAAAAGGTAAACATAAATCAAAATCGATTGAGGTATTAGTTGAAGAAACTCAACGCCTTGTTAAAGATGGAGCTAAAGAAATTATTCTTATTGCTCAAGATTTATCGTATTATGGTTACGATATATATAATGAATTTAAACTAGCCGAATTGATAGAAAAACTATCAGATATTAAAGGTTTAGAATGGCTACGCTTACATTATGCTTTTCCATCGAAATTTCCTGAAAATGTTATTGATGTTATCAATAAAAAGGAAAATATTTGTAAATATCTGGATATCCCGGTTCAACATATTAGCGACAGTGTATTAAAAAATATGCGTCGTGGAATAGGGAAAGATAAAACTTATGAATTAATAAAATTATTTAGAAAAAAAATACCAAATATTTCTCTCAGAACAACTCTACTAGTTGGTCATCCCGATGAAACAGAAGAAGATTTTAATGAATTAATGGAATTCGTAAAATTTGCAAAATTCGAACGCTTAGGTGTATTTACATACTCCGAAGAAGAAAATACATACTCGGCAGAAAATTTTGAAGATAATGTTCCTGAAGAAATAAAACAGGAAAGAGCTAATAAAATTATGGATCTCCAACAATCTATATCTCACGAACTTAATACAAAAAAAATAGGAAAAACTTTCAAAGTTATTATCGATCGTATTGATGAAGAGTTTATTATTGGTCGTACAGAATTCGATTCTCCGGAAGTTGATAATGAAGTATTAATTACTAAAAATCAGGAAGTTGAAACAGGAAATTTCTATAATGTTAAAATTACTTCTGCCGACGATTTTGATCTCTTCGGAGAAATAATAAATTAATTATAAAACTGTATTATAGTAACTTTACAATATATTTTATTCTCTGGATTTTGATTTAGCAAAAAAAGTGGTTTAGCTAACTTTTTTACTTACACATATTATTGTTATTAGTAGCAAAGTCGAAATATCTATTAGTTTAAAAATAAGATATTTCGACTTTGCTCAATATGACATATAAAAACTTGCAACTTTACTTTTTAGACAATATTTTCTTTAGAAAATAAATAATATTATTTATTTTCTATTTCTTTTGTCCCCATTTTTTTATGTGTAATAATAATTTTATCTTTTTCTTTATTTAATTCAACATATAATAAATCCCCTTCTTTAATAGTTGTTCTAATAATTATCTCGGCCATAGGGTCTTCTACATATTTTTGTATCGCTCTTTTTAAGGGTCTGGCACCAAACTGACTATCGAATCCTTTATTAGCAATAAACTCTTTAGCATCGTCTGTAATTTCAATTTTATAACCTAGTTTTATAACTCTATCGTACAAACCGAGTAATTCTATTTCAATAATTTTATTAATGTCTTCTTTAGTTAACGAATTAAATATTACAACATCGTCTAATCTATTAAGAAATTCAGGAGCAAAAGTTCTTTTAAGCGCATTTTGGATAACACTTTGGGTATTAGATTTTACTGAATCTTGCTTTGCTTTTGTAGAAAATCCTACACCTTGTCCAAAATCTTTCAATTGACGGCTTCCAATATTCGATGTCATAATGATTATAGTATTCCTAAAATCGATTTTACGACCCAAACTATCGGTTATTTGACCTTCGTCTAAAATTTGTAGTAATATATGAAAAATATCAGGATGTGCTTTTTCTATTTCATCAAGCAAGACAACAGAATAAGGTTTTCTTCGCACTTTTTCGGTTAATTGTCCTCCTTCTTCGTAACCAATATATCCCGGAGGAGCTCCCACAAGGCGCGAAACAGAGAATTTTTCCATATATTCACTCATATCCATACGGATTAAATTATCGATGCTATCAAATAAAAATAATGAAAGGATTTTTGCCAGTTGTGTTTTTCCGACACCCGTAGGACCTAAAAAAATAAACGAGCCAATAGGTTTATTTGGGTCTTTCAATCCGGCACGATTTCTCTGTATCGATTTTACTATTTTTTTTATAGCATCGTCTTGTCCTACAACTCTTTTTTTAATTTCGTCACCCATTTTTAATAAACGTTTACCTTCCGATTGAGCTATTCTCTGAACAGGAACGCCTGTCATCATTGCAATAACTTCTGCAACTTCTTCTTCAGATACTGTTTCTCTATTTTTCAATAAATCTTTTTCCCAATTTTTCTTTTCCTTTTCAAGACTATCGATAAGTTGTTTTTCATTATCGCGATAATTTGCTGCCGATTCAAAATTTTGATTCTTCACAGCATTAATTTTTTCGTTTCTTACTTTTTCAATCTTTTTCTCTAGATTAATAATTTTTGGAGGAACATTAATATTTGAAATATGAACTCTTGAACCAGACTCGTCTAAAGCATCTATGGCTTTATCGGGTAAATGCCTATCGCTAATATAACGCATAGTTAACGATACACATGCACTTATTGCATCATCGGTATAATTTACATTATGATGCTCCTCGTACCGTTGTTTAATATTGTGTAATATTTCAACGGTTTCTTCTTCTGAGGTAGGATTAACAATTATCTTCTGAAACCTTCTCTCTAAAGCACCATCTTTTTCAATATTTTGACGATATTCATCTAATGTTGTTGCTCCAATACATTGTATTTCTCCTCTTGCTAAAGATGGTTTCAGCATATTTGCTGCATCTAAAGAACCTGTTGCTCCTCCGGCGCCAACAATAGTATGTATCTCATCAATAAACAAAATAATATTTGTTGTTTTCGACAATTCATTAAGAATAGCTTTCATTCTTTCTTCAAATTGTCCACGATATTTTGTTCCGGCAACAACAGATGCCAAATCAAGAGTAATAATCCTTTTGTCGAATAATACTCTAGAAACTTTTCTATTAACAATTCTTAGTGCTAAACCTTCAACAATAGCCGATTTCCCAACTCCGGGTTCTCCTATTAATACAGGATTATTTTTCTTTCTTCTACTAAGAATTTGAGCTAACCTTTCGATTTCTCTATCGCGACCAACAATAGGGTCTAAGGCATCGTCTTCGGCTGCTTTAGTTAGGTCAATTCCAAAATTATCGAGTACGGGCGTTTCCGATTTACTTTTTGGAGCATCACTTCCACTTCCTTTAGGATTGTTTTTACTATTTTCAAAAGGTATTTCGGCATCATCGTCTTCGCCAAAATCTGCCCGAAGTTTAGGTAACTTATTTTCCATATATGATTTTACTGTATAATAATCGATGTGTTGTTCGTCTAACATTTGAGTTGCAAGATTATTCTCGTCTTTCAAAATTGCTAATAACAAATGACCAGTATTTATTGTAGTAGTATTAAACGATTTAGCCTCTAAATAAACTAATTTAAGAGCTCTCTCTGCGGTTTTAAATAAAGGCATATTGTCGATATTTTCTACAGTAACTAAATCGTCCGATTTAATTCTATTTTCAATAGCTTTTTTTAATTCAGAAAAGTCTATTTTCGATTTTTCTAAAATCTCTACTGCTAATCCTTCGCCATCTCTTAAAATTCCTAATAATAGATGTTCTGTGCCTATATATGAGTTACCAAGACGTATTGCTTCTTCTTTACTATATATTAATACATCTTTTATTCGTTGTGAAAACTTTGCGTCCATGTAAAAAAATATTATTGTTTTTAAAAAATCAATTTGCAAAATTAGTTATTTTTTTATTCTTTTTGATAAACTCTTACCCAATCAATATCCATTTTAGCAGGTAATGTTCCATTATTTAAATTTTTATTTATTCCGGAAGAAAATACAATATACATAGCTTCTTGCGGCACGCCATTACATTGTTCAGAAACAACAACATCGTTAATTCTCCACACAATTCTTTCCGGCGACCATTCTATTGAATAAATATAATAATCATCCGAGAAATTTTTTCCTTTAATATTCGATATTTTTTTATCAATTTCCTTTTCGTTAAAAGAATTTCCCCAATAATTACCTACTTGAATTTTCGATTTTGATTTAGCATGATACTTAAATACATCTATCTCCGGAACTTTCTTGTCGCCTAATAACCAAAACGCATGAAATACAGGATAATTATGACTTACTCTAACCTTAGCTTTAAATAAACCATATTTTTGTCGAAAACTTTGCCCGGTATTAATTATGCCGGTGGTATAATCAAATTTCTTAGGAACAAACCCATGTAGAGGATGCCACATTTTTCCTTCAGCACTTTCCTCTCGTGTCGAAATCGATAAAACACTATCGTCAATACTTATATTTTTCCCTTTAGTATAAAAATGTTTATCGTTAGCCTGAACATAACTATCGTTTAATAATGTCTCGCCCCAAAAATAGGAGGTAAGCCACTTTTCTGAATCTAATGTCTTTGAATTAAATTCGTCAGAAAAGGTTTCTTTCCATTTAAGTAATTCGTCAAACTTGTTAGATTTTACTAATTTATGATACCATTTTATTTTCCCCGATTTATTTAAGTCATTATATTCAACAAGTTGTTTATACTCTTCCGATAATATAAATTTATTTTTTGTAAGCATATATTTCTTTTGCTCAATAAATTTTTCGGAATTAATGTACTTTTCTACCTCTTCAAACTTACTTATTTCATCTGAACCTTCTAAATTACTATATATCTTAAACTTAATTGAATTTATAAATTTAAAATATTGTTTTATTTCCGATGATTTTTTTAATTCTTTATATTCGATAAGTTGTTTATATTCTTCGGTATTCTCGAAATTTATTTCTTTAATTGATTTTATTTTTTCATCAAATTCTTTCGAATTAATAAAATAATCCAATTCTAAGTACTCACTAATTTCTTGCGATTCGTTAAGTTCTAGGTAATTTTTAAATTTTTCTGAATTTTTAAATTTATAGTATTTTTTAATCTCACTTGATTTCTTTAGTTTTTTGAATTCTTCTATTTTTTCGTATTCACTGGTATTTTCGAAATTTCTTTTCTTGATTTCTTTTTTTAGTATTCCTGATTTTATTAATTTATTTAGTTCTAGTAATTCATCTTTATTAGAGAATTCTTCTCCTTTTTTGGTTTTTTTAGCTTGTTTTCTTAATTCTTTAAGTTTTGAATTAATATTATTTAATTCATCTATTTTCTCTTGCTTTTTATTTTGAATTTCTTCTTTCAAACGCCTTAAATCAAGCTTGTTAATATAGTCTTCTAATTCTATATAATAACTTAATTTTTCCGATTGTTCAAACTTTTTAAACTCATCAAATTGTTTCGATTCGCTGAACTTGAAAAACCAATTATATTTTTTCTTTAGATTCTGATATTTTTTTATCTCGTTTTTATATTCAAGAGTCTTTTCTTTTTTCTCGTTGATTAGTGTTTTTTTAAAATCAACAAAATTATCAGATGAAAAAAAAGAATCAAATTGTTGAAATTTAGCAAGAGTGTCAGACTCTTTAAACACTTTATAATCTTGCAGCAGTTTAGAATCTTTAACTTGATAATATGTTCTTATTGATTTAGATTTTTTTAATCTATTATATTCTAACTCTTTTATATAATCGGAAGTATCTTTATATTTTTGAGAATTAATATTCTTTTTTATTTCCTGAAATTCATCAGAGTTAACAAAATCTTCTAATTTAATAAAATGATCAAACTCTTCTGATTCTTTATACGTAGAGAATTCTTCATATTCTTTACGTAAAGCAACTTCTCTTTCTTCCAAATTAGAAGTTTTACTTATTTTACCTAAAGAAGAAAATATTAAAAATCTTGATTTCAAATATTTATTATTCATGCTTTTATCTATTTTATTCTATTGCCGACGGATAAAGATAAGAAAAATATATAAATCATAGAAATAACTATTGTTTTAAAACAAAATTATCGCATAATTTATTGCTTATTTTCTATTAAATATTTATTCTCTATTTCTTTTACTGATACTCTTTCTATATCTAAAGCATTTTTCTTGAGTACATTAATGTAAACTTCATTTTCAATAATCTCAAAGTTATAGATATCTTGTACTAAAGGCATAAAATCATTAAAATTTATTATTTTTTTGTGTGGGACATTAAATAACACAGTTTGCGTTTCTACTCTTCCATACGAAACATTTGCAGGTAAAACAGATAAAATAATCCAATTATTATCCGGAGTATTATCTAAAATCTGAAATATTGAATTGGTATCTGATAATAAAATATCTTTTGTATCATTATTTATACCAAAAACAATATTTTCATCATCATTAACATCAATAGATTTGTATGATAATAACAAATTACTCTTTATTAATGTATTTATTTCCGAAATACATGTATCATCGTATTTAGAACCATGATAAACACTTAAAATTACAATTTTAACAAAATAATTTTTTATTACATTTTTCTTACTTTTATAGTGATTTTCAAATATTTTCTTTTCTTTTTCAATAATATCATCCCAATTCCATAAGGTTTGTATTTTCTGACTATTAATATCATCATTTAAACTGTAAACTACGGGTTTTGTAATAGGAAATATATTATAAAACGAATATAATTCTGTTACATGACCTTCTTCATTATAGCCTGCAAATAAAGAAATTTCTACATCTTTTACTCTATTATTTTTATAATATATTTCAGTACTTTTTGCATATCCATTAATAAATGAAATAGCTTTAGTATTTTTAGAAATTACCATAAATATGTATTCTCCAACACCATCTCCTTTAACACCTTCTGCCCAACATGTTTGCTTATCTTTATCGAATAAATTCTGTCCTCCGTATTTACCAATATTATAAGGATTATTATTAGCTAATTCAGAAGATGTATAAAATAAATATGTATTAAAATCAAACAAATTAATTTCTTGATTGATTATTAACTTCTGTGCATTTGTAATGTTTTGAAAAAGCAGAAAACAAATAAAAATAATTATTTTATTTAATCGATAAAAAATACTTAATTCAATTTTCTTTAAAATTTTCATACAATACATTTTTTACTTAATTTAATTAATAAATTTGAATACCATTTATATGGATAAAGATAATATAAATATATATGAATATAAATAAGACTAGTATTGAAAAATTAATCGACGAACTAGAGTTTTCAGCTACAAGCAGCAGTGGAAAAGGAGGGCAGAATGTTAATAGGAGATCAACAAAAGTTGAATTACGATTTAATATTCCTAAATCGAAAGCATTAAATAATGAACAAAAACAAATTATTCTGTATAAATCAGCAAATAGAATATCGAAGAATAAAGAATTAATTATTACAAGCGATACTGAAAGAAGTCAGTTGAAAAATAAGAATAATACAATAACTATTTTTATTAGTCTGATTAATACATCTTTAAAAAGACAAAAAAAACGAAAAACAACAAAACCAACTAGAAGTTCTAAAGAAAAAAGACTATTAAAAAAACGTATTAAATCAGAAAAAAAAATTTCACGTAAGAAGCAATATTAATATTAAAAGTTCAATATTTGAATTCTGTTAAAACCAATATTAGTAATATTTAATGTATTGATAGAAAATCATAAAAAATATATAAAAATATTAATAATAAGCAATTTCAATACACAAAACAACACAAGCCTTAACTCCTTGATATTCAACAAATAATACCACATTAAGATTATCAAATTTTAATTTCCATAAAAATAAATTAAAACTGTTAATAAATCATCCCCAAATCTTATAGAAGTTCGATAATAAATAATTAATTTAGTAGTTTTTAAAAACAATATTTTGTTCTAAACAGATATTATAAAAGTTACAAATATATGGCTGAAGGAGAAAAAATAATAAAAGTAAATATTGAAGAGGAGATGAAATCGTCCTACATTGATTATTCAATGTCGGTAATTGTATCAAGAGCACTTCCTGATGTGCGAGATGGATTAAAGCCTGTACATAGAAGAGTGTTATTCGGGATGTCGGAATTAGGAACATACTCAAACAAACCATTTAAAAAATCTGCAAGAATTGTAGGAGAGGTGTTAGGTAAATACCATCCACACGGCGATTCTTCGGTATATGAAGCAATGGTAAGAATGGCTCAACCATGGTCGTTACGATATATGCTAGTAAACGGACAAGGAAATTTCGGTTCAGTTGACGGCGACAGCCCTGCAGCAATGCGATATACAGAGGCTAAACTAAGAAAAATTTCAGAAGAAACATTACGCGATTTAGAGAAAGATACTGTTGATTTTAAATTAAATTTTGATGATACACTAAAAGAACCAACAGTATTACCAACCAGAGTTCCTACGCTTTTAATTAATGGAGCTTCGGGTATTGCAGTAGGGATGGCTACCAATATGCCTCCACATAACTTATCAGACTCAATAGATGCAATAATAGCTTATATAAATAATAACGATATTGAGATAGAAGATCTAGCTGACATTCTAAAAGCTCCGGATTTCCCGACAGGAGGTATTATATATGGTTTTCAGGGATGTAAAGATGCTTTTCTTACAGGTAGAGGTCGAATTGTTCTTAGAGCTAAAACCGAAATAGAAACAACTTCTGCAGGGAGAGAAAGATTAATCGTTACAGAAATACCATATATGGTAAATAAGGCCGATATGATTAAAAAAACGGCCGATTTAATTAACGATAAAAAAATCGATGGTATTTCAAATTTGAATGATGAATCGGATCGTAATGGTATGCGTATTGTTTACGATTTAAAAAGAGATGCTATAGCCAATGTTGTTTTAAATAAGTTATTCAAATACACACAATTACAATCTACTTTTAATGTAAACAATATTGCCCTTGTAAAAGGTCGACCAAGATTACTTAATTTAAAACAAATTATTTCGAAATTTGCAGAACATCGTCACGAAGTTGTTACACGAAGAACTCAATTCGAACTTAATCAAGCAGAAAAAAAGTCTCATATACTCAAAGGATTATTAATTGCTTTAGACAATATTGACGAAGTAATTAAGCTTATTCGTGCATCAAAAACACCGGAAGAAGCCAGGAATGGACTTATGTCAAATTTTAATCTTTCAGACTTGCAAGCAAAAGCTATTCTTGATATGCGTTTGCAAAAACTCACAGGTCTCGAACGCGATAAAATTAAAGACGAATATACAGAATTGCAAAAACTAATTGCTCATCTAAGAGATATTCTAAGTGATATTTCTCTGAGAATGCAAGTTGTTAAAGATGAGCTGATTGAAATAAAAGAAAAATTTGGAGACGAAAGAAGAACAGATATTGTTCCAGATGAAGGAGAATTTAATCCGGAAGATTTCTATGCTGATGAAGATGTAGTAATAACAATATCGCATTTAGGATATTTAAAAAGAACAAAGCTTTCCGAATTCAAAGCACAGCATAGAGGAGGGGTTGGTTCTAAAGGAAGTACAACTCGCGATAAAGACTTTATAGAACATATGTATGTTGCTTCTATGCATAATACAATGCTATTCTTTACAGAACAAGGAAAATGTTTTTGGCTAAAAGTTTACGACATACCTGAAGGCTCTCGAACATCAAAAGGTCGTGCAATTCAAAATGTCTTAAATATTGCATCAGACGATAAAGTTAAAGCATACATTAATGTTAAAAACCTTAATGATGATGAATATATAAAAAATAATTACATTATTATGTGTTCTAAAAAAGGAGTAGTTAAAAAAACTGCTTTAGAGCAATATTCTCGTCCACGACAAAATGGCGTTAATGCAATTACAATACGCGAAGGAGATTCGTTAATAGAAGCCAAACTTACAAATGGGAAAAGCGATATTATTATAGCATCTCGTGAAGGAAAGGCTGTTCGTTTTAACGAGAAAGATGTAAGATCTATTGGAAGAACAGGAACAGGTGTTCGTGGAATAACATTAAGTTACGAAAACGACGAAGTTATTGGCATGGTATGGGTAGAAGATATTGATGACGAAATACTTGTTGTTTCAGAAAACGGATATGGAAAACGCTCTAATACAGACGCTTATCGAACAATAAAACGCGGAGGTAAAGGCGTTAAAACATTTAATATTAATGAAAAAACCGGAAAATTAATTGCTATCAAAGGAGTTTCTGAATCGAGTCAAATAATGATCATCAACCGTTCGGGAATTACTATTCGATTGAAAATAGCTGATATTAGAATTACAGGTAGAGCTACACAGGGAGTTAAACTTATAAATCTCAAAAAAAATGATTCAATAGCTGCTGTTACTCATGTTAGCGACGATGAAGATGAAGAAATTATTAATATCGAAAACGAAAAAACAACAGATAATAATAATAACGAAGAAACAACAGATAATAATTTAGAATAAATATTACTAAGTATTTGAACTGTTGCAATAATTATTCTATTTTTGGAAAAAATAAAATTTAATAACAAAAAATAATAACAATGAAACGATTCGCAAAAATCAATTTTTTACTGTCATTAGCTATAATAACTATTTTTTTTAGTAGTTGTAGCGACAAAGTTTTAGTTACAAATGCTATTCGTTGGTCGGAAGAAGGCATTAAACTTGACACAGCTCTTAAATCGGTAAATAAAGCTACAGAATTACCTGAAACAAAATTATGGGCTAAAACATACTATGGAAAAGGTATGGTATATAAAGCAATAAGTAAAACAGAAGACGAAAATTTTAAGAAATTAAGCGACCAACCATTAATCGATGCTTTTGATAATTTTAAAATAGCATTTGATATGGATGAAGGAAATACTATTAAAAATTTCATTAATGCTCAATTATTTACTATGGCTAATGATATTACTCAGGTTGGAATTGATGCATATAATGCAAAAGACTATGCTAAATCTTATAAATATTTTGAAAAAACTTTAGAAGTTAAAAAAATGCCTTTATATAATGGCGAAATTGATACAGCCATGATATTTAACGCTGCATTATCGGCACAAAAATGTGGGGATTATGCTAATGCTATTAAATATTATAATGAAGCAAAAAAATATAACTACGGAGAAGCCAATACATTCATTCTTTTAAAAGAATGCTATATGTTAAACGGAGACACTTTACAAGGAATTAAAACTCTACAAGAAGGATTCGAAAAATATCCCGGAAATAATGATATGTTAGTTACTTTAATTAACTATTATTTATTAGAATCGGATAATGTTGATGAAGCATTTAAATATTTAGAAGTAGCCAAAGAAAAAGACCCAACTAATGCTCAATATTATTCTGCTGAAGCACATTTATACGATAAATTAGGTAAAACAGAAAAAGCGAAAGAGTATTATAAAAAAGCCCTTGAACTAGACAATAATCTTTTTGAAGCTCATTATAATCTTGGAGTATTGGTTTTTAACGAAGCTGTTGCATTAACCGATAAAGCAAATGAAATAAAAAATGCTAAAAAATATAACGCAGCAAAAAAAATAGCAGATAAGAGATTTGAAGAATCATTACCTTATATTGAAAAAGCTTACGAACTTCATCCTGAAGATGTTAGTATTATGAGTACATTAAAAACTTTATATTATCGTTTACAAATGATAGACAAGTATAATGAGATTATTAAAAAATTGGAATAAGAATTAAATAGTAAGGGAGGACAAAAATGTTCTCCCTTATTATTTAATATATTCTATTTAACATAATATATATTATAGGACAAACACCAGCAAATTGTGTATACGCAGTATTTAATATAATTTAAGTTCTTGGACTTTTATACAAGAACGACAGAAATTATGTTAAGGTTTAGAATGCACTTCGATTTGCGTTATTCGTAAATTATACAGAAATAATCATTATTTTAAATAGCCGCTTCGACTAAACCCAAAATTGTTTGTAAAATTTCTTTTACGTAAAATATTACAAAATAAATTTTAAAAAATAATTGCCAACGCTGTCCAATAATTTATTTCTTCTTTTTGTAAATTCTCTAAAACTACGGAATAGCTTCCTTCACGCGTTACAACCGTTTTAGCTGAAATATGGTGTTTTATGGTTAATGTTGACTTTCTATTTAACATAATGTTATATTTACCCAGAATTAGCTATTTTTAAGAAATGCTTTTAATCATATTAGCAAATGCGTATTTGTTTAACTGTGGTATTGCTTTTGTAAACACCTTAATTTACCAGTTAGACAGGTGTTTGAATCTATCGCTTTGCTCATTTTCGATGAAAATATAATCGTCTGGTTTTGTAAGTGTTAAATATGGAATTAAATATAAAACAGGCTCCATTTCTTTCATAAATAGTACCAATGCAACTCCTTATATTTGCACTTTCATTTTGAAAGACTTCTAAGCGAGCTTTCATTAATTCAAGTTTAACAAAGTGTTGGGCGTATTTAGTGGAGTTTATTTATTAAGATAATATTTTTCTTTTGAAGGCTTCAAATCGATCTTGTATGTTTACATTCAAATATTGAGACTACTCCGAAAACTAAAGTTGTCAAATTTATAGCCGCATATCGGATTTATAACAAACTGACGTACAGATTTATAACTTTCAGCCTTTTTGTAAAGTTAACCGCTTAGCAACTTTTCGGAGTGGACTCAATATTCAATTCTTAAATTTTAAAACACAAAGAAGAAGTATTTTACTGTAAAAAAGTACAATTACTTATTTTGATTTTTTATTTGCTTTAGAACTTCCTTTACATTTATAATTGGTAAGGGAAATATAACTAAAGATGTGCCTTTTGTTTTTGTTGAAAGAATCCCCCTTGCAGAACCAATACTAACACCTAATAAAGTTGAAAGCAGATCATCGTTAATATTAACTTCTTTCTCTTCAGTATTTGGTACAATAGCCTTATTAAGATTTTTAATATGAAAAACAATTTCAGTTTCTAACTGTAAAACTGATTCATTTAGCTCATTGAGCGTATAGTTTAATAAAAGTTTTAGTTTTAAAATTTCATTTTTAAAATCAAAATCCAAATTAATTCCAAGTCCATATACTAGATTTTTACCAAACTCAACTTCTTCAACTGGAATTGGAAGAGATTTGTTATTAAATGAAATCTCATTTATTTCTAATATTTTTATTAATATATCTTTCTTTTCACTCATATTAATCTAAATATAATGCAAGTACATTATAGGACATTGCCAGCAAAAACTATAATTAGCCCTACGGGTAAATAGAATGCACTTCGATTTGCTTTATTCGGATAATTATACAGAAATGGTTCAAATATTCGATTCTAAGACAGTTAATATAATAAGTTTAAGAATTTTTAAACAAGTTAATTATTCAAAAAATTGTATTATATTTATATTAATATTCACTAACATTATTATCATGAAAAAAACACTTATTTTAATTATCTGTACATTGTTAGCAACAAACTTATTTGCTCAGTACGAAGAAGGTGCCGATCATATTGTAAAAGATCCATCAAATACAATTTCGACTAATGCCGAATTTTCTCAAGAAATAAACAATTTTTATCTTTCAGACAAAAATTTTAGTATTGGAACAGAAATGCTTATAACTCATAAATTAAGCAGTTTTAATATTCCATTTCATTATAAAAATAAAAAACTTGAATCATGGACATTTAATGCATTTTTACCAATTATTACGAAAAAAGAATCGTTAAATGAAAAAGCTCGTGGTATTGGCGATTTAACCATTGGAGGAACATATATAAAACAAAATTTTATTAAGGAAGGATTTATGGCAAATGGGTCTTTTGAGATAACCTTACCTACCGGAGACGATGAAAAAGAAGTAAATAATGTTCCAATTCCTCTAGGAACAGGATCATTTGGAGTAACAGCAAATTTTTCGGTAAACGGCAAGATTAATAAAGGAATTTTTTATGCATCAATTAATTACCGACTAAATACTTACAACAAAACAATAACAAAATATACTTTTGCCGGAAGAACTTCAGAATCGACAAACCGAATAAAAAGTCCTTCAATACTATCAATTAATGGAAATTATGACTATCCTATTTTAGATGAACTACACATTAGCGGTGCTGCTTTATTAAACTATTTTGGTAGCGGACATTACGATATTGAAACTATTTATTCCGACAACACTCCTACTTACAAATTCGATGATGACTTATTTCAATCTACAGTAATTTTATGCGATATATCAACCGAACTTGAATATACATTTGGAGTCAACGGACTCGAAACAATAAGTAATTTCTTACAATCAGCCTATCTTAAAGTAAAAATACCTGTTTATAAAAGCGATGTTGTTGGAAACAGATATGTAGCTGTAGCTTTTGGATTACGAAAGAATATTTAAACTTTCATATTTTTCAATCTGCTGTATAGTAATCAGCAGATTGATTTTATTGTTTATATAGTTACATGGAAACTCTTTCAGATCAATTACTTGCCGAATGCTCTCGAAGAAATACAGATTATGTAGTTAAGTATTATCGAGCACAATTTAGATTTGGTTAATAATGTTATTAAACTCCTATACAGTGATGTTCCTTACTTAAAATTTCGTGCTTGTTGGATTTTAGAAATTTTAATTTGCAAACATCCCAAAATTGCTTCTCCTCACCTCGATACACTTATCTCTATTTTTTACAATACAGATAATAATTCCTTGCGTCGTAATTTAACAAAAATTCTTTTTGTTTGTCAACTATCAGAAAATCAATTAGAAATGATTCTAGATAGATGTTTTAATCAAATTCAGGATTCAGATATCCCTGTTGCAGTAAAAATACACAGTATGTAAGTAATAGATAAAAATTTAAAATATTTTCCTGAATTTATTGCCATTCTCGAAACTCATATAAATAGAAACTCGGCAGGATTCAAATCTAGAGCAAATAAAATATTAAAAAAGCTATATTAATTTCGTTAGCATCAAACAATTTAAAATATCGGATTCTGTTTCAAAACAGTAATAAATATTATACTAAAAGTAAGGTTTCAAAATAATTCTACATTATTGTAAACATCTGGTTATTAGGTATTACAATATTATTATCGAAATTAGTACTTTCATATATTATTACTCAAAATCTTTTTTATTCGTTTAAATTGATTATTTGAATAATTCAATAAAATATTCTACATTATTATTTTACAGATAAATATAAACAAATAAGCACTCAACAATTAAACAAAAATATCAAGTTTCGGATGCAAGTAAATATAGTTAATTACAACTATCCTATTCGAAAAATTTTTAAACTCCTTCTAAATTTGTAATTTTAGTTTATCAACATTAAAATATGTAGTAATCTTTCCAACTATTTCTATTTTGTGTTGTCTATAAAGTAAAATAAGTAAGATTTGGGTAAAAATATTATTGAAATACAAGAAAAATTAATTGAAACTGCTTGCAAAGGCAATCAGCAATCGATGTACCGTCTGTATAAATTATATGTACAGACAATGTATAATACGTGTATTAGAATGGTTTCTAACCATTACGATGCAGAAGATATTATACAAGAATCATTTATTAAGGCTTTTAATAATTTAGAGAATTTTCGTGGCGATTCATCTTTTGGATTATGGTTAAAACGGATTGTTATTAATAACTCAATTACCTTCTTGAGAAAGAAGAAATATTTGTTTTCTGATATTGATGACATGCAAATTGTTTCAGATGATGATACAAATGAAGATTTTCCGAATATCGATCCTGCAATAGTGCATAAAACAATAAAAACTCTTCCGGAAAAAGCAAGAGTTGTTCTAAACCTTTATTTACTTGAAGGTTATAAGCACAAAGAAATTTCGAATATGTTAGGAATTTCTGAGTCAACATCAAAATCTCAATATCAACGTGCAAAACACTTGTTAAAAGAGAAATTATGCAAACATATAAGTACATTATAATATATAAAGCACTTAATTCATTAAATATACGAATTAAACAAAATGCTTTAAACAATTAAATTTTAATTAGATATGAATTTTAATGAATATATAAGTAAAAACAGACACAAGTTAGATGTAGAAACACCTAATGAAGATTATTTATGGACAGGAATAGTACAATCTATAATCAATAAAAAGAAAACTAATAGGTTTATGGTTTTTAAAATAGCAGCCTCTATTGTTATTGTTTTAGCTTTGTCTGTTATTTCATATCAATTAATATCTATACGTAATAATCAACAATTAATATTAGCTAATATCGACCCAAAACTAGCAAAACAAGAAATTCAATTACAAAAACAAATTAAAACTTACTACAAAGTTCTACAAAGCACTAATTACAATAAATATTTGTTAACAAATAGTTTTAACGATCTCGAATATATTGACACTTTAATTAATCAATATTCAATTGATTTAAAACGAAATGGCCCCAATCCCAAATTAATAAATTCGTTAATGGATCTTTATTATAAAAAAATTAGACTATTAGACAGAATGCTAAATGAAATAGAAAAGGAGAAAAATTATGAAAACAGTGAAACAAATATCTAAAATATTTATTACAATACTTATTGTTGTAACATCAATAAATCCGGGCATTGCCAATAACCAAAAAGAATCGTTTGAAAAATTGTATAAATTAAAATCTACCGGCAAATTTACTTTTTCATGTTACGATACCGACTTAAAAATAAATACCTGGAAAAACGATGAAGTAAAACTTCTCGGAGAAATAATAATAGAAGGAGGAAATAAAGAAGATCAGGAGAAATTAATTCAGGTATTTAAAAACCCGGAAGTATCGCAAAGTTCTAATTCTTTAAAAATAGAAACTGACATGGCCACTAAAACTATTTCTATTGGCTTTCTAAAAAAAATAACATTAGTAAACGGCAAATCAATTAAAATTGCTAATTATAAAGTAAAATATACTCTCTGGATTCCGGAAAGCGTAGCTTTTAACTTACGAAGCAAATATAATACTATTGAAATTGCAGCATTAAAAGGAAATATAAATTTTAACCTATATGATGTTAATCTTACACTTGTTAGCTTTGGAACCGGAGTTTTCGACATGAAATATAGTTCGGTCGATATTGGAAAAGGCAAAACCGCTAAATTCGACGTGTATAATTGCAAAATTAATGTTAATGATATAATTACTTTTTCTGCTAATTCGAAATATTCTGAATTTAATATTAATAATGTTGAATCTATCGCTACAACATCTTATAACGACAAATTTAGAATGAAAAATTTAACAAAACTGTTAATAGGTCAGGCTAAATATTCTTATTTCGAAAACGAAGGCAATTTCGAAGAACTTAAAATTGATGTTTATGATTCTGATATTAAGGCAAAAAACATTAATAAAATTACTTATTCTGCAAAATACTCAAATTTACAAGCCCACAATGTAAATACTTTAGAAGTATCTGATATTTATGATACAGATATTAAACTAGGCGCCGTTGAAAGTTTCTCTTGCGATGAATCGAAATACGATAATATTAGATTTACATCAATTGGAAAATCAATAAATATGGGAAATGTTTACACAAGTAAACTAAATTTCGGCACTACAGGACCGAAATTCGAGAATTTCTCAGGAGAATTTAAATATGGTTCTGTTAATCTTAAATTAGATAAAAATATCGATTTTAAGATATCGTATAAAACTACATATGGCAGTGTAAAATTCCCAATAGAGAGAATTAAAATTAAGGAATCAAATATCATAGAAAATAACAATCATCTCTATGAAGGTTCTACTTCTGAAAATACAAAATGCAAATTTGAATTTAATGCTTATAGTACAGCTTTTAATTTTACAAATAGTATAAATAATAAAGTAAAACAAAAAGAAGAAAATAATAAAGTTGAAAGACCGGCAAAAACAGAACGAACAGATAGAGTTACAAAATAATAGTTGTACTTTTATTTTTTTTGTATTAGCCTGTGTGTCGACAAAAAAATAAATTCCGAAAAATCGGAACAAGTCGTGCAATTTGTGCGGTGGCTTTCTAATTCTTTATTTTCTTGTAGCAAATTTATCATTCTGTTTCGTTTCTCCTGCTTGCAGCTAACTATAATATTTAATGATTAGGATATTCTTTAGATTAAGAATTATTTATTAACCTTTCTAATCAATGATTCTGCCGTTATTTTTTACCATAGGCACAAAACGTACAGGAGCCACAAATTTCTTTAATAATTTTCCATTTTTCTTCTCTAAAAGAATTAATTCCTGAGCTATGCTTCCTCCCACCGGAATAATCATTTTTCCTCCTTCGGATAATTGGTTTTTTAAAGCATTTGGAATATTATTAGGGGCACATGTAACAATTATTGCATCGTATGGAGCGTATTTTTTCCAGCCTTTATAACCATCACCTATTTTAATATGAATATTAGTATAATTTAAAGTATCTAAAATGTTCTTAGCTCTATTAGCTAATTCTTCTATTATCTCGATAGAATAAACACTTTTACATATTTCTGCTAAAATAGCTGCCTGATATCCTGAACCTGTCCCTATCTCAAGAACTTTCATATCCTTATTTAATTTAAGCTTATCGGTCATAAGAGCAACAATATAAGGCTGAGATATTGTTTGTCCTCTGCCAATTGGTAATGGACTATCTTCATACGCCATTAACTTATAATTATCGGGAATAAACATATGCCTTGGAACTTTATTCATTGCTTTAATTAATTTTGGAGACTTAATTCCTCTAGCAACAATTTGTTCGCGTACCATTCGTTTTCTAAGACTCACAAATTTATCTTTTTGAGCCGTAACACTAGTATAAGAAAACACAATAACTAGTATAAAAATAACTTTAAATATATCAGACCTTTTTAACATAATTGTATATTTTTATAAATAACGGTTTGAATATGGTGCGTGCCGCAGTTTGAAACAGTTATTTTTCAGGTTACGACAATCTTTATTTTGTTCTATAACTTTTATATTTACAACTAATTGCGGCATGCACTATATTTTTTGTTGGGCACAGTTATTACATATTTAAAACAAGTCCTTTCATATTATCTACTAAATCTTCAAAGCAAGTTTCATTACTTCCCAATTTATTTGCTTCTAATATATTAATAAGTTTTTGTGATGAGTTAAATACATATCTACTCTGAATATTGTTCAATTTTGAAATATTTTCATTATTTAAATGAATGAAACTATTTCTTATTTGTTGGAAATGCTTAACTTGTAATCTGTAATAACCAATCAAATTTAGTAATTGTTGCAAATGTGGATGAAACTGTAATAATTCAATCGCTAATTTCTCAATAATAATTATATCTCCCCAGGTTGGTTCTTGATGAGTACCTGTTATACTATCTCCTAATCTACTCTGCTTCAGTTTTCCAATTTTAATTAACAAAAAGAATATAGCTTGCCCTTTTGAATAATTTGCTTGGATAGGAATAATGGGACTACCATTTACATATAAACCACCTATTGTATGTGATATCCAATATTCCCGCCAAAAATTATTCCAAATATTCCATATTGAATTCAATACACCAGCCGTATATGATAATTTATTTCTTTCAGGTGACCAAGTTGATTGGTATAAAGGTCGATAATTATCTAATGACTGAACTATTCTTTGTTTTTTGTGTCTTAAATCAATCATTGTTTTGTAAAATTGAAATAAGTGTTTTTATTCGGGTTAATCTATTCTTATAACTTTGAGTTGTTGAAATAGAAGCTTTAACAAAGTCTATATATTTACCCTTTTCATCCTTTTCATCTAATTCATTGAAAAGGATGTTTAATTCTCGAAAAACACGCTCATTAAGGTTCGAGAATGAATTAATAGTTGAATAATCACTTAAATCATTTTTCTCATCAGGTATTCCGTATTTATTAAAAATTAATGCTCCAATAAACGTATAAAATTGATAAGAAGGAATTGAGAATGTTTCAAACAACTCTGATAAATTGTTTTTTATAAAATTATAACTTTCTGTAAGTTTTTCTTTTAATTCTTCTTTAATTTCAAAATCTTTATCATACGTTCTGTAAAGAACTTCTAATTTAGAGGAAGAACGGTTATGTATCCCTTCTATTATTATTTGTGAACATTCCGTTATCAAATCAGCATCCATCATTCTTGAAATATCTCTTAAAGTAAGAACTTTAAATTTTTCAAAAAATGGTGTCATCAGGTCAGTTAAATCATTAATAAACCATTTAAACTCTCCTTGATATGTAGCGTGTCTTTTTTCCGCTGTATTTAACGGTAAAGTATATGAATTAATCCGTCTGAAAATTTCTAAAATCTCTTCTTCTGATGCAGAAATAACAATATCCACAGACACTTCATAAGATAAGAATGAAGATTGATTAATTTCATCTAAATCATCAAAATACATTCCGTTAAATTTTTTACTTACTCTTGATAACATATATTTGTTATCAATAAAATCTCTAATTGTAGTTAAACGTTGTTGCCCATCGATGATTTCTCTTTTTGTTTTTCTTGTCTTTAAATCCATAATATCTCTCAATACAACCTTTGGAAATGGAAAATCATTTAAAATTGTATCAATGAAATATGTTCTTGCATTATTTGGCCATAGTCCTTTTGAACGTTGATAGCTTCTATTAATAACTAAGTCTCCGGACTTCATCTTCTGATAAAAATCCGAAATAGGCATTGTGTTTCTAATTATTTTCATTTTCGTATCCTTTTATTTTATATTTCGCACCCTAATTTTGCCTAACTAATGCATATATATCCCAAAATATAAACTTACTCGATTATAAGTAAAAATAAAAGCATTTTATGATATAATT
>CAZDCZ010000004.1:21742-55588 GCA_964504155.1 uncultured Bacteroidales bacterium | reverse complement strand
CGTTTCGACAAGTTCAATATGACATAAACAGGTTGAAACTTTACTTTTTGAACACCATCATCTACTGTTTATTTGCAAGCTAACATTAATAATTAACGAAGCTATCTTGTTAGTTTTTTATATTTTACTCTCGAAGGAATAATATCACTACCTAATCGTTTTTTACGATTTTCTTCGTATTCGGTAAAAGAACCTTCGAAGAAATACACAGAAGAATTTCCTTCGAAAGCCAAAATATGGGTACATATTCTATCTAAAAACCATCTATCGTGCGACACTACAACAGCACAACCGGCAAAATTTTCGATTCCTTCTTCTAGGGCTCGCAAAGTATTAACATCTATATCGTTAGTTGGTTCATCAAGAAGCAAAACATTTGCTTCAGTTTTTAATGTCATAGCAAGATGCAAACGATTTCGTTCTCCACCCGATAATACTCCAACTTTCTTTTGTTGGTCGGCTCCATTAAAATTAAATCTACTGACATAAGCCCTGGAATTTATAATTCTTCCATTTACTTCCATTACCTCACTCCCACCACTTATTACTTCGTAAACAGTTTTCTCTGGGTCGATTTCTGCATGACTTTGATCTACATAACCAAGCTTTACAGTGTCGCCAATATTAAAATTCCCTGAATTAGGCGATTCTTCTCCCATGATCATTCTGAATAATGTTGTTTTCCCTGCACCATTAGGACCAATAATACCTACAATTCCGGCGGGAGGAAGGTTAAAATTTAAGTTTTCGAACAATAATTTTTCATCATATCCTTTAGCTACATCAACAGCTTCGATAACACTGTTACCTAAACGTGGTCCATTGGGAATTGGGATTTCTACTTTTGCTTCTTTCTCTTTAATATCCTGCGACATCATAGCATCGTAATTTTTTATACGAGCTTTTCCTTTGCTTTGTCGCCCTTTAGGTCCTTTTCGCACCCATTCTAATTCATGTTTCAGAGCTTTTTGTCGTTTACTCTCTTGTTTTTCTTCTTGAGTCAATCGGTTTATTTTCTGTTCTAACCACGAGGTATAATTTCCTTTAAAAGGAATTCCCTCACCCCTATCAAGTTCAAGTATCCAACCGGCAAGATTATCTAAGAAATATCTATCGTGAGTAACAGCAATAATAGTTCCTTTATATTGTCTCAAATGTTGTTCTAACCAATGAACCGATTCTGCATCGAGATGATTTGTCGGCTCATCTAATAATAACACATCGGGTTCTTGCAATAATAAACGACATAAAGCTACTCTACGTCTTTCTCCACCGGAGAGCACTTTTATTAATTTATCGCCTTCCGGAGTACGAAGTGCATCCATTGCTAAGTTCAATTTAGAATCTAAATTCCAAGCATCGAGCTGATCGATTTTCTCTTGCACTTTCCCTTGACGCTCAATTAATTTATTCATTTTGTCGGGATTGTTCATTATCTCTTCATCCATGAATTTATTATTAATTTCTTCGTATTCGGCAAGCACATCAACAGTTTCCTGAACACCTTCCTGAACTATTTCTTTAACTGTCTTGTTATCGTCAAGTTTTGGTTCTTGAGGCAAATATCCAACAGAATATCCCCGGGAAAAAACTACATTGCCTTGATATTGTTCATCGAGTCCGGCAATAATTTTTAACAAAGTAGATTTCCCTGCTCCATTTAATCCTAAAACACCAATCTTTGCTCCATAAAAAAACGACAGGTAAATATTTTTTATTATTTGTTTTCCTTGTGGAGTATGCTTACTAACATTCTCCATAGAAAATATTATTTGCTTATCATCTGACATATTCTTTGATTTTTTATTTATTGATTCAATTATTTTTGTTTTTTTGCAAAAGTAATAAAAATTAAGAAAGCTTATATTTACTATATAATAGTTTTTAACTTTTTGGAAATAAGTAATAATTAATTATATAGTTTTTCAATTAACAATAAATAAATAACATACTAAACAATTGAATAACTATTAATAACAGATTAAAAATTAGTTATTAAATTACAACAAACTTAATTTTGTGTTACGGATTCGACATTTTCGGGTTTAATTGTTTCTTTGCCCTTATATTTAAGTAGTAACTGTACCACAGCTAAAACATCTTTTTCACAATATTTAACTATTCTCTCAACATCTTTATCTTTCCAATAAACATCGGCAACCATACTACCGTCAATATCGTCTTTTGGTGTGGGAATATCGAAAATTTGTGTTAATAAATTTAATGAGGTATAATGTTTATAATCGCCAAATTTCCACAATTCTAATGTGTCAACAAACATTACTTCCCATGGTTTTTTTCCGGAAATATCAAGAATTTTTGGCAATTTTATTCCATTAATCAACATTCTTCGTGCAATATATGGAAAGTCAAATTCTTTGCCATTATGAGCACATAAATTAAAATTTTTATTATTTTTTCTATGCTGATTAATCATTTCGGAAAACTCTAAAAGTATTATTTTTTCATCATCTCCAAAAAACGATTTTAATCGAAAACACATTTTATTCTTACGATTAACAATTATTCCGACCGATATACATACAATTTTGCCAAACTCTGCGTATATTCCGGCACGTTGATAAACATCGCTTGATGTTTGTTCTTCGCTTCGAAAATATTTTGCCTTTTTATCCCATAATTCTTTCATAGAATCAGATAATTCTGTCCAATTAGCTTTTAATGGAACAGTTTCAATATCGAGAAATAGGATGTTTTCTATTTTAATATTTTCGAGCATACAAATTTAATTTTCTTAACTATTTAATTGTTTCTCAATCATCGAAGAAAGCACATCTATACCAACTTTATTTTCTCCTCCTTGCGGGATAATAATATCGGCATATCGTTTTGTTGGTTCTATAAATTGCAGATGCATTGGTTTTACTGTTTTTTCGTATCGTTCAAGAACCTTATTTATCGATCGTCCACGTTCAATAATATCTCGCGATATAACACGCATAAGTCTATCGTCGTTATCGGCATCTACAAATACTTTAATATCCATCAGATTACGCAACTGAGCATTTTGTAATATCAAAATTCCTTCAATAATTATTACTTTTTGAGGTTTAATTTCAATAGTTTCATTCAATCGGGTACAAGTTAAATACGAATATATTGGTTGTTGGATTGCTTCGCCGTTTTTCAATTTTTTAATATGTTCTATTAATAATTTAAATTCTAGCGAACGAGGATGATCAAAATTTATTTCTTGTCGTGCTTCAAGAGGAAGATGACTACTATCTTTATAGTATGAATCCTGTGGAACAACAACTATTTGATCATCACTAAACTTATCTATTACTTTTTTTACAACAGTAGTTTTTCCAGACCCTGTTCCTCCTGCAACTCCAACAACAAACATAATTTATAGCTTTATTTTTTATTAAAATTACTAACTTTACATCAATTAAACAAAAATAGTATAATCTTATGATTAAATACATTAAGATTCCTGAAATTCTTAATAATAGTAAATTTAAAAATTTCTAAATAATGATTCGACATATTATAATGTTTAAATTTACCGACATTAAGTCTAAAAAAGAAAAACTAGAGAAAATTGAAAAAACAAAAACGACTTTTGGTTCTTTAAAATCGAGAATTGACGTAATACAATCATACGAAATCGGTACTAATTTAAAACACACTAATCTCTCTTACGATTTAGTAATAATATCAGAATATAAATCGTGGGATGATTTAAATACATATATTAATCATATAGAACATAAGAAAGCGATAAGCATTTGCGCTGATATTAAAAAAGATAAAGCTATTATTGATTACGAATATTAAATTAAAAACAATGAACGAATTATATCCATTTAAATTCAAGCCAATTTTAAAAGAAAAAATTTGGGGAGGAAACAAATTAAGTTCCATATTATCGAAACAAATCTCGGATAAAAAGATTGGCGAGAGTTGGGAGATTTCTGCTGTTAAGAACAATATTTCAATTGTTTCTAATGGTAATCTTGCCGGCAATAATCTTCAAGATATTATTGAAATTTACATGGGCGATATTGTTGGCGATAAAATTTACGACAAATATGGAATAGAATTCCCCCTACTTATTAAATATATTGATGCCAGTGATATTCTATCTGTTCAGGTTCATCCTGATGATAAACTTGCAAAAAAGCGTCATCAAGCATATGGAAAAACTGAAATGTGGTATATTATTGATGCCAAAAAAGATTCTAAAATAATAACCGGGTTTAATAAAGAAATAAACAAAACAGAATACTCTGATTATGTAAGCAATGGACATTTAAACGATGTGCTCAACTACGAAGCAACTAAAGCAAGCGATGTGTTTTTTATTCCGGCAGGAAGAGTTCATGCTATTGGTTCGGGAATAGTATTGGCAGAAATTCAACAAACATCGGATATTACGTACAGAATACACGACTGGAACAGAAAAGATAAGTATGGAAAATCCAGAGAGCTTCATAATAATTTAGCTCTAGATGCCATAAATTTTAAATATAAAGGGAATAATAAAATCAGTATTAAAAGTGAATTAAATAAGTCATCGAATATAATTACCGACAAACATTTTGTTGCAAACATTCTTGAATTCGACAAAATTAAAGAAATGGATTATTACGAAACAGATTCGTTTGTTATTTATATGTGTCTGGAAGGAAATTTTTCTATTAAATATTCCGATAATAAAGATGATAATATTTCAATGAAAAAAGGAGAAACAATTCTAATCCCATCTGTTTTAGATAATATCAGTCTCATTCCTGAAAGAAAATCAAAAATTCTTGAAGTTTTTATTGCTTAACAAAAACATATATTACGGAAGTATTTATTCTTTTTCGAGATTAATACTTCCTATTTTTTTTGCTCTATATAGAATAGGATGGGAAATAATTATTTTCAATACTAGATATTAATTAATTCTACTTTGACACATTATACTTTAACACAAAATCAACCTGTTTTTACCCTTACTCCCTAAAGGGAACAGATTGATTTTTTAGCTTTCTCCCTTTAGGCTTAGGGGCGAAAAAACTAAAAAATCGAATATATCGAGATAATTAATAACCTGAGTTCGGTGTAAGCTTTGACACACAGAACATAGATTCTTTATTTTATATCATCTTCTCCTTTTTCGACAGCCATATACTTCTTGCTTAACATTGCTATTAACTTACTAATACCTTGAATGGCTTCATTTGTCGATTGCGAAATACTTTTCCCTTGTAAACGAAGTAATAATAATCCATATAATCCGTTAAATCCTGCTTCTATTTCGTTTTCAACATTTCCTTTCGATTTTTGAATTAACTCTTGAATATCGGCATGTACTTTATTATAGGTATCGATATAATTTAGTTCTTCTGTTGACTTAAGCAAAATCAAGTGCATATTAAACAGGTCATTTAATGTATTCTTAACAAATTGCAAATGTCCTTTTTTTTCAATATGTTCATCTTTCATCATTTGAATTAAGTGAACATACCATTGTTTCATTTCTTTTTTAATATTCTCAGACTGATCGAAATTTTGTATAATTTCATTATTAATACTATCAATATCAAAATTATAAGCACGTATCATGTCTTCTATTTGCCACATGTACAAAATATATTCGCCAATATTTTCCTTTTTCTTTTCTTTAGCAATAATCATGATTCCCCGATTTACAAATTTCCATCTTTCGCTTTGTCAATTAATCTTCTTTCTTTTTTTGTAGGTCTTCCTACTCCTTTATCTCTTACTTCATAACCGGTAAGCTTTTGAACTTTTAGTTTATTATATTCTTTTTCTGGGGTAATATCTTCAACATAATCGTCAACATTTTTTGCTGACTGTCGTTTTCCTAAAAGGTTTTTTACACGATATTTATAAAATATCGGATTTTTTTTTACAACAATTTCTTCACCAACATTAATAGTTCTGGAAGGTTTTACAGGACAGTTATTAATAAACACTTTGCCTTTTTTACAAGCATCGGCAGCAAGACTTCTAGTTTTATAAATTCTAACAGACCACAAATATTTATCGATACGTAATTCTTTTCCCATATTTCTATATTTCAAAAATTACTATTATGTAAAACGTAGTAAACAATTGCAAAAGCTCATAAATACTTTTAACTATTAATCGAACTAACTATTTACTTATTATTAAAAGAATTCATAGTAAAATTAAGACCTGCTGTTCCAAAACTTTTAATAATTTCGACAGCTAATTCTAATCGTTTAGGTAACAATGTTAATTCTTCATCGTTCCATTTTCCAAGCACGTAATTTACCTGCGCCCCCTTAGGGTAATTATCTCCAATCCCAATTCTAAGACGAGCATAATTATTATGTCCTAGTATTTGAGCTATATTATTCAATCCGTTATGTCCAGCATCTCCTCCTTTGGCTTTAAGTCGGTGTTTACCAAACGGCAAAGCCACATCATCGACAATAACAAGAAGATTTTCTACAGGAATTTTTTCTTTCTGCAACCAATAGTTTACTGCTTTTCCACTAAGATTAACATAAGTAGCAGGCTTTATAAGAATATATTTTCGTCCTTTAAATTTATATTCTGCTTTACTCCCATATCGTTTATCTTCAAACGAAATGTTGGATGCTTTTGCAAAAGCATCCAACACCTTAAATCCTACATTATGTCTTGTTTCGGCATATTCGTCTCCGATATTACCTAATCCAACAATAAGATATTTCAAAATTTAAAATATTTTTATTCTTTAGATTCTTCTTCTGTTTTTTCAGCTTCTTCAGTTGTTTTTTCAGCTTCTTCACCTTCTTCAGTAGTAGTCTCAACAACTTTCCTAGGGCTCTTACAAAGAACAACAACAGTATTATCCGCTTCCTGTAATTTTAAATTATCGTATGAAAGATCTCCAATTTTTATTGAATCACCTATAGCTAATTTAGTTATATCAATTATAAACTCATCAGGTAAGTCAGCAACTAAACCTTTTACTTTAATTTTTCTTAATTTCCAAACTAATCGACCACCATTAGTAACTCCAACCGGAACACCTTCTAATTTTGAAGGAATTTTCATAGTTATAGGAGATTTATCATCAACATGATAAAAATCTGCATGTAAAATTTCATCGCTTACAGGATGAAATTGAACTTCTTGCATAACAGCTTTATAATGTTTTTTGTTAATTTCTAAATCTACAGCATATACATTTGGAGAGTAAACAAGTTGTTTAAAAGAATTAACATTAGTGTGAAAATGAATATTTTCTTCTTGACCATATAATACACATGGAATCTCTTTTTCTTTTCTTAAATCTTTTGAAGATTTCTTTCCAACTTCTTCTCTAAGTGTACCTTTAATTTTAACTGATTTCATCTTATTTTATTTTATTTTTATTTCCTGAATAAATTTAAGACCGCAAATATAATAACTTTATACAATAAAAGTAGAACTTATCGACTGATAATTATATACTTTATTAATTACATCAGCAAAAAGTTCTGAAATCGACAGTACAGTAATCTTATCAGACAATGGTTTCACAGGTAAAGAATCGGAAACAACAACTTCTGTAATTTTCGAATTATTAATACGATCATAAGCAGGTCCTGAGAACACAGGATGTGTAGCAACAACCCTAACGCTAGCTGCTCCTTTATCTATCATCATATCTGCAGCTTTAGTAATAGTTCCGGCAGTATCTATCATATCATCGATAATAATAATATTTTTATCTTTCACTTCGCCAATAATAGTTAATTCTCCAACTACATTGGCTTTTTTTCGAGATTTATGACAAATTACTAATGGTGTATGCAAAAATTTTGAATATGCATTAGCTCGTTTTGTTCCGCCCATATCTGGCGCTGCAATTACTAAATTATCGAGATTTATTTTTTTTATAAAAGGGACAAATACTGTGGAAGCATATAGATGGTCAACAGGGACATCAAAAAAACCTTGTATTTGGTCGGCATGCAAATCGAGGGTCATTATTCTATCGACACCTGCAGCTGTAATTATATTGGCAACTAATTTTGCTCCTATCGATACCCTAGGCATATCTTTTCTGTCTTGTCGAGCAAATCCGAAATATGGCATAACAGCAACAACTTTATAAGCCGAAGCTCTTTTTGCTGCATCTATCATTAACAACAATTCCATTAAATTATCCGCCGGAGGAAAAGTCGATTGAATAATAAATACATATGCACCTCTAACTGTCTCGTCGAAAGATGTTTGAAACTCCCCATCGCTAAATTCAAGATATGAAGATTTCCCAAGTTCAACTCCATAAGCTTTAACTATTTTCTCTGCAATATAACGCGATTTTGTTCCTGAAAAAATCTTTATTGGAGGTGTATGATTTGAGCTTGTCATAATAAATAATATTATAAATTAAAATTTATTACTATTTTGAATTTTTGCAAAGTTAAAAATATCATTTTATTTTTCTATAAAAAACAAGAAATATATTATTCAAATAATATTTATTTATTTATTTAACTTTTCAATATATTCTAATATTTCTTCTCTTCCTGATTTCTTTGTCGATGATGACACAAAAAAATCCGGTATTTCTTCCCACGATTTTAATAAAGAAGTTTTATAATTTTCTATGTTATCTTCTAATTTTGTGTTTTTTAATTTATCTGCCTTGGTAAATATAATTGTAAAAGGCACTTTATTTTGTCCTAGCCATTCCATAAATTCTAAATCTATTTTTTGCGGAGAATGGCGCACATCAATTAAAACAAATAAACAATACAGATTACTTCTATTGTTAACATATTTATTTATGATATTAGCAATTTCTTCGCGTTTGCTTTTTGAGATTTTTGCATAACCATAACCCGGCAAATCGACCAAGTACCACTCTTTATTAATTAAAAAATGATTTATTAATAGTGTTTTACCCGGACTTTGTGATGTTTTTGCTAATTTCTTTCTTTCTAACAGCATATTTATAAGGGATGATTTTCCCACATTAGATCTTCCCACAAATGCATATTCCGGCATATCAGGTTTTGGACATTTTCTTACATCAGTATTACTTATTACAAACTCAGCTTTTTTTATTTTCATTTTATTATTTTTCAGTATAAACCTATAATACTAGAGCACTAATAAACACTATTATCCCAAATATAAATATTGCAAGCCCTGCAATTTTATTAACCCACCAAAGTTGTTTTAGTCTAAATTTTGCTCTAAAAAGGTCGACTAAACTACTTAACAAAAACCACCAGAAAACAGCTCCAATAAATACTCCTAATATTATAAATACTATTGATAAATGATTGGCATTCGAACTAACAACTCCAATTCCTGCAAAAGCGGCAACAAATAAAAATACACCTAATGGATTTGACAGAGTAAGAAAAACAATAGAAATAAAATCTTCTATCAGCTTACTTTTACTTTTTCTATGTCGTCGTAATTGCTTTATTGGATTTGTTCTAAATATTTTAATTCCTAGAAATATTAATACACTTCCACCAATAATTTGTATATACAATTGTTGTTGTTCTACAAAATTTATAATATAACCCAACCCCAAAACAGCAATAGTAGCATAAAGAGTATCGACAAAAGCTGCCCCCGTACCAGATACTACTCCAGACAAACGACCTTTGTTTATTGTGCGTTGAATACTAAGTACTCCTACCGGACCTAATGGAATTGATGCTACAAAACCTATTACCAAACCCTTTAAAAAAAACTCAACCCACATAATTTTTAATTTTCAATAATAAATAACTTACCATACTTCTTAATAATCACTATCTTTAACCATTAATCGAGGTTCCATCATTTCTAGAATAGAATATTTTACTCCTTCGCGACCAAAACCAGAGTTTTTAACTCCTCCATAAGGCATATGATCGACTCTAAAAGTTGGAATATCATTAATTACAATTCCTCCAACTTCAATATCGTTAAACACATTATTCATTTCTGTAATACTATCGGTAAATACTCCTGCCTGTAATCCATAATCCGAATTATTAATAGAAGCTACAGCATCTTTAAAATTACTGAATTTTTCTATTGTAACAACAGGACCAAATATTTCTAATGAACATACTTTCATTTCATTTTTAGTATCAGTAATAATTGTTGGTTCGTAATACTTTCCGTTTCTATTTCCGCCATGAAGTATTTTTGCTCCATTCTGAACAGCTTCACCAACCCATTCTTCAACCCTTTTAGCATTATCTTCATCAATCATCACAGATATATCTGTATCAGGATTTTCTGGTGCTCCAAATTTCAATTCTTTTGTATATTCGACAAATTTCTCAACAAAATTCTCAAAAACATTTTCGTGAACAAATATTCTTTGGACATGAATACACACTTGTCCTGAATATGCAAAACTTCCGACAAGGCATTTCTTAACAGCAACTTCAATATTAGAAATATCAGAAACAATAACTCCGGCATTTCCTCCTAGCTCAAGAGCTACTTTTTTTCTACCTGCTTCGTTTTTCATTTTCCATCCTACTGCAGGCGAACCGGTAAACGAAAGCATATTTATTCTATCGTCGGTTACCAATTGATTTCCGGCAGTTCTATCCATCGTAAATATAGACACTGCACCTTTAGGCAAGTCTGTTGAGTCGATTATCTTTGCCAGCTCTAAAACAGACAAAGGTGTAGATCTTGAAGGTTTAATAATGACAGTGTTCCCTGATGCAAGGGCAGGAGCAATTTTATGCACTGCCAAATTTAAAGGAAAATTAAATGGAGCTATTCCTGCAATTATTCCAACAGGGAAATATTTTACATAAGCTTCTTTTTTATCTCCGGCAGGAGTCCAATCTAACGAAAAATATTCTTTTGGTAATCTTTTCGACTCCTCAGCAGCAATTATAAAAACTTGAATTGCACGATCAATTTCGCCAAGAGCATATTTATATGGTTTCCCTGCTTCTAGCGATAATATTTTTGCTAATCGTTCTCTGTCTTTCTTAATTCCAAAAGCAATATTATTTAGAATCTTATATTTTGAATACGATGAAAGATTTTTCATCTCTTCCTTCACTTTATCTGCTTTCGAAATAGCAATATCTAATTCTGTTTTCCCAGCCAAATAAGTTTGTGCAATCAAATTATTATTAAAAGGAGAATATACTTTTAATATTTTTTTTGTTGACACAAATTCCCCTGCTATATAAATCTTATAATTACTCATATATTTTTTGTGAACTATTTTGATTGAAAAAACCGAACAACATAATTTGCAAAATTAGTTTTTTTGCTTAACATTCCCATTTATTAATATATCTATTTTGATAAAAAATTAAAAAAAATGACATTTTTAAAATATATCTTGCGAAAACATGATTTAAAATTTTAAAATTACTAGTTCTAAATATTCTCAATGAATTCATTTAATTTTTTTTCATATGTTTGTTAACTTATTAGAAAATAATTTTTGATAATTTATTTCATCAAAAAAAGCGTATTTAATGATAAAAATTGATTTAAAAAATAAAAATTGGCAATGGATAACACTCATTCTTTTGTCTTTTTTATGGGGTTCTTCATTTATATTAATGAAAAAAGGACTTGAATCGTATTCTCAATATCAAGTTGCTGCTTTAAGAATATTTATTTCGTTTTTAGCATTTCTTCCTATCATTGCAAAAAACATAAATAAAATTAATCGAAACAATATAAAATCGTTACTAATAATAGGATTTATTGGCACAACAATTCCAGCTTTTATGTTTACCAAGGCTCAAACACGAATTGACAGTTCCATTGCAGGAATATTAAATTCTCTTGCCCCTTTATTTACTCTACTTATTGGTTTATTATTTTATAAAATCAAAACAAGACCACTTAATGCCCTAGGAATACTGCTTGGATTAATTGGGGCAATGGGCTTAATATTAAAAGATTCTATAAATTTAGAAATTGGAAATAAAAACAATTTATACGGACTCTATATTATTATTGCAGCAATATGTTACGGAATAAATGCAAATCAAGTTAAATATAAAATAAAAGATCTTACCGGATTACAAATAACATCATTAGCATTTTTGTTTATTGGACCTCCTTTCGGAATATACTTGTTATTTTCTGATTTTTCGAATGTTATAGCAAACGAAAATTATGTTCAAAATTTAATATTCATCGTTATATTAGCACTCTTTTCTTCGGTAATTGCATTGTCGATATTCAACACCTTAATACAATATTCATCGGCTCTTTTTGCAACATCAGTTACTTATATAATTCCGATTTTTGCTATTTTGTGGGGTTTATTCGATGGAGAAGTTTTTCACTTATCTAATATAATATGGTTAATATTTATATTTGGAGGTGTATATTTGGTCAACAAACAATAAAAATTTTTAAAAAAATAATTGATTATATAAAATTAAAAAAATGAATCGTACTAAAAAACTCATTTTATCCACTTTAAGTGGAATACTTTTAAGTCTGCCTTGGTTTCAACAATTTTCAGGAATAATTTTATTAATTGCATTTATTCCATTATTAATGGTAGAGAACAATCTATTTGAAAATAAAACAAACAACAAATCAATAGTTTCGTTCAAATATGCAGCTATAACTTTTTTTGTTTGGAATAGTTTAACAACATGGTGGATATATAATGCAACATTTATAGGTTTAGTAGCAGCAGTACTTGTTAATACTTTATTAATGTCGAGTACTTTTTGGCTATTTCATATCTCAAAAAGAAGTTTTGGAAAATCATTTGGCAATTATTCATTTATTATTTTCTGGCTTGCATTTGAATACATATACTTAAATGCCGAAATTTCTTGGCCATGGTTAACTTTAGGAAATGGTTTTGCAAAAGATATTTCATTAATACAATGGTATGAATATACAGGAATTTTAGGAGGATCGTTTTGGATACTCTTAACAAATATACTTTTATTAAATCTTTTTTATAAGATTGTTAATTATAGAAATCTTAAATCTATTATTTACAGAACTATTCCGATACTTATAATTATAATAATACCAATAATTACTTCGTTATACATTTTTAAAAATTATCATGAGAAAAATGACCCTTATTCAATTGGTATTATTCAACCAAATATTGACCCATACAATGAAAAATTTGGAGGTTTATCGAGCTTTCAACAATTAGATATTATTATGAAATTAGCCAATAATATAGCAAACGAAAATATTGACTATATTGTTGGGCCGGAAACTGCATTAAATACAAATATCTGGGAAAACTATCTAGCCGAAAATTATTCAATAAAAACCATTAGACGATTAATACGAAAATATCCAAATATTAATTTTGTAATTGGAATGGATTCGTATAAACGATACTTTTCGAAGGAAGAACATACAAAAACAGTGCGTAAGGTTAAAAATCAAGATATCTACTACGACTCATTTAATGCAGCTGTTCAAATCGACAGTTCAATGACTCTCCCTGTTTATTATAAATCGAAGCTTGTTGTTGGGGTAGAAAAAATGCCTTATACAAGACTTTTTAAACCATTAGAACATCTTATTTTAGACCTTGGAGGAACAACAGGAAGTAGAGGAACGCAAAAAGATAGAGAGACCTTTAAAAATGCACATGATTCAATTCGAATTGCACCGGTAATTTGTTACGAGTCGATATATGGCGAATATGTTACCAATTATATTAAAAATGGGGCAAACCTGATTTTTGTTATCACAAACGACGGTTGGTGGAAAGCTACACCTGGATATAAACAACATCTATCCTACTCGCAATTACGAGCAATAGAGACACGAAGGAGCATTGCTCGTTCGGGAAATACAGGAATATCGTGTTTTATTAATCAAAAAGGAGAGATTTTAAAAAGAACAAATTGGTGGGTAGCCGACGCTATTACCGGCACCATAAATGCCAACAATAAAATTACTTTTTATGTTCGTTATGGCGATTATATTGGCAGGATAGCCAAATTTATAACTATTTTCTCTTTACTCTCGCTTCTGGTTCAATATTTTATTAAACGGAAAAGCTATAAAAAATAAGATAAAAAGACTGTTTCGTAAATTACGAAACAGTCTTTTATTTTTATACTATGTCTAGTTCTATATAATTATTTTGTTCCCTTATCGAGGAAATCAATAAAATTCTTAACATCTAAATCAAATCCCATTGGCTCAGAAATTAGTTCTTCATCGGGACTAAGAATAACATAATATGGTTGACTATTAATATTAAATCGTGATATTTGAAAATCGGCATTTTTCTTTCCGATTGTTTTTTTCACTTTACCATCATACTCCGAAGTTATCCAATCCGATTCAGGCAATTTTGTGCGATCGTCAACATACAGAGCAATAATAACATACTCTTCGTTTAGCAGCCTAATAACCTGTGGATCAGACCAAACATCATTTTCCATTTTCTTACAATTGCTACATTGATGACCTTTAAATTCGACTAATACAGGTTTATTTAGTTTTTTAGCACAAGCTATTCCTTGCTCATAATCGAAATATCCTTTTAATCCATAAGGGAAATGCAGAAAATCGGAATATTTTGGTTTTTCACAAATATTTTTTGTCTCGTTAGCATATGTATTTGACGACCCCAAATTATTTACAGATGTCAGATCGAAATTTTGCATTGTTTTTGGTGGTATTAGTGCAGATATAGCATTTAAATCGGCTCCGAAAATTCCGGGAATTAAATACACTACAAAACTAAAACTTGCAATTGCAATTAATAAACGCGGCACTTTAATAAATGGCATATCACTATCGTTCGCAAATTTTATTTTACCCAATAAATACATTCCAAGTAAAACGAAAAGAACTATCCATATTGATAAATATATATCGCGACTAAGAATATTCAGGTGATATGCTGTATCGATATTTAGGATAAATTTTAATGAAAATGCAAGAATAATAAAACCTAATACCACTTTCACAGAATTCATCCAACCACCTGATTTTGGTAATTTTTTCAACAAACTCGGGAATATTGCAAGTATTGTAAATGGCAAAGCAAAAGCTAATGAAAAACCAAACATCCCGATTACAGGTTGAAGTACATCTCCACTTGCTGCCTTAACCAGTAGAGTTCCAATTATTGGTCCTGTACACGAAAAAGAAACAACAACCAAGGTAAAAGCCATAAAAAATGAAGCTAAAAATCCACCTTTATCAACTTGTTTATCAGCTTTATTTGCTAATCCTGTTGGCAGTACTATCTCGAACATTCCAAAGAAAGATGCTGCAAAAACAATAAATAATATAAAGAAAATAAGATTTAGAATCCAACTAGAGCTTAAATCTGTTGTAAAATCGGCACCTGCACTTGTAAGCGAAACTATTAAACCAACACTTGTATATAAAACAACTATTGACAAACCAAATATTAAAGCCTTAATAATTGAATTAACTTTTGTTCCTTGTCCCTGCATAAAAAACGACACTGTCATTGGAATCATTGGGAAAACACAAGGAGTAAGAATTCCGACCAAGCCAAGGGCAAAAGCTAAAAAGAAAAAACCTAACATCGATTTCTCTTTATTTTCATCCTTTTTATCAGGCTTATCATCTAAAGACAAAGTAGATTCTATTTTTTTTATTTCTTTTTTATTATCCGAAGCTTCAGCAATAACTATTTTATTATCTTTTTCATTATCGGCAGTAATCTTAATAGTAGAGCCTTTAACTAGTATTTTAAAATCAGGATTAGCATAAACACATTTATCATCCATACATGTTTGATATTCTATGTTTCCTGTAACAAAAAAATCTTTATTTGTAAGCACTTCTATTTTCTGACTAAATACTGCTTTATTGCTAAAGTATTTCACTTTCATATTAAAAGTCTCGTCAAAAACTTCTTCAGGCTCATTCTCTTCTTGTGTAGTACCAATGAGCTTATAATTATCTGATTCGTCGAAATAAAATTTTGTTCTTACAGGTCCTCCTTCTTCAAAATTCTGAGAATACAAATGCCAATGCATAGCTATTTGGGCATTAAATATTAACTCGACATTAGCTTCATCTATTTTCTCTGCTACATTAACCCACTTTGCAGATTCTATAGTTTGCGAAAAAGCATTAAATGATATATATATTGCAAAAACTATTAACAGAATTTTTCTTTTCATAATAAATATTTTATCAATTACATTTATAATTTAAAAAACAAAACACAAATTTAAACATTATTACCAATAAAAAAACACATATATGAATTCATATATGTGTTTTTTAAAGATGATAAATATCAACTATTAATTTTTTATAGGTTCTCCATCATCGTCGAAAAAATGATATTCTAAAAATGAATACGAAACCAGTTCCTGTACATTTATTTTACATTTATATTTCTTTTTCCATTTCTTTTTAAGAGAAAAGAAACCTTTATTAATGTAAGCAGCAACATACGGATGTAATTTAAGAGTAATTTTTTTATATTTAAGCTGACTTACAAGAAACTTTAGATGTGTTTCTATTTTATCGACAAGTAAAATACTTGACGATACTTCTCCAGTACCTCCACAAACAGGGCATTTCTCGTCAGTTTCGATTTTCAATTCAGGTCTAACTCTTTGCCTGGTTATTTGCATTAAGCCAAATTTACTTAATGGCAATATATTGTGCTTTGTACGATCTTCGGACATAGCATTTTTCATTCTTTCGAATAAAAGTCTACGATGTTCTGCATTATTCATATCGATAAAATCGACAACAATAATACCTCCCATATCTCTTAATCGTAACTGACGAGCTAATTCGTCGGCAGCAGCAAGATTTACTTCAAAGGCATTAGATTCCTGATCGTTTCCTAATTTCGATCGATTACCGCTATTAACATCCACCACATGAAAAGCTTCTGTATGCTCTATTATTAAATAGGCTCCACTTTTAAACGAAACTGTTTTCCCAAATAAAGATTTAATTTGTTTTTCTATTCCATAATGTTCGAAAATAGGTTTTTCTCCTTTATACAAATTAACTATTTTCGATTTTTCGGGAGCAATAACACCTATATACTCTTTAATTTCTCGATATACAGTTTCTTCATTTACAAAGATATTATTAAACGAGCCATTAAGTATATCTCTAAGTATTACAGTTGTTCTATCTAATTCGCTAAGTACAAGACTGGGAGTTTTCCCATTCTTAATACGATTCACTCCGCTTTCCCATCTTTTAACAAGACCTTTCAGTTCTTGATCGAGAACAGCTACTCTCATATTTTCAGCAACAGTACGAACTATTACTCCATAATTTTTTGGTTTTATGCTTTCTACTAATTTCTTAAGCCTTTTCTTCTCTTCGGGAGATTTAATTTTCTGACTAATAGAAACTTTATTTGAAAATGGCATAAGAACAAGATTTCTTCCTGCAATAGATATTTCAGAACATAATCTCGGCCCTTTTGTAGAAATCGGTTCTTTTACAATTTGTGTTAAAACTATTTGTCCGGGTTTTAATACATCCGAAATTTTGCCATCTTTATCAATCTCATTCTCAAGCTTTATTTTCTGAAGAAGAGGAATCTTTCCTTTTCGACCTATAGCACTCTTAACATATTTATCTAACGACAAATACTGTTGTCCTAGGTCGAGGTAATGCAAAAAAGCATCTTTCTCATATCCTACATTAACAAATGCAGCATTGAGTCCCGGCATAATTTTTTTTACCTTGGCTAAAAATATATCTCCTACAACAAATTTTATATCTCTCTTTTCCCTATTAAGTTCAGACAGTTGTTTGTCTTTTAATAAGGCTATAGAAATTTCAGAGGAAGTTACATCAATTACTAATTCTGTACTCACAAATCGGGTTCTTGTCGTAATTAATTAATACTATATATAAACAACTTAAACCTATCGAAGAAAAATATTTCAATAGGTTCAAATTTATAAAGAATAATAAATTAATTATTTTTTATTCTTGTGACGATTTTTTCTTAAACGTTTTTTACGTTTATGTGTTGACATTTTATGTCTTTTTCTTTTTTTTCCGCTTGGCATAATAATATAATTTTATTATTTATCTTTCAATTACTTATCGCTTAACATTTGATTTAACCTTAGTAACAAATCTCTTTGAAGGTTTAAATGATGGGATAAAATGCTCAGGAATTATTATTGTAGTATTTTTTGAAATATTCCTAGCTGTTTTCTCTGCACGCTTTTTCACAATAAAACTACCAAAACCTCTTAGGTAAACATTATTATCATTTACTAAAGAATCTTTTACCGTTTCCATGAAAGCTTCTACTGTTTTTTGAACAGTTATTTTTTCAATTCCAGTATTTTTTGAAATTTCGTTAACAATATCTGCTTTTGTCATTTTTTAAAAACTTTAATTATCAATATTTTACATGTATTTTCTCTTTTGGAATTGCAAATATATATGTTTTCTTTTTATTAATGAAATACTAATTAGATTAATTTTCAATTAATTGAAAAAAATATTTTTAACCAGTAGTATATATCTATGATATTATAAATTTTACTTTTTTAATTTATTATTATGGCTAAACAATAAAAATTACATTTTACTAAAATACAAAATAATAAATTAAAAAAATAATTAAAGTAAATTGTTCATAAAATAAAATTTATTAATTTTACATATGTTATAATAAATCTTAAAAAATAATACTATGGGAATAAACAAAGTTATTTTAGTAGGCAATGTAGGCAAAGATCCTGAAGTAAGACATTTAGACAACGGAGTAGCAGTAGCCAAATTTCCGTTAGCTACAAGCGAAACCTATAAAAACAAAAATGGAGAAAAAGTTACAAATACCGAATGGCATAATATTGTTATTTGGCGTGGTTTAGCCGATGTAGTAGAGAAATATGTAAAAAAAGGAAATTCTTTATACATAGAAGGAAAAATAAAAACTCGTTCTTGGGACGACAAAGATGGAAATAAACGTTATGCAACTGATATAGTTGCAGATAGTATGGAAATGTTAGGAGGCAAAAACAATTCGAGCAATTCAAATAGTCAAAACGAATCAGTTCATCAAGCTAATCAAAATAATGAATCGGCTATTGACGAATCAGACGATCTCCCATTTTAATTTAACATTAAATTAAGTAACAGTTTTGGAAACAACAGATCCTTTACCGATTATATTTAACAATTTAAACATTTCGATTTTTAACCTTGAAAAACAAGATTATATTTTTTTAACTATTTCGGTAATTTTAATTATTCTTTCGGCTCTAATCTCTAGAGCCGAAAATATTTTTTTTAATCTTAGTTCGAAAGAACTAAACCAATTACTACACAATAAAGAAAATAAGTATAAGTTATTCTTAAAGTTTATTAATTCTCCTAAAGAATTATTAGCAACTTTTTTAACTTCTAAACTGGTTTGTTATATAGGTTTTATCATATCTTCGAGTTATTTCTTAAATTCATTCTTTATTTTTAAAAAATCGTCGCCCTTAGATTTCTTGATAAAAATATTTATTATTTTATTCTTCATTTTTATTATTAGCGATATGTTACCTCGAATCATTTCAAGAAAAAAAATATTTAATTACAACCATAAATTTGCATCTTTAATTTATATATTAAACAAAATATTATATCCGGTTATTAAAATATTAACATCATCATCGTTTATTAGCAACCGAACTTCAAAAATTAAATCGTTTATTACTATCGACGACATTTCTAATGCCCTGAATATTAACGACAATAAGATTTCGAAAGACAATAGTCTATTAAAAGGGATAATTAGCTTTGGGAATATTAATGCAAAAGAAATTAAGAAATCGAGAGTTGACGTTATTGCAGTTGAAATAAATACAGGATTAAAAAGGCTTATGGATATTATTCTTGACTCTAGACATTCAAGAATTCCGGTTTTTTCAGAAACTTTCGATAATATTAAAGGTATACTATATATAAAAGACCTTCTTCCATACTTTAGCGAAAACGACGATTTCGAATGGCAAAAATTAATTCGCCCTCCATATTTTGTTCCCGAAACAAAAAAAATTAAAACTCTTCTTAAAGAATTTCAGGCAAACAAAATACATATTGCTATTGTAATTGACGAATATGGAGGAACCGATGGAATAATTACTCTTGAAGATATTCTCGAAGAAATTGTTGGAGAAATAACCGACGAGACCGATTCGGAAGAATTATTTTATTCGAAAATAAATGAAAATACTTACCTATTCGAAGGAAAAACTCTTTTAAACGACTTTATAAAAGTTCTTAATCTTGATGAAGTTTTCTTCGATGAAACAAAAGAAGATGCCGATACAATAGCAGGTATTATATTAAATATTACCGGAGAAATTCCCGAAAAAGAGAGAACAATAAATTATAAAAATCTAACATTTACTGTTACATCAGTCGACAAAAGACGAATAAAAGAAATTAGAGTTATTATTAATACTGAATAGTTAAAGTATTAGTAGTATTTTTTATAGTTGGGTGCAAGGCAAAGAAAGACCAGAACAACGAAAGAAATTTTGTTAGCAAATAAGAAACTAAAAAAATAATACCACCGCACAAATAGCACATCTGTTTTTCGCCGACACGCAAATTGCCAAACCGAAGAAACCAAAAGAGCTATTTTTAGCCAACGCTCGAACAAAAACAAGTATCTTTACGAATTGAATCAAGAACGAAAGAAAAATCAGTAAGGTTAGAAACTAATTTAGTGTAAAGTGTAATCTTTAACTTTTGTAAACTTATATATTTAAAAAAATCCTGCAACAATTGACAGGAAATTTAAAAATTCAATTACTTTTACAAACAAAAATTTAATTATAATGGACGCAGACCCGCATCATAGAAAATTAAAATATTAACAATTCTGTAAGTGCTTCATGTTATCCTTGCAGAATAAAATTGTAAGGAGACATTATCATGATTAAAATTTTCAAAACATTTGGTGGTTATGTTGAGATAAACGAACCACAAAAAGGCTGCTGGATTAATACCGTAAATCCTACATCTAATGAAATTCAAAAAATAACTGATATTTATGATTTACCAAATGACATCATTAATGATATTTTAGATCAAGACGAAAGACCACGTATCGAATATGATGATAATTGGACTTTGATAATTCTTAGAATTCCCGTTGAAATTAAAAACAATGGGGTTCCATTTCATACATTACCACTTGGAATTTTTATCACAGACAATTTCACTTTAACACTATGTTTACAAGATAACGAAGTTTTACCTATTGGACACCTATCTCCGTTTAGAGACCAATATAAAGAAATAACTGATAGTACTAATTTTATTCTTCGGCTATTTCTTCGCTCAGGAAATTTATACCTGACATATTTAAAACAAATAAACCAAATGACTTCATTAATTGAGCAAGACCTCGAGAAGTCTATCAAAAACAAAGAATTGAATAAATTACTAAAAATGGAAAAATGTTTAGTATATTTTATTACATCAATTAAAGCAAACGAAATTATCTTAGCCAAACTTCGTAATTCAAAAAAGATAACCACCGAAATAAACGACGATTTATTGGAAGACGCATTTATTGAAAACAAACAAGCACTTGAAATGGCACAGATTTATTCAGATATTCAAAGCGGAATGATGGATGCGTTTGCTTCAGTAATTTCAAATAATTTAAACGTTGTAATGAAACAATTAACCCTAATATCGATAATTTTAATGATTCCTACCCTGACAGCAAGCCTGTTTGGAATGAATGTTCCTAACTTAATGGAGAATTCTATGTGGGCAATGCCTTCTATAATTTTGGGTTCATTAATACTTTCGTTTTTAGGAGTAATTTTATTCAGAAAGAAACAATGGTTTTAGTAATAAATAAACAATCCTAATAACTAAAAAATGGTCTAGTATGCGTGTTTTAAATAATTTGTAAGGCTTGTGATTTGTAATAAAGTTAAATGTAAACTAAAAGAAAATAACAAACAGAAAATTGGAAAAGATAGAATTGAAAAAAAAGATTTAAAAGAAATATAACAAAAGGCACGGGAAACATTTCCGCGCCAGCGGTCAAAGCTTACATCGAACTCAAATTATTATTTTGCTTAACTTTTTTATTGTTCGGTATAGTATAAATTCATTTAATACTATACCGGATTTTTTTTACACTTTACAAGGATTATAATAATCATCCAAAAACTCGCTATTTAATTAACTTGTAATTTGCTTTTTTAAACAACAAATTAATTTTCTAAGCTTTATTGTGCGAAATTCATAATTAAGAAACAATCCTTACACGCAATTATAATATCAATATCTATTCATTTTATGATTTATTACTATTTATAAATAGCACATCACACAGCAGCTAAAAAAATTATAATTGTTTGGATATTATTTGTAACTTGTATTTCGAAATTAATCTTGACATTTTCAACACTCTTATGCAGATAATAAATTATTGCAATTTAAAAATGAATCTGCTTTATTCAAATCTCTTCAATATTTTACTTTTATTCTATATTAGTAAATAAATAATCAAATATATACTCTTAATATAACTAATTTAAAAGATATAACAAGTATATAACAAACATCAAAACAAAAAATTACAATAATTTATAAAAACAAAAAATATTTTATTATATTTACATATGCATATATGTTTACATAATTAATATTTAACATGAAAAAATATTAACCACTAATTAAATAATTATGAAAAAACTAAAAATTATTTTATTTGCTTTATTAATCGGTTTTGTATCTTGTGATGATGATGATGACACAACAGATCCTACTCTTACTGTAAACGAAGTTACAGATAACATAACCAGCAACACTACATGGGAAACAAATAATGTTTACATAATTAATAGCTCACTATGTATTGATGGTGCTACTTTAACTATTGAAGCCGGAACAATAATAAAATTTAAAGAAGGTGCTCAAATTGAAGTTGGCAGTTCTGAAACCGGTTCTGCAATAATAGCAAATGGGACATCAGACGATCCTATTCTATTTACAGCATATGCAGCGACTCCAAGTGCAGGAGATTGGGATGCTATTTTCTTCGATAGCGGTACTGCTTCAACAACAAACCTAGCTTATTGTACTTTTGAATATGGTGGGGGATATTCCTCATCGTATGGAACGATTCACTTAAGTGATGCAGAAATAACAATGACTAATTGTACAATAAAAAATAGTGATTCTTATGGCATTTCTTTAAACTCAAAGTCTAAATTCAAATCGTTTATCAATAATAATATCAATACAACTTCAAGTCATGTAATTAGATTATATCCTAATGCAGCACACACAATAGGTACAGGAAATATATTTGAAACAATAAACTCTTCAATAGGAATATTAGTTGCAGGAGGAACATACAATCAAGCTAATGAAACATGGTTAGCACAAACGGTTTCGTATATAATTGATGGAACAATGGACATAGAAAGTAATTCTGGAAGTATATTAAATATCGAAGAAGGAACAACTATTGGATTTACAAATGGCAGTCAAATAGAAGTTGGTAGTTCATCAAGCACTTATGGAACAATTATAGCCATCGGGACAGCTACTAATCCGATTATATTTACATCCTCAGCAACATCGAAAACAGCAGGAGACTGGGATGCAATATTTCTAGAAGACGGAACATCAAACAGTAGTGCATTCACTTATTGTACTTTCGAATATGGCGGAGGCTATTCATCTTCATACGGGTCTATTAATTTAGATTATTGTTCAGTTGCTTTTAATAATTGCACAATTACGAATAGCGAATCTTATGGAATTTCATTGAATAGCGAATCTTCTTTTGTATCGTTTGACAATAATGCTTTTTCGTCGATTGCAGACCATCCTATTAAACTTTATGCAAATTATGCCCATACTATTGGTACAGGAAACACATACGACTCAAATTTAGGTATTTTGGTAAAAGGAGATACTTACGAGCAAGCAAGCGAAACATGGAAAAAACAATCTTGTGCATATTATATCGATGGCACCATGTACATAGAATCATCTAACGGAAGTGAGTTAATTATAGAGGCTGGCAGTAAAATTTATTTTACACAAGGAAGTCAACTAGAAATAGGTAGTTCATCAAGCACTTACGGAAAATTAGTTGCACAAGGAACAGCCGAAGAAAGAATAATTTTTACATCATCGGCTCCTGTAGGAAGTGCTTCAAAAGGCGACTGGGATGTTATTTTCTTCGAAAGCGGAACATCAGCCGGAACAATTATAGATAATTGCGACATGTCATATGGCGGAGGATACTCTTCTACTTATGGAATGATTGATTTATCTGAAACAGGAACGAATGTTACAATCTCGAATTCAACGATATCTCATTCTGCAAGTCATGGAATTTCTGTTGATAATAACTCTTTTCCTTCTATAATAAATGTTACATACAATGATATTGATGGTAATGATTATCATATAAAATAATTATAAAAAAATGAAAATGAAAAATCCTTGATTGTTATAATCAAGGATTTTTCATTACTACAAAATCGAATTTTATTTTATGAATAATCGTTTCGAATAAAATGTTTATTACTTTTACATTTTACGAAAAGATTTTTATTATGAAGAAAAAATATAACTTAATATTTGTTTTAATATTAATTATAACTACCAGTATCTGGAGTTGCAAAAGAGATGATTACACTCCTAAACCACGAGGATATTTCCGCATTGATCTTCCCGAAAAAAAATATCAAAACTACACAAGCAACTGTCCATATACATTCGAATACCCAACATGTGCAAATATTAGTAAGGATAATCGTCATCCCGAGAAAAAATGTTGGATAAATATTAATTACCCCGATATTAATGGTAAAATACACATCAGTTATAAGGATGTAAATAATAATCTACAACAAATGATTGAAGATTCGCGAGAGCTAGCTTACAAACATACTATTAAAGCAGAATCGATAAACGAGAAAATTTTTATTAAACCAGAAAAAAATGTTTACGGAATGTTGTACGAAATAGAAGGTAATACCGCATCATCGGTTCAATTTTACCTTACCGACAGCACAAAACATTTTCTTCGTGGGGCATTATATTTTAATGTTGAGCCTAACAAAGACTCACTAGCTCCGGTAATTAATTTTGTTAAAAAAGATATTAAAAATTTAATCGAAACTTTTGAATGGAAATAAATATCATTAATGAGTTTAATAATTAAAAAAAATATCGATAACGAAACATTACTCGGAATATGGGAAATAACTGAAGATTTCGATACTTTATTCTCTTTAGCTAATCTCGATAACGACGATATTAATACACTACAAACATTCAGAAACGCTAAGCGAAAACTTGAATGGTTAAGTATTAGAGTATTGTTGAAAAAATTAATAACTAATAGCAACAAAATTATATACAGCTCTACCGGAAAACCATTTCTACTCGACAAAAGTTATAAAATTGGCATCTCTCACTCGAAAAATCTATCGTCAATTATAATAAGTAAACAAAAAGATGTTAGCATTGACATTGAATTTATGTCGGAAAAGATTAAAAATATAAAACATCGCTTTCTTTGCACAAACGAACTACAAAAAATCGATACTGATAATGAAATTTTTCATTTATATTTGCATTGGTGTGCTAAAGAAACACTATTCAAAATTTGCAACAAACAGAATGTCGATTTTGCTAATAATCTTTTCATAGAACCATTCACGCCTAAAGCTAAAGGTATTTTTTATGGAAAATATTATAATAATACAATTACAGAAGAGTTTACTTTAAACTATTTTACAATTAAAAACTATTCAATAGTTTTTTGTTATAAATAATATTCGCTTTATGATTTTTAATAAGATTCTAGACCAACTAAAAGATAATAAGAAATTTTTTGCTTTATTAATCGATCCTGACAAATACTCAAACAAAAAACTTATTCAAGTAATTGATTCTGCCAACAAATCGGAAGTTGATTTGATTTTTGTTGGAGGCAGTTTAATATCTAATTCAATAAACGAAACAACAAAAACAATTAAAGCTAATACCGACATTCCTGTAATATTATTTCCGGGGAATGTTCTTCAAATAACCGACAAAGCAGATGCTATACTTTTGCTATCGCTTATTTCGGGTCGCAATCCCAATCTTTTAATTGGGAATCACGTAATTGCTGCATCGAACATAAAACAAAGCAAACTAGAGGTAATACCAACAGGATATATACTTGTTAACGGAGGAAATACCACATCGGTAGAATATATGAGTAACACAAAACCAATTCCTGCCGACAAAACTGATATTGCAGTAGCTACTGCGATGGCCGGCGAAATGTTAGGATTAAAAACCATTTACCTTGAAGCAGGTAGTGGAGCAAACAATTCGTTAAAAATTGAAATGATAAAAAAAGTAAAACAAAATATTAACATCCCATTAATTGTTGGTGGAGGTTTAAACACTCCAGAAGATATTAAAAACACTATTAAAGCAGGTGCCGACATTGTAGTAATTGGCACTGCAATAGAAAACGACATTAGTATATTACCTCATCTTGTTAATGCAATACATCAATAACAAATATACGCTAATCAATAATAAATTTATATTTCCTTTTCTAAAATTGTTTTTGTATCTTTAATTTTCTTTTAATCTAACACTTAGATTATTGCAAAGATGAAACAGTTATGTTTAAATACAAATCAACTTACTTTTATAATAACTAAATCTTCTACATCATTTTTTTCTAGAAGATTATTGCACTTCAATATTTAAAATATTATTGAAACACACAAGAACGCTGATTAAAACTAACAACATACAGTCAATTATTTAGCAAATTTTAAACTCATGAAAATTAGAAATAAAAACAAATTCGCATTAATCACATTTACTCTTTTTTTAATATCAATAATCTCTACAGCTAATATTTTTCATGATAATCAGCAAAAAAACAATATCGAAATACAATCTCAAGAAACTAGCATAAAGCACGAACAGGTTTCGACAAATGCATCCAATCATGTTTCAGAGAAAGAAATAATTCACGAAAGTGAACACAAAAGCAATATGAGCCCATTATTATTCATAATAATTGCATTATTTATAGGAGCAGCAACGCGTCATTTTCTTAAAAAAACACCTTTACCATTCACTGTTTTATTATTAATTTTTGGTTTAGTAATGGGTATTCTATCGCGTTTGGGATATTTGCAATATTGGAATATTTTTGGTTCACAAATAGATGTTAGTTTTATAGAAGAATCTATTCATTGGGCAGGAAATATCGATCCTCACTTAATATTATTTTTATTTCTACCTACATTAATTTTCGAAGCAGCTTTTGCTATGGATGTTCATACATTTAAAAAATCTTTCACTAATGCCTTTCTATTAGCAGTGCCTGGAATATTAATAGCCATATTTCTAACAGCTTTTATAATTCTTGGAATAAAAACGCAAGGAATAGGACTAAATAATTGGACTTGGCAATTAGCCCTGCTATTTGGAGCAGTAGTTAGCGCAACCGACCCTGTAGCAGTAGTTTCGATACTTAAAGAAATAGGAGCAAGTAAAAAATTAGGAACATTAATCGAAGGAGAATCATTATTAAACGATGGTACTGCAATAGTTTTCTTCTTGGTTTTCTTAGCACTAATAACAGGCAGTGGCAACGATGCATCTCCTTTTGTACAGTTTTTAAAAGTATCGTTTGGAGGTATTTTAGTTGGATTAGTTTTTGGATGGATAGCAATTGTGTGGGTAAAAAAAGTTTTTAACGATGCTCTCGTAGAAATTACCGTAATGATTGCTTCGGCATATATTACTTTCTTTGTAGCAGAACACTTTTTTCATGTATCGGGAGTATTAGGATTAGTAACCCTCGGCTTGCTAATTGGAGGTATTGGACGAACACGTATTAGTCCCGAAGTAGAACATTTTCTTCACGAGTTTTGGGAACTCGCAGCTTTCATTGCCAATACATTAATATTTATTATTGTTGGTGTTGTTATTGCTAATCGTATTGTTTTTTCGACAAAAGATTTCTTAATTCTTGGATTAATTTATATTGGTATTCATATTGTTCGAGCTATAGTTATTCTTCTACTTTATCCATTTATGAAAAACTCAGGATATGGACTTCCTAAAAAAGATGCCTACGTTCTTTGGTGGGGAGCTTTAAGAGGAGCTGTAGGTTTAGCTTTAGCCTTAATCGTTGCAGGCGAAAATAATATCGACCCGGAAATTCGCGATCAGTTTCTGTTTTATATTGCTGGGATAGTAACTCTTACTTTACTTATAAATGCAACAACAATTAAAGCATTTGTTACTATGATGGGCTTAAACAAAGTCTCTCCTTCGAAAAAATTAATGATTACTAATGCCAAAAATTATATACGACAAGCATCGGAAAACTCAATTGAAAAACTAAAAAAAGACAGGTTTATGAGCAAGGCAGACTGGAATACAGTTAACGAATATCTTCCCGATGCCATACAAGATAAAATAGACCTTTCTACTCATAATGATTCTAATTTAGCCGAAACACGTCGAAGAATTTTAGAAAAAGAAAAAAGTAGTTACTGGGAACAATTTAAGAATGGAATGATTAGCGCATCGGCAGTACAAAACTTATCTGATGCAATTAACGAAATAATCGATGCCAATGGGAAAATTTCCTTATCGGATAGAAAAGACTTGGAACAACAATGGCATACTCCAAAATATTTAAATAAATTTCAATCTAACTCTATACTCAGAAAATTAGCTCAAACAATATTCTTCGACCAATTGGCAAAAAGCTACGATACTGCTCGCGGATTTGTAACAGCACAATACGTAAGTTTGAAATTAATCGAAAGTATGTCGATAAAAACATCGGATGAGAAAACAGAAGAAAATCTTCTTTTAGTAGAAACCGAAATAAACGAAAACAGAATTCACGGTCTTACATTTTTACGAAATCTTAAAAATACTTACCCCGAAATTTACAGTTCTATTACAACTAAACACGCTGTACGAGCAAATTTGAATTACGAAAAAAAGACTGTTGAACGCTTACTGAAAAAAGGACAGATTGGTGAAGATGAGAGTAATATAATGATAAAAGATATTGAGATAAGAATGAAAAGACTTATCGACTCTCCTCCCGAAATAAAAGAACCCGAAAAAAATAATTTACTAAAAACCGTAAATTGGCTGAAAGATTTAGACAAAACTACTTTTAATAAAATATCCAGTCTATTTCAACAAAGAGTATATGCTATAGGAGAAAAAATAATTAAAGAAGATGGCCATATCGATAGTCTTTATGTTATTTCGAGAGGAACAGTAAAAATTAGTAAGCATAATAAAGTAATAGATATTCTTGGAAAAGGAAGTGTTATTGGCGAAATGTCTTTCTTAACAGATATACCAAGAACAGCAACTGTTACAGCCGAATCTCCCGTTAGTGTATTACGATTAACAGCAATTCATATGCAACAAATTATTGAAAACAATACAACACTTCAAGATAAATTATGGGAAATAGCTCTTCCTCGATTTGTTGAAAATATTATTGCAGAGATTAAACCATTTAACTCGTGGCAACACGAAGCAGTACAAAAATGGATAAAAAATGGAGAGATACTGATAACTAAAAAAGTTAAGAATCTGAATTTTACCAATAAAATAGGAATATTGGTTAAAGGAAGTGTAATAACTAACAACAATACTAAGATTATGCCGCCATCGTTAATAAAAGGAAAAACTATAACCCTTAGCCACAATAGTATAATATTTATTGGAAATGAATTATAAGTAGTTTATTCATATGTTAAATTTATACTTTCACAGCTATTAAGCTGAGCTCGAAATAGCCTTAGCTATTCTTTCATAACATTCAAAAACTTTTTCGTTTCCTTTAAAACTAAATACTCCGGATTCTGATGTATATTAATTTTGCTTCTTATAAATTTGTCCTTTTACAAAATAATTTCTATTTTGTGTCCACGTATAATCTAAATTTTACGTAATAAGTAATTATTACATAATAAAGTTTACGAATTTATTGAAAGCCGACAATAATATTTCTTTAAATGCAAGTTCACACAACATTAATTTAAAAATATAAACATATGAAAATATTAAAGACACTTTTCGCACTTAGTCTAATTTTATTTACAACAGAAATTTTTGGACAAGAATTACCACCTTCTTATCAAGCTATGTTTAATGAAATTATCACAAATTTTGAAGCAATTCGTAGCGGAAATTTAATTAAACAAGGCAAGAATTCTTTAAGTGTTATTAACGAGAATAGAATTGCGCTTCGCACTGAGCATAAAAAAAAGATAAAAAATCTAACTTTTATAAAAAAGCTTGATAAAGAAAACGAATTTCATTGGGTAGCTACAAATCAGCTTACAATAGACATGGTAAATAAATATGAAGAATATCTCACTAAGACATTAGAATCTATGCTTGAATTATCAAGAAAAAAGGCGAAAGAATAATTCTTTGTACTAACATGAGTTCGATTTTCCCAATATGTAAACAAACTTGCACTAATACAAACATACAAGCAATTATCGATTGCGAGAATTTAAGCTTCTTGTCATTGAGTATAAACCAATCTATTAAAAAAAATCCGTTGTCAGGGCGAGATATTTTTTATTAATTTTTTCTTTGTCAAAATGAGACGAAGCTAACCGAATTTCACTTTTTTACGCTTTTTTTGTAACGATCTGCGTTAAATTTATGTACGGAATTGCCGCCGTGCTTCAGTATCCGCCCATTGAACAAGCCTACTAAGTTTTTTATGATCTTGAAATTACATCAAACCACAACGTTAAATTTACACCTATTTTTTTTGTAGTGTTTTTTATGATCTTGAAATTACATCAAACCACAACTTAGCTGGGGGGAAACCATTAACTACTCGGTTTTTTATGATCTTGAAATTACATCAAACCACAACTACTAACCAGTATCGACTATTTGCTGAATCGTTTTTTATGATCTTGAAATTACATCAAACCACAACGCTTTCTTGTATGGTTCAGATACGGAGTTGTTTTTTATGATCTTGAAATTACATCAAACCACAACCTGCAGAGCACTTTATCAAATTAGCGATAGGTTTTTTATGATCTTGAAATTACATCAAACCACAACTAAAGTAATGAAGATAAATAATAAAGATGTGTTTTTTATGATCTTGAAATTACATCAAACCACAACACACCATGCCCTGCATCTAATATATAAGTGTTTTTTATGATCTTGAAATTACATCAAACCACAACCACATATTCGGATGCCCAAACCGAGCCTTAGTTTTTTATGATCTTGAAATTACATCAAACCACAACCTGAGCTTTTATAGGCCTTATTTCATAGTGTTTTTGCACAAAAAAGCGGTCTATTTTTTCATATTTTATCCATCAGGAAGTGATTTTGATATACAAAATTATTATTCTATTTCATAAATCACGTAAAATTAATCAACATGTCAAAGAACAAACTAAGATATTAAAATATTTCTAATTGTCTAGGACTTTCTGGTAAAGATTTTTCATTAATACCCCAATAATTCATAATATTGCTATATTGTTTATCTGTTATCCGCAGAATACTTACTTGCCCTTTCTCTGGAATACATACTTTTATTCTTTTAGTATGCACTTCGCTACTTTCTTTACTAGCACAATGGCGAATATAAACCGAGTACTGCATCATTGTAAAGCCATCTTGCAATAATTTTTTTCGAAATCTAGCCGCAGCTTTACGCTCTTTTTTAGTGTTTGTTGGTAAATCGAAAAAAACAAAAAGCCACATAATATGATAAGCATTTAATCGGTTGTGTTCCATTATTTAAACTATTAACGGAAACTCAATTTGTTTTTTAGTTCCTGTAAAACACGCTGCCAGAGATGCTGTTGTATGTGTAATTGCAATCATTAATGGTCGAGTTTGTTTTTTCATTGCAACATCGGAAGAAAGAATTTCGAGAATTTCAGCCTTAATTTCTTTTTCAACAACATTTATATCTGGATATTTTTGACAAATATCCCAAACACACAAATCAATAAAAGGTCTGTAAGGTTCCATAATATCGTCGGCTAAACAAAAAGCATTGTACCTATTACTATGGAAAATACCAAAAGAAGGTAATAAGCCTGAGCCAGTTAAAGCACGAGCCACAGCAGCACGTAAAACAATATATCCATAATTTAATATAGCATTGGGCCAATCGCCATATCGATCGCGTATAAAACTTTCGCCAAATAGTTTTTTCCAGTATAAACGCGCTGCCATACCTTCGCGATTATCGCTATCGCCACTTTTAACTTGTTTAGCTAAATACGGTAAAGGATTAGAATCAATTCCTAATTTACCTAAAACCTTTGATTGATTTTCGATTTTAGCTATTATGGTTTGTTTCCAAAGATTCTTTTTTAAAGCTTCGGAAGCTGCAACTTGTTGCCGATAAATTTCGGTTTGCTGATGATTCCCTTCCATATTTAACAACATAGACTGTGGATGATGCGTTGAATTACAAAAAATTACAGACACATTATTATTCATTAATTCTTCGATTAAAGGCATACTTAATGTTATTTGCATATTCTCTATTAGCATAAAACCAATATCTTCGATAGGAACTGTTTTAGTTTGTGCATCTCCCTTTATCTCCACTACCAACTGTTTATTTTTAACAGATAAGTAACTTGGTTTTGTAAAATACAATGTTCGTTTTAGCATTTTAGTTCTTATTAATTATTTTAGATAAAACATAAGTTTAAATTATATAGTGAATAATTAAAATACAATGTATTTTCTTGCTTCTATTTTATTTACCAAGGTTCCATTGCGCAATCCTGCATAATCTTGTGCTGACGAGAATTCCCAAGCTGTTTCTGTTTTTACTAAACCTGCCTTTACCGGATTTTGGTGGATATAATTAAAACACACTTGTGGGTATTGAAATTCGTGATTATCTACCTGAATCTGCGTTTTGTATTTGGTATTATAAAATGATGGAGTTATACCGTTTATATAATTAAGACATTCTGCTTTGGTTTTTTCTCTAAAAAGCTTTCCTGTTCTTTTTTGCTGTTTATTTAAAGCTTTTGTGTATCCCATTAACATAATTCCAATTGATGCATTAAAGCTTTTTTCAGTCTTGTTGTATCGTTTATCAGTCTCGACGTGTCTTAAAGACACACCGAGACTACTTTCAGGGAAACTTACTTCGTTAACCAAAACCATTAAATGAAAATGATTAGGCATTAGACACCATGCAAGAATATCGGAATAAGGTGCGATATACATTTTTATCTTTTTTAAGAAAAATAAATAATTATTTTTGCTAAAAAATATCTTTTGCCTATTATTCCCCTGATTATAAATATGATATATGTGATTTTTTTCAAAATACATTCTTTATTTCTTTTACTCACGGTGTGTCTTAAAGACACGCCGTGAGTATTAAACATAAACTTACTTTTTTTCAATCTCAGGTTGTTTTAAAGACACTCTGAGTCTATTCATTTTTTATTTTTTTCATTTTATTTATTCATATTTTTTCAATTTGACCCAATACATTTATTTTAAAATCGTAACCTTCAACTAAAACATTAAATTGATTATGATTTAATTTTCTTTGTGGCTTGTATGACTCTTGTTTTTGAAATTTTCCATCAATAATTTTTAGTTCACTTGCGGGAGTTGCTTCTTGATGAAATCTCAAAACTATCGTTGCATATTCATCAACTTTACCAGATGGACGGTTAATTTTCTGATTACTTAGACCAACAACTTTGTATAAACGCTTTTTTATATTTTCTTTTTCTAAATCCCATATTTCATCTGGAGTTTCTTCCCAAAGAATTACAAGAGTACCTGTCTTAATAATATACTTTAATGGAGCGTCTATTTTTTTAACAGTTTTAGAACTTGGAA